>LIHJ01000064.1 GCA_001399805.1 Candidatus Bathyarchaeota archaeon BA1
CATATCCTTGCCCGTTTCAACGATAGCTATCTCTGCTTTCGTAATGCGCCTAACCGTCTTTCTCTACTTAATATTTCTTCCTCCCTGATCCCGTAAGGGAGCGGGCCTTCACCTACTCTTCTCACTCAGTTGATTGAAAGCCCCTTCCCACTTCCCTCCCAGCTCACCCAACAAAACACGGAGGGAAAACAGCAACCGACACGTAGCCTGTTACGATGCCGCCGTAAACACGGTGGCGTAGAAAGCCTCATACTTACGCCCTTGTCCTCACAGTCCATTTCAAGTGACAATTTTTTCGGTTTCTTTCGCTAACTCCACCGGATCGAATGGCTCAAAAGTTTAGAGTAACATAATAATTAGTTCTGGAAGTCAGGCTCACGTGAGCCTCTTCAATAACAGGATGGGAAAAGAGAGGAAGTGCAACATAAATAATAAACTCTAATAAGGAATCTTGAAACATTTTTATCCATAAAATAGTGATACTACAGGTGGTACGTTGACCAAGATTGCGGTTAGGGCAGCTGAGATTTATAGGGAGATTAGGTCCTTACTTGATGAGGCAAAGGCTTCAGGCATGAGTGATTATGCATCTTATGAGCGTTTGGTTGCAACGATCGATGAGCTGGCAATGGCCCTTCATAGGATGTTATACATTGATAAGAGGCTGGATCCAGAAGAAGAAAAGGCCGTTCGCGATGCCTTATCGGAGATCAGAATATAATCATCATCCTGCAATTGAGTTCATAGCCTTCCTTGGTCCATTTTCCTAGCCTCTAGGTAGTTGCAAAATCGGATTATAAAATTATATATGGTTAAAGAGGACAAAAATTAGTCATCTGAAGTGATGGAAATGTCTAGGCAAGAATTTAAAGAAATAGTATACGAAAAGCCTTGGATTGAGTATGTTGCCAGACTTGCCATAAATCGACCCCAGGCACTAAACGCATACACCTTGACCACACTAAGGGAAATAAACCAGGCACTTGAGGATGCCATGTGGGACGATTCCATCCAGCTGATAGTTTTTACAGGAGTTGGTGACAGGGGATTTTGTACGGGCGGGGATGTCGATGAATACGCGACGGTATACACGAGGAAGCCAAGCGATTTTTACAAGTGGTGGGACAGCTATGATCGCATGCTTTGGCTTATAAGATCCTGCGGAAAATTGGTGATCGCACGAGTTAACGGCGCCGTTGCTGGTGGGGGCAACGAAATCCACTGCGCATGTGACCTCTCGATAGCGGCTGAGCACGCTAGGTTTTTGCAGCCAGGACCAAGGGTGGGGATGACGTCCATCGGTGGAGCATCGCAATGGCTTCCAATCATGATCGGCTTGCGTAGGGCAGCCTGGATGCTTCTCACCACGGAGGTAGTGGATGCAAAGACGGCCCTGGAATGGGGGCTGGTAAACGAGGTTGTCCCCTATGAAAAACTGGATGAGGCGGTGGAGAAATTGTGCAAACTGCTCTTAGACAAGATGCCCATATCCCTCAGATACGCCAAGACCCACCTGAACGTCTGGAAGGACGCCGTATGGTCATTAACCGCCCAGCACGCACGAGACTGGTTCACCTTCAAAACTGGTGGAATAGAATGCCTCGAAGGATTGTGGGCTTTCAGAGAAAAGAGGAAGGCGAGGTACGACTGGATCAGAAAGCTCATCAAAGAGGGAAAATACGACTTCCTGTGGGGTCCACCAACCAAAAAATGCCCAAAATGCGGTGCGAAGAATCTGCCCGAGGATTTTGGATACTGCGGAGAGTGTGGAAGTAAATTAGAGTGAGGACATAGAGCATGAAAGAAGGTGCAACTGTAGTCCTACGATATGCCCTCGCTCGCTCAGGTGTCATTACAATTTAAGAATCATGCCTCAAAGCCTTTAAGCAGACCTCAAAAGATAGCTGCAATGTACCGTCTTTAAAGTTTACTACCTAATAAGTTTGCGAAATATATTTGGAAACCTTAATTAGACGGTTAGCATTTTTGTGTGGTGTGGGTTTATGAAGCTGAATGAAGACTAACTAAAATCATGATGGATCTGATGAAGGTTATTGCTGAGGCCCGTTCAAGAAAAGCCTTGGACGAGGGAGCTTTGATGGATTTGGTCTCAGCTCATTCACTATAGTCGATAAGGCCTTGGTCTCCATGGTGGCTCGGCGCGTCTTGGACCCAAAAGAGGTTGAAGGAACCTTTAGTCAAATGGAGACATTCCTGAAAGAGGGAGTGAAAAGAGAAAAGTGTGATAGCCCAACCATAGGTTTTTCACACATTTCCTCATCTACCTTTCAGTAATTCTTTAAACCCAACGCTCATATTAAGCTGATGATACATGTCTTTTCTAACCATTAAATTTGGGTAAAATAAGCCCGTTTTAGCCTTAATAGAGGGCGTAAACCCCGCCTAAAGCATGGAAGGAGAGCCATGTACCGTCTCCTTAATATGAGCGAAACCCAAAATCACGATGAACGTTGCCTTGAACGCTTAAAGAATATTAACAAAGTTCATTTTTATATAACTTATATAGCAATATGAAGTAGTACAGATGAAACATAAAATCGGGGGATAAGGCGTGGAGATTAGAAGGCTGCAGAAAATCAAAGGTGGCAGCTTCACTTTGTCACTTCCTAGACGCTGGGTGGAGAAAGGACGATTGAAAAGCGGGGAACAAATAGCCGTTTCAGAGGAGGAAGACGGCTCTTTAAGGCTGTATCCCATAACAGAAGCGTTTGAAAAACCCCTTGAGGTAACACTAAAGCTTGAAGATTATCCAGACCTGAGAGCCCTTGAATACTGCATCGGCACCTACTACATACAGGGGAGCAACAAGATCAGCATCGTCTCGAAGGATATTATTCCAGCGGAGCATAAGAAAAGGCTTAAGCTTCTTCGCATGGAGTTGCCCGGTATCGAGGTGGCTGAGGAAGAGGCCAATAAACTGGGCTTTCAGGTTTTGATCGACCCTGCCATATTCTCCTTGGAATCCCTCATAGAGAAAACCTCCTCCTTCTCCCTCCATTTACAGGAGGACGCGGTAAGGTCTATACTCGAACGCAACTTTCAGCTTGCAGCTGAGGTAATGGAGAGAAGCAAGGAGGCCCTAAGACACTACCGTATTACAATAAGGCAGATAGCCCTCGCGAGCTTAAGCAGATCAATCGCAAAGAAGGTGGGGGTTAGAAACTGCCAAGAATGCATCACCTTCGCGTTGATTGCACGGGACCTAAACCGACTGGTTTATCACTCGTCCTCCATCGCCCGACACTTCCTCACCCTCGAGCATAAGAAAGGGATCGATAGGGAGATCTTGGATATGCTGAAAGACATGTCTAAGGTTGCGCATGAGATGCAAGGGAAGGCTGTTCAAGCCTTTCTAAAAAAGGATGTCAAACTCGCCATCATCACCATGGGCAAAATGGATACGATCAGGGGAAAGGAGAAAGTGCTCTTGGTGAAAGTTAGGGAGAAAATAGAGGATGTGGACACAGGGATTATCCTAGGCATGATAGCCCGCGACCTTCGAAGGATTGCTGGATACGCTGTGGCCATGGCCGACGATGCGATGAATAGGGTGTTGACACCAGTGTCTCATTTACCTATAGTTTAAGACGAAAATTTATTATGGGTGGGGATGGATTCTTAAGGTACGGTGATCAGCCCTGAATCCAAAGTTGAGAAACCCATCGAGGATGCCGAAGACTTCTTAACAAGGCCATAAAAGAGGTTGATGTGAACATCCGCGATGCTGCTCAGAAGGCATGGGGGCCACAGTTAGAGCCACCGATGCCCTCATCCTAGATAGGAGGGGGTTTGTACCCACCGGACCCACGGCTATGCCAGATAGGAGAAGAGCCCTTCATGAGATCTATGGAAAGGAGCCTATTGTCGTAAAAGGAAAACCCTCGACAGATTTTACACCAGGGAATGGATGCTGCATGGCTCATGCTCCTATAAAGGCATTTGCGAGCCCTCGATGAGGTAGAGAGAAGAATAGTAGAGACGAAGGAATATATCGAGGATGTAAAGAAACCGATACGCTTCCCCCTTCATGGGATACAATGAACATGAAAGGACAAGAAAGTGCAATATATTGCGAACATGACAACATGATTCGGTCCATTACTGGGAAGGGACTTCGTTTTTCTGTCCGTAACTCATCGCGAGTCAGTAATGCTTATAAGTACATAATTTAGGTGTTATCTTGGGTATTGATATGGGGGATATGGTATCGATTACGATTAAGCTGCCCAGAGAGTTAAGGGAGAACATGAGGCGTTTAGGGATAAATTGGAGTGAGTACCTCAGAGAGGCGATTCTAAGGAGGATCGAGGAGGATGGTATTAAAAAGGCATCGGCAACGTTAGATGAGGTGAGGATGAGGGCGAAGACCACGCCTACATCCGATATCGTTACGTGGATCAGAGAGGATAGGGGTAGGTAGCCCCGATGCTTAGGCTAGTTGTGGACGCAAGCGTAGTCGTTAAGTGGGTTCTTTCAGGAGAACCTTATGAAAAGAATGCTGTAAAGTTAAAGGACAACCATGTCTCTAAGCTTGCAGAGCTTCACACACCCAACCTGATCATATTCGAGGTTGCAAACACCCTCATGAGAGCCGTTAAACTTGAAAGGCTAACAATGGACGAAGTTAAACGATCACTTGTGGCCTTGGAAAAGCTAAAGGTCAGCATTCATGATGCCAGGTGGGATGAGATGACGGAGACGGTCGAGATCGCCAATAGGCTGAATACAACGGTTTATGACGCATCCTATATGTACCTCGCAAAAAAACTGGCCATACCTTTAATCACAGCGGACGAGGAGCTTGCAGAAAGAGCCGGGCAAGAGGTGAAAACCCTACACCTTAAAGAATATTAGCCAAACAGGTTCTGTTGAATCTTCGGGATTGAACAGTTGCCCATTCGGCTTTTCTTTACAGCCACGTATCGGGCAAGTCTGGGATGTACCCCTCGGATTCACGTATATGACGAAAACGCCTTCCATTTTGCTTTAAAGCCGTTCCCTTTAGCTTTATCAATAATGACTTTACTGACTCTATGCATAAGCTGTTCTGTTCTATGCTTCTCTCTTTTAAATTACCTCGGCTTTATCGGTATTCTGGGAATGTTCCCTTGAATTTTGAAGGTTTGGTTGTCAGGTTTCAGAAAAGCCTTTCTAATGTATGCTTCACATATGAGGAATACCGCGGATTCGCATATCTTAATCCTCTTCATTGCTTCTGGTCCGTCCACCTCAGAATGACCATACTAATTATTCAACTTCAGAATCTCAACAATCTCATCTGTATCATCAACTTTGAAATTCCTGATCAGCATCTAAATCACTCAACTTTATCTCAGGGTTATCATGAAGTTTTAGGTGGCGAAGCCCATTAGAATTACGTCCGTCATTATTTTCCTTTCCATTCCGGCTTCCTTTTTTCGAGGAAGGCCTTCAAGCCCTCTATGGCGTCTTCTGTGCGCATGAGTAGGTTTAAGTAGATGCCGGTTACACCATCCAACGCCTTCTTAAACTCCAGGTCAAGCCCCTGACAGATTGCCATCTTGGTCAATTTTAGCACAACTGGGCTCTTCTCCTTTAACTTGCTTATCAATTCATTGGTTGTGTCAACTAGTTTATCTGGTGGAACCACTTGGTTCACTAGACCGATTTGTTTTGCCTCTGCCGCGCTTATCATGTCGCCGGTGAAGATCAATTCAAGAGCCTTTCTCCTCCCAATTAATCTGGGCAATAAGACGGTCGCAACGGTGGGTATGGCCGCCACGCTGATTTCAGGTTGCCCAAACTGAGCCTTCTCGGATGCGATGACAATGTCGCATGCAGCGGCCAGCTCGCATCCGCCACCCAGAGCGAAGCCGTTCACCACGGCGATGGTTGGCTTATGAACATTTGCCATTGAATGAAACAGTTTATGAAACAATTCGAGGGTTGTATCGATTTTTTCTGGGAAATGATCCTTAATGTCCACACCAGCAGAGAAGGCTCGGTCACCGGCGCCAGTGATGAGCACCACCTTCACACCCTCGTCTGTCCTAGCGTCTTCGAGGGCTTGGGCCAATTCCGATATTGTCTCGACATTCAGAATGTTCAACGGTGGTCTATTAATGACAATTTTTGCAACGCCATCCAGGCTCTCGTAGATGATGTTCCTGAAAATGTGCCCCAAATCATCACCTCCAACAACGAAATTATATTTCAGGTTAGCTTTAATATGGTGTTTGGTGTTTCAAAAAAATATAAATAAACAAAATTTATATTATTATTTCAATTATTATATAACCAGCTCGAGGGTTGCGTTTGACCGAGGAGATATTTGAAAAGTTTAGGGAATGGATAGACC
>LIHJ01000074.1 GCA_001399805.1 Candidatus Bathyarchaeota archaeon BA1
GCCCTACAAATCGTCTACATGATTTCAGCCACTGGGCGGGCCATAGGCGCCTTAACATACACCTCCATCACAGAGCCCTACAAATACCCCAGCACGCTGAAGAGGGAGCTGTGGAAATTCGTACAAAGAATGCCACATTAAGAGGGACTCTACTGTGATCCTTCGATTAACAAATCAGCAATTGAATTCATTGAGGGAGGAGGCTAGAAAGAGCCATCCATTGGAGGCCTGTGCCCTCCTCTTTGGAAAACTGATTGATGATGAAGCGCTCGTAACAAAGATCATGATCGCCCCCAACATTCTAAAGTCAACGATACAATTTGAGATTGACCCTCAAACAGTATTTAACGCCTTCGAACAAGCAGACCAAGAGGGGCTACAATTCATCGGCTTGTTTCATTCACACCCTGCACCCGCTAGCCCCTCAATGATCGACCTTCAATTTATGAGGCTTTGGGGCAGAGCCATCTGGCTGATTCTATCCTCTATTAATGGTAATATAGCGGCGTTTCAGATGGTGAAAGGCGAGTTCCATGAAATAACCCTAAAAGTTGAATAAGCATTGTAATAATCTCTGGAGGAAACTGGTACATGGAGTTCGTGATTAAGGATATCACGCGGGAAAACTTAGGCGACCTCCCTGAGTTGTGTAAGGCCTGCTTGTATTGGGAATTCCCGCGAGATTTTAAGGAGCAAAGTCTTTTAGAGCCAAAGGAAAAACGGGAGTTCGTGGCGAAGAAGAAGGGGTGGTTTCTTCAAACGCTGAGGGAGTCCGGGAACTGTGGCAAGATTGTTTATCACAACAATATGCCAGTTGGCTATGCCCAATATGCTCCTTTTGAGAGGCTTCCACAAGCCAGCACCTATAAGTCTGGACCGCTTGGAAGGGCGGAAGAGGGCGTAGTTTTTCTTTCTTGCCTGTACATTAGCGATAAGGTTCTACGTGGGAAAGGTGTTGGCATAAGATTGCTTGACAGCATAATCACCGATTTGAAGAGAAAAGGCTTCAAAGCCCTTGAGACGTTCGCGAGAAGGGGATCGTTTAACAACCCATCCGGACCTATCGAACTTTATTTGAAAAGAGGATTTTACATAAAAGATGAAACAAACCCCGAGTTTCCCCTTGTGAGGCTGGATATATAGGATCAAATGACTTTTGTGAAATGGTTTGGTGGTCTATCTTCAAACCTTAGAGGCGAGTAGCCACCGCATTGAGCAACTTATTAAATGCTATGTTAAAAAATATTATATGATCAGGAAAACGTATTGGTTAGGAGGCCGTCCATTGAGAATCAGAAACTATATCGAAGCCGACCTATCAACAATGGTTGAACTTTTGAATGAAACTTGCAAGGATGAATACGAGTTCATTCCCTACACCAAAGAAAAGTTTCTTTCCGAAATACACGAGGGCGAAGTCACCATTTTGGTAGCTGAAAACAGGGAGGTTGAGGGTTTCGTCGTGCTTCGTGAGGGCGTTCATGGAGAGGAACTGTGGATGCTCTGCGTTAAGCCTGGGCCTAGGCAAAAGGATATTGAGGATTCGCTTGTTTCAGAGATCGAGAGAGAAGCAAAAACCGACAGATTGTTTGTGGTTCTAGACTCAGAGGGCAATAGGATTGCCGACTTTATGCGTAGAGGCTATGAGATTTATGGTGGTCTATATCAAATGGTTGCTAGGCTGGATGGGCTGGGCCCTATCCCACCGGTGCCAAGGGGGGTCATCTTGAGAAGTCTTGATATAAATGAGGAAGAGGCTCTCGTGAAGGTGGTGAACGCCGCCTATGGGCTTGAACGCCTCCGATTTGGGGCTCTTTCAAGATGGAAGTCGGAGGATCCCATGTTCACCGAGGAATGGGTTCATGTCGCCGAACTCCATGGAGAAATAGTCTCTGTGGTGGTTTCAAGAACCGACCGGGAATTTAACCAACGATACGGCGCGAAGCGGGGCTATCTTGGGCCAGCCGCCACCCACCCATCCCACACCCGAAAGGGTCTAGCCAAAGCCTTGACACGACGAGCGATGAACTTCCTGTTCCAAAGAGGGATGGACTCCGTCTCTCTCTACACTACAGAAGACAACGTTGCATCCTTGGCTTTGCTTAGGAGCCTGGGGTTCAAGATGGGTCACCATTGGAAGTTCTTACGTAAAACATTGCCTAAACCATAACTCAGAAAAATGTTGGAGAGGAGCCTACTTACCAGCGTTTGACTACTTTGAAACTATGCTGATTTTGTCAAGTAAAATGGGCGGGACATATGCATTCAATAGGGTTGGACGGCCCTCGCTTCCTATCTCAATGATATTTATTAAGGCTTGAAAGGCATTACCAGAGATCATCGTCTCCTTGAGTGGATATTTTACCTCGCCGTTTTCAATGAAGCTCGCCTGCTTTGCTATCCCCGAGAACTCGCCACTTTCCGGTCGTACATTGCCACTGAATCTCCTCACGATGATACCCTTCTCAACCTCAGAGATTATGTCTTCAAGTTTTTTCTTGCCGGGCTCAACAACAAAGTTTGAAACGCATATTAAAGGAGGTGCGGTGTAGTCTGGTCGGCTGGCATTTCCCGTGGAGCTTCTTCCCTCTTTGTTGGCTGTGAAGGAGTTGTGCAAATAGCCTTTCAACAGACCGCCCGCTATCACTTGTGTTCTTTGTCGTGAAACGCCTTCAGCATCAAAGCTTGATGAGCCAATACCGGAGGGAAGCAGTCCATCGTCCACGACGCTCAACTGTGGATCAGCCACCCTCTCCCCAAGCTTACCCATCCAAATGCTTCTCCGCCTCTGCACATTATCGGCGTTCACGCTAGCAATCACGGGTGAAAGAACAATTTCAGCGGCTGGAAGGGAATCTAGGATAACTTGACCAACAAAAGGGCTGGTTGTTTTTGGTCTGAGGGAGGCAACTGCCTTTTCGGCAGCCAACCTACCGATTTTTTCGGGCGAGAACTTCATGGTTCTGGCAACATCGTATTCAAAGGCCATGCTCGAAACTTCTCCACATTCTTTGGCTACGCACACCATGAAGCAGTATAGGAGTGTACTCTTCTCTGCGGCGTTGATTTCATGGGAATTGGAAATCGCCACTTCAGTCACGGCTGAGGAAAACTTACCATCGTCGATAACCGCCCGTTTGTCATATTCCTTTACGGCGTCGTATGCGCGAACAGCGAGGCTTAAGACCTCGTCACCACCGAGAGCGGCTACCTCTTTATCGAAAATTCCAGCTGGAGGTCCAGGAAGCTTTGTGGGCGTGGGTAGGGAGAACCAGTCGGGATTGGGCGTTGAGGCTCTTGCGAGGCTAAAGGCTTCACCGCAGGTCTTAAGCACACCGCGCTTAGAAAGGGTTGAGGAGAAGGCAAATCCAAGCTTCTTCTCCTTTATAAGTCGAATGCCTATTCCGTGCCGAAACTTGACACGTTCACTCTGAAGCTCGCCCCTCTCCAAAACCACCTCAATGATTCGTTGCTTCTGTGCGAAGGCTTCAGCCTCGTCTGCTCCAAGTTTTCCGCATTGTCTAATGGCCAACTCTGTAAAATCTTGTAAGCTCATTCAACGACCCCCCAACAACACTTCGGTTCTTAGGCTTGCGCCCCCCATCCCGACAAAGTTAATCTGCTCCTTGCCGCACATCCCCCTCCGGATTATGAAATCCTTGCCGATGGCATCCACCTTTTTCAATACTTCAAAGGCATTTCCGCTGATGGTAACGCCCCGGAATGATTCGGTGAACTTCCCATTTTTGATCTTTATTGCCTCCTGGGTTCCGAACATGAACTCCCCTGTGAAGTCTGCCTGCCCGCCAAGTCCCCCTTTCAGGAAATATCCGTCTTTTATTCCCTCTGCCAATTCCTCGATTGAGTAGTCGCCAGGTTCTATGAGGGTGTTTCTCATCCGAATGATTGGGTCAAACTCGAAGGTCCATGCCCTCGCATTACCTGTGGGTGGCACCCCAAACTGGTAGGCAGTTTCTCTAGAGTGCAAGTAGCCTCTACATATACCATTCTCAATAATCACCGTCCTCTCGGTTGGAACACCCTCATCATCATACTTCATTGTCCCAAAGCCTAAGGGATATCGGCCATCATCCACCAATGTCACAATGCTTGAGGCCACCTTTTCCCCTGTTTTAGTAGCTAGGAAGCTCCCACCATAAACTAGATCAGCTTCTGCGCAGTGCCCCACCGCCTCATGGGCCAATAAACCAACAATCTTGTTTTCCAAGACCACTGGGAAAAGACCACCAGGCGGCACTCTGACTGAAACGAGTCTGTCCGCCCTCTCCGCCGCTAGCCTCCCCGCTTCGATCAGGGGCGTTTCGTCCAATATCTCTAGCCCCGACTGTGCCCCTATGTTTTCATAAGCTGAGGTGATGTTTCCATTTTTACTGGCAACCACCATAACGGTTCCATAGCACCGTACAATTCTCTGAGAGATTTGGGCGCCTTGAGAGCTTAGAAACGCCAGGTCGTCATCAACTATGCTAAGGGAAACCGTATCTGAGGCTATGGTTTTGGAAAACTCACGCACAGACTTATCGGTTTCCATAACTAAACCAACGATCTCCTCTCGATCGGCTCCACGAGGGTCAATCCTCATAGGAGTCACATAGTTGTCGATGTAAGGCTTAACCTCCTCGAACTTCGCCAAACGTTGCTTCTTCGGTTGAGATCCCTTCGCTAAGGACGTTGCCTCTTGCAGAGCCTTGGCGATATCCTCCTTTCCCATCCTTGTTGTGGAGGAGAAACCCCAGCTTCCATTAACCAAGGCCCTGAAGCAGACTCCTTCCATGAACCCGTTGCTTAATGCGTCCATCTTTCCGTCTCGGATAGAAACATACAGCGAGCTCCTCTTGTGATGACGAGTTTCAACATAATCTGCGGTGCTTTGCTCCAAACATCTACTCAACTTATCCAACATCATATTCCCATTCCCAATCTTGACGCATCCATCTTCATTTTGTTCCACATAAATAAAATTGTTATGTTTTAAGGTCCATCTTGCAAGTACAACGGAATAACACTCTTACTGGGGGACCATGCGATGCCACTATCATCGGCTGAGTTTCAGCGTTGCTTATTGCTTCTTGTTACTAAAACAATTCTTGAGCTGTCCCCTTGGCGTTTTGATTTATCTAAGTCTCCATAGATGGCTCCTATTCTGAAAGCTGCCTTTTACAACAACTGATTTTTTATTAGGATCGGCGTCTTTCATAATAAAACAAGTACTGTTGTGCGTAGCCCGCGTACTCCCCAAAGTATCTTCTTCCAAAGGAGCTGATCTCCCGATACTGGCGATGCGTAAGAGATCTTTGACAAGAAATTTTATCAATGAACGACTTTTCAAAATGACCAGAATAGAACCCCAGAACGATGCGCTTCATCCAAACATCCATGGGAAATGCCTCCAGCTTGTCCAAGGAGAATAAAAGGACACAGTCTGCAACCTTTTGTCCCACGCCCGGACGCGACAACAATTCACGTTTGGCTTCTTCGTAAGTCATTTCCCTTAACGCCTCCAAATCGAACCCACCTTCAACTATGGTTCTGGAGGTTTCCAGAACTAGCTCCGCCCTGAAACCCAGCCTACACCTCCTCAATTCTTCAAGATGTGCTTCAGTCAGGTCGCTGGGCTTGGGAAATGTGTAAAAGGCATGGCCCTCAAAAGTTATTTTTCTGCCAAACATCCCGGAAAGGTTGTGAATCATGTTTTTGATGGCCGGAATATTCGAGTTGGTTGCACAAATGTAGGAGATGAGGCACTCCCAAGGTTCCTGCCGAAGGATTCTCAGCCCATAAAAATTCTGAATAGCCCGTTTTACTTGCTCATCCTTGTTTATTTGGGAGAGTATGTGGGGTAGGTTGTCATCTAACCTAAAATAATCCTTCATAAGGTTGGTGCCCACCTCTTTAGGAAAGGTTTGGAACTCCAGCTTTTCGTTGATTTGCCTTATCTTGACAACGGTTTCGCGTATAACGCCATACCACCAGTCGCCCAGTTTTCCCCATCGAAAAGCTTGACCGCATCTTAGGGTGTGATCCAAATTGAGGGGCGTGGTTGTCAAGTCTAGTTGGATTTCCATGATGGCACCAACGTTTTTGGATAGGATGCATTAAGTAAGTATTCGCCTTTTGGATTCACCGCCTAACATCATGTCCCACCACCTCTTGTTCTGTTCCTCCTACATCACCGAAATTCCTCAAACGACGCGACGACCAGTGCTGTAACGAGATCGAATTTAAAACCGTTTTGAACTATGATCCTAAAGGGGCTTTGATGCTTCCCATCCAATATCGATCTTCCTCAAGTCGTATATCTTCTTTATTTCTTTGAACAACGTTTTAGCCTCCTTCCAATAACCATCGTCATGCACAATCACACCCTCATCCGCAGCATCTAACGCCGTCAGGTTTAAATCCCTCTATCAGCTTGAGAAACTCGTCTGGGGTGAAACCCTTCACCTCAATCTCAGCCTTAATGGCAACATCATCTATGATCTGCAAAACATCCGATCTTAACCAACCCTTCGGTAGCTTTTCCGCTATTTACTAGGACATCAACATCGCTCCAGGGCTTCCAGTCTCCCCTCGCTCTAGAGCCCATAACGATAATTGTCCCAACTTTAATGGGGCTCTTTAGCAGGATATCCTTATATTTTTCAATGGATATGGCAACATCAAAGCCCTCTTCGCTTACTCCAAAATCATGTTTTTTATGTGCTCTAACGCTCTTTCCCATATCATTTTCGCCGTCCTCAAGCATTGTTTCGCAAAATCTTCTGTGTAATCTTCAAGCTTTATGCCCCTCTCCTCCCTAAAATTTGGGTAGCGAGGAGCCATGTATTGATCTGATAGCCCCTTCGCTTTTTCGACAAAATCATCGGCTTTTAGCCCGTGAACCTCGGCTCTTTTAAGCAAGCTCTCCAGCCTGTGACCCCTGGCAATAACGCCCTTTGATCGGAGAAAAGCCTTAATTATTTTTTCTGCGGCTTATTGTGAATAAAAACATGAATCAGAGTTCCATCCCAACCTCATACACTCATTTGCCTTCGCCAAATCTCACCGCATCTTCATACCGAGACTTAACATCATGCAACAGTTTCTTCCTCTTTTCCTCGCTCGTCAAAACCATCCTTAAATACTCCCTAACCCTGACTCACCTATAACATAATCAAAGGTAAGGTGTTTTTAACTCTTAACTCAAATTTTAAAGCCAAATGGCTGAGCAGTATCAATAAAGTGATCATATAATTTCTAATTGCTAATACTGGATATCGGTACGCTAAATAAAGTAGTGCAATAAGCAATACTTTATATTAACGCATCCATTCAATACATGGTACTCTAACGTGCTTCGGTTACTAATCAGTCACGTCATTGAACTAAACAAGAAGTCTTGCAGGAAGGGATTGTTCCTCTTTTCCTCGCCGATGGTGGAGGCTGGCCCGTGCCCGGGATAAACATTCATATGATCTGGGAGTTTGGCCAGCTTTCCCCTAATGGAGCGCATGATCTCTTTGTAGGAGGCGCCCGGGAGATCTGTTCGGCCGATGGAGCCCGCAAATAAGGTGTCTCCGGTGAAAACGGTGTCTTCTCCTAATAGGGATATGCTGCCTCGGCTGTGTCCAGGCGTGTGGACAACCTTCAGCCTAACCCTTCCCACCTGAATTACATCGCCATTGTGAAGGAGTCTATCCGCCTGTGGAGAAACGACATGAAACCCAAAGAGCCTAACCAAGCTTTTCCCAGCCGCGCTCAACATTATTGCGTCATCTTCATGAATTAAGATAGGGGCGTCTGTCGCCTTCTTGATTATCCCATTGCCTGAAGTGTGATCGGGGTGACCATGCGTATTCACGATGTACTTAACCCGCAGATTGTGTTGGTCAACCTCCTTAAGAATCATCTTGGCCTCAGCATCCTTGTCCAAGCCAGGGTCGATGATCAGCGCCTCACCGGTTTCGGCGCAGCCCACAATGTAGCAGTTTGTGTACAGCATCCCAACAGTCAACATTTTCACGAACATAAATCAGCCCTTATTGGCGCCTTTCCTGTAACTCGCATAAAGTGTCAAGATAAGCATATAACTTTATAGCGTCAGCTAAAACTATGCTCTAACCTCAGAAAGAAGCCTTTCAATTTGTCTGAGAGAACAGTTGAGCCTCGGCGCACTCATGTTTATTACATTCTAATGCTGTTCCTTTAGCCATCTAGCAACCTTTTGAAACAGAGAGCTGGGCGACATGTCAATAACAGGAACCATGATCTTTTCTTTTGTCTCGATGATCGGGCGGTATTCGGGCATCAATGTATAACTTACGAATGCCCAGTAAACCCTCTTCTCCTCAATTAGGGACTTGGCAGCAGCCTCGGTGGTTGTGGGCAATGGATAGTAGAGGAATGCCACCCCCTGAGCCCAGTAGAGGCCTGTAGGTTTTCCTCCGGCGGCAATGTTTGCAAATCGAGCCAGGTCGTCGGGTGTTGGAAACTGGGTGCACTCCATGATCACTATCTCTTTGAATGGTTCGTATCGAACAACAGCCTCAACTTCCATACGTAAGCCTCCAACTACAACTGTATGATTGATAAAACTTCTTTTTATTCTCTTTGCCAAAACAAATTTAAATAAAGCTACTGATGATAGTAATCGGCGCAGCCATCACCGCGAAATCGTCGTTTTTCACGGTCATTCTTCTTCATCCTCCATGTCCTCTAAGTCTATTTTTAACTTATACTTAGCGCGTCTTTAAGAGAACCTTCCTTCCTATCCTCTTGAAACTCAGAAGTAGCTGGCGCTAAGGGCTGTGAGACGACGTCCGAGCATTATGAAAGAGATAGGGAGGGTAGAAAACTATAGGGGTAGGGGGTAGGTTAAGAGCCTATAGTCATAGGCTAATGCCTGTTGTAAGACGCAGAATTAGCTCCCCGGGTCTTCCATGTAAAATCTGTTAAGGGATATTTATCAGAACCTTCATATTCCTACCTCCTCGCTCTATGAAAGAAGGACCCTGTGAAAGATACGTGGATGCGAAAAGAAGAATTACGCTAGACTGGCAGAGCCTTCGCTGGAATGTTTAATCGTTTTTGTATCTCCCTTGCTAGGGCTTTGGCGTCACCGATCCGATAGTTGTCCGTGATCACCATTTTTGGCTTGCTTCCCTCCACATATTGAAGCAGTCCCTTGAAGTCGGAGTGGTCACTCAAGGCGATAAGGTATTCATTCTCCTCTATTCTGCGGCATGGGGTCCCAAACTCCCACCCGCTCACATATATGCGGAAGGCATCCTTTCCCACAAATCGGCGAGAACGCATGTGATGGAAGACAACGCATGGTACGCCTTTTTGTAGCATCACCTGGGCGTCCTCATCGCTCGTGGATATGTATCCCCCGAGCCTCATCCCATGCTTTTCACAAACCTTTGAAATGTAAAAGACTCTTTCCGGAACGATGAACGGCACCTCTACCCTTGCATCATTCAAGATCTGCATGACCTCTTGAAGCTTCCCATGATAGCCAAAAACGTATACGGGCCCTCGTCTCAAGCCCTGCTCCACCAAGGAAACGAGGAAATCCTCGATGGCTTCTCCAAATGGCCTCACATGAGCGGGATTCCCGTAAGTGGCCTCCATAACGAGGATGTCGGTTTCGATGATCGGCGTCCCGGGCAGTCTGAAATCGCTGGTGTACAGGATCCTTGTTCCCTCAGAATCCTCTACAAGAGCCTGAGCACCGCCCAGAATATGATCCGTGTGATATAGTCTTAATCGCTCACCCTTAAGCATGAAATCCTCTTTATACCTGAGGGTTTTTACGTTCCCCGCCATCAAAAACGACGGGCCCTTTAAGATGTCTATCAAATCCTTAGTGGCTGGGGTCATCACAACTACCTCAGACTTTTTTAAACTTTGCTGTAAGCCGAGGACGTGGTCATAATGTGCGTGGGTAACCACCCTTAACGGTCTGGTTTCATCGAGTGCGTCGCAGGCGACATGCTTCCCTAAGAGAACCGCTCCCCTCGTGGTTATGGAGGCCTTCGACAACATACGCAATCCAAAATGTAGATGGTTCATTGGGTCTTAAACGATTTCCTATCATGCCTTTCTTAGTTTGGATGTGGAGCTCGTTTCTGGTTAAGTTGGCGAAGCGAGAAAGTTTATAGGAACAAGGTACATTTAGAATTGGGGAACGATTATGGTCGAGGAAGGCGACATCGTAGGGTTTCTGAGGGACCATGAGGGCCAAGCCTCATTAGATGAGATCTCTGAAGGTTTGGGGGTGCCAAAGTACGGCCCAAACTCAGCCTATTCCCTACTTCAATCCTTGAGGTCTAAGGGCGTGGTGGATAGGAGGGGGGAAATGTGGGTGCTTCTTGCCCCGGAAGCCGTTATCTCTAAGGTGGTTACGCCACCTCCAGCTCCGCCGGTAGAGAGGAAGCCGGAAGCCGCACCTGAGGTTGAGAGAATAATGAAGGCCATGGCGAAGACATTGGCGGAGGCCATGAGGGGCGCCAGAGCACCCGCGGATGAGTGGGAGCTGGCCACAAAGCCCATGAAAACCGAGATTGAGCGGAAGGAGGAGAAATTGAGTACCCTTGTTCTGCGCCCAGACGTGGCTCCCGAAGCAAAAAAACAGTTTATGGGATTGCCAACAGGTACATTCCTGGATCAATTGTTTTTGACGCCGAAAGGTGAAGCGTTAAACGGTGTGCCGATTTGTGGCCAATTCGCGATAACAGGATTGCCCGGGGCTGGTAAGTCGATTTTGGTTGAGGAGATTGCTGTCAGGGTGGCGGCCGCTGGGAGAAAGGTTCTCTTCGCCACCGCGGAGGACACGTGGAAAAGCGCCACCCCAAGGTTTGATCTTCAATCCCGCATGAAACAGAAGGCGGACATCCTGGGGCTGGATTGGGGCAAAATCATGGAAAACCTATATGTGCTCGACACGGTTGTGTATCCAGAGCTAAGGGATTGGAACACCTTTGCTGAAACGTATCGTTACGTCGTTGAGAGGGAGGGGATAGATCTGGCTATCGTGGATTCGGTGACGGTTCTCGAATCCTATCGAGGCGCCTTAAAGTATCGCGTCATGGAGCTGGCGAGATACAATCAAATACACGGAGTCACAGGGCTTTACGTGAATCAAAGAAGTGCAGAAACCTGGGACACCTACGACATGGCCGGGGGCATTGGGCTCGCTCACAACCTTGATGGAACCATCATTGTGGACTATGGGCGTGTATACTGGCAGGATCAACAGGTGGATCTTGATGCCGGGAGGGGGCATTTTGTCAGAATTGCCCGGGTGTTAGATTGTAGAATGTGTAACTTTGAACGAAGAAGGATTCGCGTCGACATCACACCGGACGGTTTCATCCGACCCCTCGAACCCATACCAAAGCCCTCGAGATGATTAGGGAAACACCATGACGTTAGTGAAGCCACCCACATTTGAGGAACTCGTTCAAACCTATGGCAGTTCAAGAGCTGCTGTGCAACACCTCTTAGAATCAGGATTCACCCCAGAAGATATCGAATGGAAGATGGGCATCCCCTACTATTTAATACGCTTATTCATGGCTGGGATACAGCCAAAAAATCTAACACCCTTCTCGAGTGTTGTGAAAGTTTATGATCGCCTTGCTGTTTTAGGAAGCAAAAAAGGGAAGGAAACCGAACTCACCCAGTTCTTTCAACGGGAAGATTTAGACCTTGAAACGAAGGCACGGCTTGCCCTCGGAGTCCTCACGGAGGAAAGTCTGAAGGTAGGTCCAGGCATCATAGAGAGGGCCATCGGTCTCGCCGCTGGAGTGCCTATTCGTGAGGTGGGAAAGATGCTCCTAGACTATGGTGAACACGGTGAGGTGGCCTTCCTTTTGACTAAGCCCAAGGACCCGAAATTGACAGCGGAAGAGGTCTTTGAGGCAATTAGGATTCTCCCGAAGATTACAAAAGTCATGGAGCGAGACCTCCACATCTCCAGTTTGTTGAGGCTCAGCACGCCGGAGGAGGCAAAGTACGTCATTCGGCTCCTATTAGGCGACCTAAAACTGGGCTATCATCAACGAACAGTGGTCCGGGCCGCCGCAAAGGCTTATAATACTCCGCCGGAGCTCATTGAGGGCGCTTGCGCTGTACTTGGACTGACCGAGGGCATCCTGCTTGCACCCGCGGGTGAGCCAACCCTCTCTGCCATAAAACTTCGACCGGGACAGTTCTTGAAGCCTCAACTTGCCCACCTATACGAGCCCGACAAGGTGGAGTATCCTGTCCGTGCCGAGTACAAGCTGGATGGAAGCCGGATGCAGATACACAAGTGGGGGACTCAGGTATGGCTCTTCTCAAGGAGGGCGATTGAAAAGTCACAAACCCTGCCTGAGGTCGTTGAGATTGCCCAGCGGTTAAATGCCCACAGCTGCGTTATTGATAGTGAGGTTGTCGCCGTTGATGAAAATGGTAGGTTCCTCCCGTTTCAGTCTTTGTTGGAGAGAACAGTTCCGAGGGAAATCCCCGAAGGGGAATTGGAGCGGAGAAGGCAAAAAATCGGTGTGACCATCAGAGCCTTTGACATTCTCTTCCTAAACGGCAGGGAGCTCGCAGGTTTGCCGCTTTCAGAGAGAAGAAAATACTTGCTGGAGGTGGTTCCGGCTGAGTATCTCGCTGAGGGGAAAGACTGTAAAAACGAGGTGGAGCTGATGATGTTTTACGAGGAGGCCCTACGAAAGGGTTTTGAGGGCATTGTGGTTAAGAATCTCAACTCCACCTATGAGGCGGGACAACGAACTTATACATGGCTGAAGCTAAAGCCAGAGCGAGATACCATCGACTGCACCATTGTGAAGGCCCTCTATGGGAAGGGGAAGAGGGCCGGGTTCTACTCCTCTTTCCTGATGGCCGTTCGGCACCCTAAGGAGAGGAAGCTCTACACCATTGGGCGGGTCTCCAACCTGCCAGAGGATGTGATGGATACATTTCGTGATGTGGTGGAGCAAACGAGAATCGGCGAAGACGATGAGGGAGTCTTTGTCAAACCATCAGTTGTAGTTGAGGCAACATATCAGGAGATCCAAGAAACAGACGAATACACAAGCGGCTATAGTCTACGTGTTCCAAAGATTGTTAGATTTCGTAATGACAAGACCGTAGAAGGTATAGATACAATCGAGAAATTGCATAAACTGTATGAAATGCAGTATGAGCGATATCCACTTCAAAGCCTATAACACGTTTCTTTTCTCGCTCATCAATTTCATTAATTAAAGCTAATTACTACGCTATGTGGCTCCTCGCATCTCTAGGGCGTAGCGCGTTATCGTGAAGTGACTTCAATTTGAGCTCATGATTGGCCCTTTCTCGGGCTATTTTCTCGAAGGTTCTACTGACCTCGGCCAGTAGATATTTCGCCTTACGGGCTGATTCTCGATAGAATCTATGGGCCCTCTCCTCCATTTCCATGGCCAGTCCCAAAATGGCAAGGTAGCTTGTGTCCTGGTCCAGCTTCACCTCGATGAGATAGTCGCTTCGCTTCAAGTCGGTGATGGGTTCAAGGATCATCTCGGTGATGTTTTCCCGGCGTACCCTTTCTAAAAGTTCTTTGCGCCTTTTGTTTTCCTTGGCGAAGTCCAAGAAGGCCTCCATCGCCTCTGAGCATTTTTGATTCTGGGCCACATCCTCGTAGAATTTCATGGCTTGGCTTTCTAGCTCAACGGCGAAGCTGAGGACGGCACTAAAGGTATTCAGCTCAGGGAACCGAAGGTTCAAGTGGTATTCAGAACCACCTTGTGATCACAATTTTCCTTTCGGTGAAGAAGTTGATGGCGTCTCTACCCTGGCCATGTGTGTCCCCGAAAAATGAATCCTTGTATCCCCCAAAGGGGAAGAATGCCATGGGTGCGGCTATTCCGACGTTGATCCCGATGTTGCCGCACTGGACCCTGTACTTGAACTCTCGGGCCCATTTTCCACTCGAGGTGAAGATGCACGCTGTATTGCCATAGGGATTGGCATGAATGATATCCACGGCCTCATCAAAATCCTTCACCTTGATGATGCCTGCGACTGGCCCGAAGATCTCCTCGTTAGCTACGACCATGCCGGGCCTGACTTCATCGAAGATGGTGGGCCCGATAAAGTATCCATTAGGATACCCGTTGACTTTTATGTTTCTGCCGTCGAGTATGAGCGTAGCGCCCTCCTGAAGACCCTTATCAATATATCCTAAGACGCGCTCCATGTGCCTTTTGGAGACAACGGGTCCCATTTGGACTGTTTCATCAAGGCCGTAGCCCACCTTAATCTTTGAGGCGGCATCCACAAACCTCTCTTTCAGTCGTTCATGAATGTCACCGACGGTTAAGAGGATGGCCCCTGAGAGACATCGCTCACCAGCACAGCCGAAAAATGAGGTCAGTAGGGCTGGCACTGTTCTGTCCAAGACGGCGTCCGGCATCGCTACTATGAAGTTCTTGGCCCCTGTCTGGCACTGGACCCTCTTGCCGTTCTCAGCGGCCTTCTTGTAGATATACTTCCCCACGCGGGTGGAACCAACAAAAGACACACCCTTCACGTCCGGATGTTCCAGAAGTGTATCCACGACCTCTTTGGCGCCATTGACTAAGTTGATTACACCCGAAGGGAAACCAGCTTCACTTATCAGTTCAAATATCTTGTTTTGAGTGATTGGGCACTGTTCCGAGGGCTTTATGATGTAGGTGTTTCCACAGGCAACGGCGTAGGGCATGAACCATAGAGGGGGCAAGGCAGGGAAGTTGAATGGGGCGATCATACAGAAAACGCCTAGGGGCTGTCGGACACAATACTCATCTATGCCTTCTGCAACATCCTCCAGATTGTACCCCATCATCAGGGATGGGATCCCCGTGGCCACCTCCACGTTTTCGATCGCGCGCCTCATTTCACCTCGGGCCTCATCAATTGTTTTCCCATGCTCTTGAACGAGAACCCTGGATATTTCCTCAAAATGTTCTTCCATCAAATTTTTCAGTCTGAACATGTATCTTGCCCTGGTGAGCGGAGGCGTCTCCCTCCATTCCCAAAAGGCGTCTCTGGCCGCCCGTATGGCTTCCCTCACCTCATCAGGAGTTGAAAGAGGAACTTGGGCTATAACTTCAGAGGTGGCCGGGTTCACCACGTCTAAAATCTGGGCCGAATCCGATTCGGCCCACTCCCCGTTGATGTAGTTTTTAATCTTGCCGTAGTGCTTCTTAACTTCTGGTAATGTAGTTGTCGGTTTTTCCATGTTTATGAGACCTCCCCTCCCACATTTTCATTTAAGTTAAATAGTGTTTATGGTTATTCTTCAACTCGTTTTTCAACTTCTTTCACCGCTTTTTCGAAGACCTGCATCGCTTCGTCGACGTGCTCCTCCCTGATCGTCAATGGTGGCTGGACTCTTATAACATTGGACCAGAACCCTCCAACCCCCACTATAAGACCGTATTCGGCGCTTAACCTGCGAATCTCTTTGCACTCATCAGCACCGGGCTCTTTAGTCTTTCTGCTCTTCACTATTTCGATTCCGATCATCAAGCCCTTGCCCCTTACCTCGCCGATTATCTCGTAAGTGCCCTCCATTTCCTTCAGCCTTTTCATCAACAGGGTTCCCATCTTCTCTGCGTTCTCCCATAGCCTGTTCTCAACAATGAAATCGATGGTTGCGCCAGCAGCGGCGCACATCACAGGGTTTGCGCCCCAAGTTGAGAAGTGGTCGCCAGCCTCAAAGGAGTCCCCTATCTGCCCTGACGCGACAACAGCGGAGATAGGCCATCCGTTTCCAAGCGCCTTTGCCAGCGTTATTACATCCGGCTTAACCTTGTAGGCTTCGGCACCCCACAATTTTCCAGTTCTGCCAAGGCCTGTTTGAACTTCATCCAGTATCAAGAGTATACTATGTTTGTCCAGAACCCTTTTTACTTCTTGGAAGTATTCGTCAGGCGGGGTCACGATTCCACCGACACCAAGGATGGGCTCAGCTATGTATGCAGCCACATCCCTTGAAGAGCCAAAGTTTATGATGTCTTCGATCATTTTCGCGCACTGGTTGCGACATTGCGGGTATTCATACCCGAGGCTGCAGCGGTAGCAATATGGAGTTGGGACATGAACTGCACCAGGAGCGTATGGGCTCATAACGTATGATTTTGAGTAGGCCCCTACTGGAGTGCCGATGGAGTGCGCACCATAGGTTCGTCCATGGTAGCAGCCTTGAAGAGTGAGAATTTCGTGTTTCTTAGCATGTCTCCTAACCATTTTTAATGCTACATCGGTTGCCTCCGACCCGCTGGTGTGGAACGTGCTCTTGCAGGATTGGAACGGGGCTATGGAAGCGAGCTTCTTGGCCAGTTCAAGTGGAGGAGCTGTATAGTAGGATTGGGATGAGCAGTGTACCAGCTTCTCCATCTGTTTTTTCACAGCCTCCTGAACTTCGGGGTTGTTGTGCCCAGCGTTCACCGTGGCTACACCAGCCCAAAAGTCAAGGTATCTTTTTCCCTCCATGTCGATTATGAAGACATCCTTGGCCTCAGCCACAACGATAGAGAACGGCTCACCAAAACTCGTTATGACATATTGGTCATAGTCCTTTATGAAATCTGCTTTCTCACCCAACATTTTAACCTCCTTATTAAACATAGAGCTCTCACACCTTAAAAAATTGGCGAGCGTATCGCTCCTCAAACGCCATCGTCGAAAGCGAAGAAACCCGTATACAAACGTTGTCTATTCTCTTTAAGGGTCGTGCCGGATTATCCGCCACTTTCCGTCCTCACGCTTTTGCTTCCACTTCGTGGAATTTTGGCAAAGTCCACCTCATCACCCGGGGGCTTCTAAAGCATGGGGGTATTATTTCCTCACAATTGATGGGATTCAGTTACTTATCCTGGGTCTCACGCAAACCGTCCGCGGCTTGGTTTAGGAGTAACACAATTAAAGCATATGCATTAAGTATCCTGAACTCTTCTTGGCAGATGAATAGTATCAGCGCCGCTAAAGGTTTGTTGCAACTCATGGTTTCAGGAGTCTCGGCAGAACATCTTCAGGTTCAGCTATCCACATTTCTTTTTGATATGGCTTGAAATGCTCTATGTCCCTGGTCGCCACCACTTCCGCTTGAACCATCAGGGCCGATGCTACGATAATCGCGTCAGGTCTTATCCTTGTGTTGTGTTTTGCGCACAGCTCGCCGATTTTGTCTGCTAAAGGAAAATTTAAGTCCACGATCAGGGAGCCAGCGGATTCGAAAGCCCTAAAATCAGCCTTTAATCTATCAGCTTCCTCAGCTCCTATGCGGTAAGCTCCATTGAGCAACTCTGCCATAGTTATGGTTGAGATGACTCCTAAAGCCTTTCCGTCTCTAATGGATTTGAGTAGGTTTCGAGAGCTTTGGGACCCTGCTTCCCATTCATTCTTGGCGTTGATGAAGACGCTTGTGTCGAGGCAGACTTTAAATTTATTCTTCGGCGTATTCTTCCCATCCTTGTCTGAGCTCGTTCATTATCTCCTTTGTTGACTTGTCGGGGAAAACCCTTTTTAGCACACTGAGCATGTCTTCAAGCCAATCTTTTATCAGAACCTGAATCACCACTGCCCTTTGGTCTTCCCTCAAAATTGCTTCAACCTGATCCCCTTCGCTAATCCCAAGCCTCTCTCGAAACTCTTTGGGGATGGTCACCCTGCCCTTCACATGAACCTTTAACCTTGCCTTTTCCAAAGGTCTCACAAACATAATTATGTTCGGTACCACATTATAAATCTTTTAGTACCACTAACGTCTTCTGAGCCAGAGCGCCCGCTACTGCCTTTATCGCCATACAATGAGCGGATAAAGTAAGTATTTTTTTCTTTAACTATTGAGGGCTATTCTTAATTTCATATTACAAATACATAGAGCAAACGTCTACGATAAAGCCTGTCTAAATCTCTATGGCAATAAAAAGATGGAGGTTTGCGTGATTCTCCTGTGATTCCTATGTTACTAGAATTTTCGGGGTTTATCTTACTAGAAACGGTAGCAAACGATGAAAAACTGTTCTCTAAGCAGTAGTTACGAAAACCTGTTTTGGGAGGCTGTAGAGGAACTTAGAATCTTTATATATCCGCTTGTACTTGGATCGAACTACTGTAAGATAGAAAACAATAGGTACTATCAATGGGAGGAATATGGCCATGAATACAGCGGGGAACCGGGCCAGGGACAGCCCATCGGTAGCGCGCTAGCCCCCTAAGACGTGGATCAATCAGATATGTAGAGAGCACGAGCACTGCGATGTCCACCGTAAAGGTGATTAACGCGTAAATCCAAGCGAACGATTTTATTATTTCATTTTCTTACGGTTTTTATA
Organism: Candidatus Bathyarchaeota archaeon BA1; assembly: GCA_001399805.1. Next base: position 18,360 of record LIHJ01000074.1, read on the forward strand.
CAACTATCATTTAAAAAATTTGCTTTCCATGGAGAACCATTTTAATAGAAGTGGATGACAAAGTGTGCTCTCAAAAGGCAGAACGAAAGCAACACAAACTACTGATATGTAGTGCGCGCTGTAAGTAGCTGGATTTCGTCAATCAAATTCGCACCAATCCTAGCCGCCCTGACATCTGCCAGAGACAACCATTCCGGCTTAGGAGAGTACCGTATTTACATATTAGGCAAAATTCTTACAAAGAAATCGAAGAGGAAGGTGATTCCATAAAGATGACAAAGGAAATGTATAAAAGGCACAAAGATTGATGTTATTTCCCCTATTGCGGGGCAATTCGCATGCAAAAGACGATTCTATCCTCTTTAGGCGATTACTTCGAAAAACAAGCAGATGGATGTGGATTCGGTGAGGCTGTTGGAATAAAACGAGGGGTTAGGGGATGGGAAAAAGGATTCTAGTTGCTTTGGGTGGCAATGCCATAAAACAAGCAGACGAGAAAGGCACCCCGGAAGAGCAGTTCAGAAATTGCATGATAACCTGCAAACTCTTGGCGGAAATAGTGAAGAGGATGGGGAAAGACGACAGATTAATCATAACCCACGGTAATGGCCCACAAGCGGGCAACCTTATGGTACAACAGGAGGAAGCCAAATACATAGTTCCCCCTCAAACCATGGATATAGTTGGAGCCATGACTCAAGGACAAATCGGCTACATGCTACAACAGACATTGATGAACTGCCTTAGAGATATGGGAATAGACACACCAGTCTGCGCGGTGGTGAACCAGGTGCTCGTATATAGGAACGATCCTGATTTCTTTGGTGAAGCCGCCTCAAAACCAGTTGGCAACTTCTTCACGGAGGAAGAGGCCACGAAAATCAAAAAGGAGCACCCAGAATATATTATCAAGAAGGTTAAACCCACAGGAGACAGGGTCTGGAGAAGGTGTGTCCCCTCTCCAGATCCTATGGCCAATGTTGAAAGTGTTGCGATCAGAAAGTTGGTTGATGCTGGTGCGATTGTTATTGCCTCTGGAGGCGGAGGCATACCAGTAATACTGGATGAACATGGGCATTACAAGGGTGTGGAGGCAGTAATAGATAAGGATCTGGCCGGAGAAAGGCTTGCCGAGGTCATCGACGCGGATGTGTTCTTAATTCTTACCGACGTGGAGAAAGTGAGGCTGAACTTCGGTAGACCTAACGAGAAAGAGATAGACCGAATGACTCTCACAGAGGCTAAGAAATTCTTAGGAGAGGGCCACTTTCTCCCAGGAAGCATGGGACCAAAGGTCAAGGCATGCATAAGGTTCCTCGAATGGGGTGGAGAGAAAGCGATAATCACCTCGCTGAATAAAGCTGTTCAAGCGCTTGAAGGAAGAACAGGCACCCTCATTTATCGAGGTTAATTTTCAGGTTTCAAAATCGTCTAATGAATTATTTATAAATCAAACTCAAACTTAATCTCTACATAACCTTTGAAGAAAGTGTTAGGGCAGAGGTGAACAATTATGAGTTACGTTCACATCGTGACCGTGGGAGCCTCCTTAGCATCTAATTACGAGATGGACAAAAGCGGTAAAAGAATTCCCGAGGCCGAAATCGAGAAGAAGCTTAGTGAAATGCCGGAGGCAAAGAGGGCCCAATACACAAAAAAGCTCACCAAACACCTCCAAGAGAGAGAGGAGAAGGGCAAGATAACCGAAGCCAGCGCCGAACTCAACGCCATCACCCGATACCTCCACGAGGTCTCCTTAGCCTACTTAATCCACACAGACACAGACCTCGGAAGATGCTGCGCCACAGCCTAAAAGAATATCTTGAGGATCAGGATGTCCAAGTGGCGGAGCCCATCGAGATTCAGGGCCTGCATGGACCCGAGACCTTTCAAAGGGGCTTGGCAAACCTTGTGCGGGAAATAGCCCGCATCTTAACACATCATAAAGATGTTCGAATCTGCGCCACAGGAGGCTTCAAACCCGAGGTTGCCCTAGCATCCGTTCTCGGGTTCATCGCCAAAGTTCCAGTATACTATATTCACGAAAGCTTCAGGCAAGAGATCCATCTACCAGCTCTCCCCATCGATTGGAAACTTGACGTCAAAAGACACGGAAAAGCCATAAAAGCCATCGTTACTGCAGGCGAGAGGGGCATAGAGAAAAACCAGTTCATCGAAAACTTCGGGAGGGAAACCTACGAGGAACTAAGGAATAATTGGCTTATCGAGGAGAAAGGAAATCGATGCGCAGCAACCGACATCTCGAGAGCAATCCTCGAAGCAATGCTTAAACTGTCAAAACGAAAATATGCGCGTAGCGCGCTCTGTTACCATAGCAAAACATGAAGAGTTAAGCTGTAATCCATGCAACTTTTGTTTTCCTCAGACCCCTTTCCATCTGATAAGGCATGCCCTCTACTTTCTTCTCTTCAAAGAACCCTTCACCCCCAGTATACTTCAATTCATAGCGCGAAGCGTTCAAGGGAAACTTAGGCGTAAAGCCTTCATGCAGATGAAGGTTAGCAGGTCATTTTCTGGATGAAATGATCTTTATTTCCCTGTCTCTCTCTAAGGCGACTACCTCCACCAACCCCTGTATGCCGGAAGTGCCGATCTTCCGCTCCAATACGTGCTCAATTTGGAAGACGCCGGCTGGGTTATCCATATTGACAATTACCCGAACAGGCTTTGGATCGCCTCTAACGATCTCTACCTTCTTGATGGATAGGGCGGAGAGGGAATGTATGTCAACTTTACCTGTCTTGTATGGGATCCTCGCCCTTCCCTCTGCCATGTCTGTTCCATCTGCCACCTTTACCGAGCCTGCCTCCACACTCTGGCATTGAATACCCTCATCGTGGGCGAAGATACAGTGGAGTACCTCCTCCTTCAGCTTCAGCCTAAGCGCCCGGTCGGGGTAAATGGCTGGAAGAAGTCTGTCGAGGACGGAGTTTGCGATGTTGCAGCCGTGTATGTGGTGATCGACGCGGTGGATCGCATTCCCAATATCATGGAGATAAGCCCCGCAAAGAACGATCAGTTTAGCGTCTTCAAAGCTGCAGACCTTATCCTTGACCGTTGTAGGTGTGATTTGATCGGCTAAGATTTTGAAGATCTCCAACGCACTGCCTGACGTGATTCTGGAGTGTATGGGGCCATGATCGTTATACATCATTCGATTCACAGCCATTACATTCGCCATCTGCAGATAACTCTGTACCTCAATGTCGTTTTCTAATATTTGAAAAACTTTCTGCAGGTGGGGCTCTTTTAAATGGATATGGATGAGGTCAGGAGAGACTACCACCATCTTTTTCAACCTCCACATTATCTCTTATTAGGCTGTTGAAGGTTTCGTAAGCCTTACATATAACTTGTCTCCTTTGTTGAAGAGATACTGTCAAGTTAGCGGATGCTATTTCTCAATCTTATACGCTTAATGTAAATTTTTTCCAAGCCTTCCTTGATGAATATATGGAAAATTGGCAGGAAGAACTTAACTTGACA
>LIHJ01000070.1 GCA_001399805.1 Candidatus Bathyarchaeota archaeon BA1
ATCCATCTTAAGCAAAGCCGAGTAGTCATGCGGTTCTGTGTGATCCGCATTTGACGGAGAGGGTGAGGAGTTAAGTTGTTTTAGGCCTTTCCGCTTCTTGATCCGCTATTTGTAGAGATGTTATTTTAGTAGTCTTTTAAGTGTACGGTTAGAATTTCTTTGTATGCCTTCTCGTAAAGGATGTCGTCAGCAGTTAAGAGGGTTGCTCCAATTTTCTTAGACGCCTTTACATACGTGCTATCATAGTAGGTTGCGTCGTTCTTTACACCCCAATCTAGAACGTCTTTGTGTTCTTCTTCATCTAACTCAATTGAATCAATTCTAAGCCCCAAGAAGTACGAGAACTTTTCCTCAGCCTCACCTAGATTTATAAATCCTCGCTTAACAGCTTTCCATAAGGTGTTTCCAACCTCATAAACCACCAGTTTCGGCGCTCTTAAGTCAACGACTTCTCCGAGAAAATTCTCTAAAACTAATCTTGCTTTATCTGATAGGTCCTCAACCAATAGAAATCTGGATGCAACAGAAGCATCTATCACATAAACCATCAACGAGTTTCCCTTATCTCCCTTATCGTTTTGTTTATAAATCCCTTCGGGACAACGTGTTTTCCCGTCTTTAAGCCTTCTAGAAGCTTTTCAGCTACGCTTTTCCTCTCTTCCAACTCGACCCTTCGCCTAATGGCCTCTCTAATGTACTCAGACCAATTGATCCTAACTACACCCATTTTCCTTTTCAACTCCTCGTCAACCTTGACGGTAACGGTATGCATAGCAGTATCACCAAAAAGTAATGATAAGGAGCAATCTTTTAAGCATTACTATAGATAATAAAATAGAGCTGTACACAAATACCTTGTGGCAACGGTGAAAGCCACAGACACATAACAATAGCCAGCCAAGGGAACAGGATTCCGGTGGCCAGGGCAAAATAATAGCTAATAAAAAGGGATGCTCTGACGTGTACGCTCGTCAAGTTTTTTGGAGGCTGTGAAAACAGCTCACCTTAACGGGGTTGCAGGGGTGTACGAGTTAACAAGGAAGAGAGGAGCCGCCGTTCTGCTGTAAAGGTTCATAAGCGTATTCCTGGTCTTCAGCTTCCACTTTCCCCGTTGTCACCTTCGAACTTCTTAGCTGTCTTCGGGATTCTGACCAAAAAGGCTTTTTCTATACCCCCTCTAGGTTTCAACATTTTGCATTATTTGGATCCGAATATGTATAGAGAGACAGCTCGTCAGCATGTCAGCTAGTTGACGATGCGTAAGAAATGGGTAAAGGTGTGTTTAAGCAAGGAGCAGAGGCGTCTACTCAGAAGGATTGCTGAGGGCTTGGGCATAGGGGAGAGCGAGGTTTTACGTCAAGCCTTCATGGAATACGCCAAATCCATCAGCCTCATAACAGAAACAATACAAAAACAAGATAAGCCACTTACCTAACTGGGGTGTCAAGGCAGGCACGCCTAAATCGACCCGTCGACTCGCTGGCGTCTAACCACCCGATCTCGATTAAGTCCCCGAACCGCAATGAATTAATGGTCTTCCAAATCGTCAAGGCACACGATCGAGATAAGCGAGAGCCCACGCATGTTCTTAAACAAATTGTGTTCTATAGCGCAGATTATTTCTAATGTTGTTCCCTTTTAACCTGGTTTTGGCGTGCGCAGCTGGAGTAGCGCGCGTGCTCAAACTTGTCGAACTCGGATATTCAATTGATCGCATCGTTGAGGAGTATCCACACCTATCTAGAGATGTTGTAACTGAGATGTTGAAGCTTGCGAAAAGGATGCATGAGGTTGTCAGCTACCATAAAGTGAAGATGCTAATCGAGGCTGGAAGGTGAACGCGAGTTTCCTCCTAGATGAGAGCGCCCCACCTCTGTCCTGAACGTTTCAAAGAAAAGAGGCTTTGAAGCCATAAGACTCATCGACATCAGGTTAGTTAGACTTAAAAACAGCGAGGTTACTGAACTGTCCATACGGGAAAACAAAATTATCTCACCCTGGACTCTGACTTTTGAGGCTGAGGAAGAGTCTGTTAAGAGAGGTGAAAGTTATCTTCATCGACGTACGCCCAAGAGAACCCGCCATGATCGCCCATTTAGTCGATGAACATATAAATGAATGCATAAAGACCCTAAAACGAAAAAATGTTATCAACTTAACCAAGGAAGGCATTATAACTTAATACAAACCTTGGCCATCTTCACTGAGATAAATGGCACCCAGATCTTCAGAAAGCGAGAGTGGTTAGAATACTACGAAAGCAAGTGGATGTTTCCTATTCTAACGTTTTTGAGGTATTTCTTGGCGGTGTCACAGCATTGGTGGGCCAATTCCCGGCTGGTGGTGGGTAAATCCGTCATCACGTAGTGTGGGTAGAAGGCCAGGAGGGTGTAGGGGATTCTTGGGTCTATTTCCGCTATGAAGCTGGCTAAGTTGCGAACCTCCTCTACGTCTACATACCCGGCAACAAGGAGGGTGCTAGCGGTGAGTATGGGCAGCTCTGGGCGCTCCTTAAAGAACCTTTCGCCAATCATCCTGAAACTCTCAAGGGTGGGCCTGTTGGAAACTCCACATAGGGCTAGGTTGAGGTTTTCATCCCAGGTCTTTAGGTCGAATTTGATGTTTCCGCCGCTGGTGAGGGAGAGCTCGGCCCCCTTTAAGGCTGTTTCCTCCCTCCAATACCCATTAGTCTCCCAGCAAACCCGAAAGATTCGCCCGTCATCCCGAGCCTTCTCTAGCGCCATCTGGCTTGCTTTGAGGGCATGAGGCATCTGCACCGAGGGATCCCCACCGAAAAAACATATGCATGAGACGTGGGCATCCGCCTTATCCGCCAGGCTCTCAGCGCTCATCACTGGCTGAAGCTTGGCGGTCAAGTTCCGATAATGCCAATTCTGGCAAAAAAGGCAGTCTAGGCTGCATGCCCCATAAAACACGGCGAGGTTTGCGTAACCCGTCTCTGCCCCCCGCTTATATGCATATTTTGGGTAGCCCGCGCCAGTGCAGCCCGGACAGAACCACCATGCGACGCAGTTGGTGGGCAAGGCGTCATAATACCATTGGAGAATTCCCTTTTCCGGGGTTCCGCCCATCCGAACCAATCGACCACCCGTGTTGAAGACAAGGCCGCAAAAGCCCTTCCCGCTGACGCCGATTTTGCAGTCGTTGGAGCATACTCCACACGGAATCCCGTTTGGATCCCGTGGGGGCTTTGGTGGAAGGCTAAACATCGCACGGCTCTCCGCATGAACTCCATCCGTTATCTTGAGCGCCTCCCAGGGCTTCTTCCGAATGCATTGTAGGCAGGCACCAAATCGACTTGAGATTACGGGTGAACGCTCACCGCAGATTTGACATTGACCCAACGCACGCACCAATAAAACCTTATGTGATAGTTATTTTTAGTTGTTATGGCAGTTTCTTGAAAGGGCTTACCTTATCGATTTTCCTCCCCACAAGTAGGATGGCAACATCAGGGCAGGACTTAACACGGCAATGAGGGAGAATATAGTAACTATGAAGATAATTAATAAATTCTGCAACCTACATCGTAAAAAAAAAGCACAATTTAGCCTTATTTTTCTAAAAGAGGTTCAAATGGGAGTTTTCTTGACATCACGTGGGCGCTTTCGCCGTTTGAATAGTAGCCGTGGATGGTTCGTATGGTTTCGAAACCCATCTTTTTGTAGAGGCTGATGGCCGGTGTGTTGCTGATCCTAACCTCAAGGTAGCATTCCTTTGCCTTGTAGGTGAGCATGTTTTTCATGGCCTCCAGCATCAGTGCGTGGGCGATGCCTTGGCGTCGATGCTCCGGCAGAACGGCAATGGAGATGACGTGTCCCTTTTTTGAGATCCCCAGTATCCCGTAGTTGGAGAGCCCCGTTTCGACCCTGCACATGACATAGCCCACTATGGCGTCGTTCTTCTCCGCAACCAGGAAGGTGGCTGGGAAGTGTTCATGCAGATCCATGAAGAAGAAGCTTGTGTAGTTCTCAGGGAGGCAGACCCTGTTTATGTGCATCACTTTCTCCAAGTCTGTGGGTTTAAACGGTCTAAGGATGAGCATCGTCTGCATGGTCGTTCCAGCTGTTAGAGGATAGTGTCTGTAAGCAAGTTAAATATTTTAGGATGCCCCTGACTTGAAATAACAATGGATCCAGCTCATGCCTTCATGTCATTCAATGGCCTTAAGGATGGGAAGGGTGATGTTCCCATGGGGGATAGCCCAAACCTTGGCATTTTTGCCTGCAATGTCAAACGCTTGGCGTAATGCGTCGTTTACGGCCCTCGCTGTCTTCAATTTGAAGATATTCACGGCGTGGTAGTCGGGCATGATGGAAACGAGGATGATTTGGACCTTTTGCAGGGCCTTCGTTAGGTAATAGGCCTTATGCCCTCCCACAATGAAGCGCCTTTTGATCTTGCTTTCCATCTCCCTTAGGTCCTTGAATCTCATCATCCAATCATAAAAAACCTCGTTTCCATGTCCCTCAGGGCATTCTGCCACCAAAACGATGACCCCTCCCCGTTTCACGGTTTCAAGGGCGCTGATAACCCCCTTGCAAGCTTGATAGAGGTCAATGTCGAACGGGTTTCCTCCTGGGCTCACAACGACAATGTCTGCTCTTCGTTCAATGGGCACCTTGTACATTTCGTCCACAAGCTTGACTCCCTCATAAAAGGCTTGCTCCAGGTCTCCCGCAAAGGCTTTGACCACCTCTTGTTTGCTGTTTGTTACAACATTTAGAATGAAGTCAACCTTGGCGAGCTTTGCCGCCTCCACCATGTCCTCATGTATGGGGTTGCCCCCTAACACACCCGTTTTGGCCTTGGGGTGGAGAAGCATGGCATGGTTGTGTTGGATAGTTTCTGCGCTGCATACTGCAGGCAGGACACTTTTTCTACCACCACCATACCCCGCATAATAATGCAGCCCAATATCTCCTGTCAGAATCCTTACATTGGCCTCAGCGAACGCCCTGTTGACATAAACCTTTGTTCCAAAGGTTGTCTTGCCCAGATAAACATGATCCTTAGACTTATAATCATGGTTTATGGCCTTCACCCTTTTTAAACTCTCCTCACCCACAAGTTTTTTCATCTCATCTGGCTTCACCGCACGATGACTACCACAACCAAAAATAATTGTGACATCCTCGTCTTTCACTCCCGACCCACTCAGCTCATCCAAAATCGGAGGAACCATCAGATAAGTAGGGCTTGCTCGGGTTGCGTCATCAACCACGATGGCTACCTTATCACCCGACTTTGCCATCTCGCTTAACTGCTTGGATCCGATAGGCTCCTTTAAGGCTCTCTCAATCTCAGCTCGGGGATCCGTCGCACCTGGTTTTTCTTTTGGCTTAATTTCGCCTAAGAAGTTTTGAGTGGGGATTCTCGCACAAACCTCAGTTCTTCCGTACGGCAACCATACGTCTACCATTGAAGATGCCACCTCAGTATTCTAGCATGAATGTTTTTCGGGAGGTGTTACTAAGGTTTTCCTTCTTTCTCTAAAAGTTTTTTCGCGGTTTTTATTAGTCGTAAATCTTGTTAAATATATGTTGCTTCAGCATCACTTAAGAAGGAGTAGATAGCTCCTTCTGATTGGATGGGAAGGCGAGCGTAGGTGGGATGTGCTCGAATATATTGCCAACCGCCCCATCTTGCTAGGCACTTCCTAGCTGGTTTCTGGGATGGAGATGGCACCATAGCCGAGGATGTCACGCCGAGGTTCTACGGCACAGAACCCCGCCTCCTAGAATACGCAGACCGCGCCCTTAGATGTCTTGCCTTAACGACTTACATATATAGAGAAGAGCCTACCAGAACCGTGAACGAATTGGGCATCGTCCGAGAAAAACAAAGTACATTTATGACGTAGTGCGTGGGCGTCGTTCCGCCCTAAAATGGGCTGAACTTGTCGGAAGGCATCTTCTCCACCCTGCGAAGCATAGGTGGGGTTTATGAGAGAATTTACCGAGAACCCTCCCACTAGCACATGCCGATTAAGACCCTTATTGACCGAGAAGTTAACGACCCTACATAGCCAAAACTGCAAAGTATAAGGCTAAGAACAAACTTAGCGCGCGCCTATTTCATCGGTGATTCCTTTATGCCCCACCAGCACGCGGACGCATAGGAAAGGAAACAGCATACAAACACAACGTCATACTGGAAATGCAAAGGTTATGGACGATCAGAAACCTCGACCTGCCACGTGAACCTTGAAAGAAGCAGAACGGGAGCACATGTGGAGAGCCATGCTTGAGGAGCCAGAGTCCATACCAGAAGAGGAAGTCCCCGAATGACAGAGGCGCGCGCTAGTCTGAAAACTAGTCGTCGAATAGTTTTCAGATTATTATTTCCTTGCGCACGGGGGTTAGTTTAATAAGTTATAACTTGCATCTAAACTTAAGGATTGATTTAATGGAAAATACAGAAGGTCCTCTGCTTGATGTAAAAGATCTTCGTGTAAAATTGTATGACGTAGATAAAGGTGTGGGATGGCCGGTTGATGGAGTGAATTTTAAAATTAATAAAGGGGAAGTCCTTGGGCTCACCGGGGAGTCTGCATCTGGGAAAACCACCATTGCTTTTTCAATTTTAAGGTTGATTGGTAATGCCCGTACTGGAACACAAGACCCACAGCCTAGAGTTTCTTCGACAGGAACGCTGACGAGTCAACGAGAAATAACTGAAGGGAAGATAATCTACAAGGGCCAAGACTTGCTCACGTTACCCGAAGAGGAGATGACGAGGATTAGAGGGAAGGAGATATCCATGATTTTTCAAAACCCGATTTCAGCAATGAACCCCATGATGACGATCGGTTATCAGGTTGGGGAACCGAAAGAAGTTCATGAAAGGCTTAGGTGGGAAAAAATAAGGGAAATGGTATTCGACTATCTTGGAAAGGTTGAGTTAGCTGACGTAAAGCGGAGATACCATCATGACCCATACAAGTTTAGTGTAGGTGAAGGACAAAGGATAATGATCGCAATGGCTTTAATATGTAATCCTTCCTTGTTAATAGCCGATGAACCCACCAGCTCGCTCGACATGACCATACAAAGGCAAGTTTTAGAACTGATTAAAAAGCTGAGGGGAGAATTCGACCTTTCAGTTCTTTACATAAGCCATGATCTTGGTGTCATCTTCGAGATGTCGGATCATGTCGCAGTCATGTACGCTGGAAATGTAGTAGAATATGGAGCGGCTCGCAGAATTTGGGAAAAACCTAGACACCCTTACACAAAAGGGTTAAAGAACGCATATCCATATTTATACGGTCCCAGAAAACGTCTTAAAGGGATTCCAGGAAGCCCTCCCACCCCGTTCGACAAGTTCTCTGGCTGTAAGTTTTATCCAAGATGCGATTACGCAAACCCAATCTGTAATGAAAAAGAGCCACCAACGATTGAGATCAAGCCTGGACACATAGTGTCTTGCTTACGAGCCTATGAAATTTAAGATTAGATTTAAGTCATATAGGCTTAATATTTCCGCTAGAAACTCCGTACGATTCCTTTTAGTCTATCTTTCTCTTCTGATGGCTTCGAACAACTGTTTATCAATACTAGTTTTCAGTATGACGAATGAGGCATCTTAACTTCTACATAGCTTACTGGTGGTCTTACAGGTTTAGATGGGGAAACAGTATGCCGCTCTGCTTGTGTTCTATGTGTAAGTCCCTCCATTCTTCTAACACCCTCTCATAGACCTGCTTAAATCGAGTTTAGTTTGAACTGTTTACTTTTTTAATTTTCGCGAAAAGCACAAGCTCTTTAAAGTATAAAGATATAACTCTATTTGGGTGAGTTTAAATGTCGTTGGAAAGCCTGATCCTGAAAAAGGGTGAGGTGTCTTTTCTTTGGTTCAACAGCTACTCGGGAGTTGCGATAAAGACCCCTAGCAAAACGTTGGTTGTAGACCCTGTGGATGTGGACCCCAACTTCAAAACCGTGGACACGATTCTCATCACTCATGATCATTATGACCATCTCGACGAGTCGATCGTTAGGGACATCCATAAACGAACCCAATGCCTCGTGATCGCTGACACCACGTCGGCGCGGAGGCTGAGAGGCGTGGTGGCTTCTGACAAACTATGGGAGGCTCGAGTTGGCTCGGAGTTCAAAATAGACAATGTCTTCGTTAGGGCAGAAGGTTGCAAGCATCCTGCAGCCACCCCAGTAACCTTCCATATCACAAGCGAGGACGGCATCAAAATCTACCACACCGCGGACAGTCTTCCCTTTCCTGAAATGAAACGCATTGGTGAACGATCTCCCCCAGACATCGTCTTTTCCACGGTTGGAGCTCCAGCTCCAGGTGCTTCGCCCAGAACTGGAGCTGAAATCGTTAAGATGGTCCAACCGAAGGTGGCTATTCCATATCATGCACCTGTGGCAGATGCCACAAGATTTGCTGAGATTCTTTCTAGAGAGACTCCAAAGGTTCGATGCATGGTCATTGAGCGTGGCAAGCCGTATAAATATCCTTGAGGGGATGTGTATTGGCGTCAGAGAAAGGAAAAGAGGTGATGAAGACCGAGCTATGCCGAATTCTAAATAAAATCAATGCCTTAAAATTTGGAACGTTCAAGCTTACCAGTGGAAGGGTAAGCCCGTATTACATTGACCTTAGAATTGTTCCTAGTTTTCCCGACGCATTTCAGAGGGTCTGCGACTTCTACGTGAACCTCATACGAGGAGATATTGGAACTGAAAACTTTGACAGGGCTGCTGGAGTCCCAACCGCCGGCATGCCCTTCGCATCCCTTGTTGCGTACCATCTCAAGAAGCCCCTCCTCTACATTCGCCCACGAGTGCGACTGCATGGGCGGGAGCGCCGAGTGGAAGGCATAATCATGCCAGGCGACCGAGTCTTGTTGATAGACGACCTCATAACGACTGGACGATCTTTAAGAAGGGCCACGGCAGCGATCAGAGCCGAAGGTGGCGTGGTGACAGACACTGTTGTTTTACTGGATCGAGAGGAGGGCGGGGAAGAAAATCTGGCGAAGGACAACGTTGCGCTGCATTATCTGCTGAGAGCCAGCGAGGCCGCAGAAAAACTCTATGAGATGGGCGCCATCACGGAAGATCAACTGAAAACGGTCATAAAACAAGTAAGAAAGAAATAGATACGTTCGCTGGTGAAAGGATGAGTTGGCTGACCCTTTCCCTAGTTGCGATGGTTTGCTGGGGTTTCTGGGCCTTGCTTATAAAAGTGGCATTTAATCACTTCAATTGGTATCAAGTGTACATAATCACAAGCATCGTGCCCATTTCAACGTCCCTTTTGTTATACCTCTATTTCAAGCCAATCATTGATACTCGGTCTCCAGGTTTCTTCTACGCAATTTTTGCAGGCGTATTAGGTTCAATCGCGGTAGTGGCTTTCTACACGGCGCTAGCGGAGGGGAATGTATCCATCATAGTACCTCTAACCGCGGTTTACCCAGCTATCACCACTATCCTCTCATATCTGCTTCTACACGAAAGAACAACTTTACTTCAGAGCCTGGGCGTCGTGCTCGCAATAATAGCAATTATACTAATTTCAATCGAGTAAGGCGTTGCGATTTAAAGGAAAGCTCCAATTTTCGCTTGAAGAGAACAAGCTGAGCTCTCCGAATCGGCAACAAATGAGGAGATGGGCATAAAGCTCGCTCTAAACGTTGGAAGCTCCCGTCTTTAGGCGTGAGATGCTCACTCGTAGTATATCAGTCCCTCGTCTTCGAGCCTTTGATGGAGCTTTTCAACCGCTTGGTAGACGTCTTCTTCCTTTTTAGCGCCGGTGCAGACCAGCTTCCCGCTGGCGAAGAGGAGGACCACCACCTTTGGCTCGTCCATCCGATAGATGAGGCCCGGGAATTGTTCAGGTTCGTACATGGTTCTCCCGAGCGCATAGGCAGATTTTTCCAGGTCGATCGTTCCGCCCAGGCTGGCGGAAGCCACGATGTTTTGTATCTTTAGCTCGGGTTTGCCGATGACGATTATGCCGCTCTTCTCCATTTCCTTGATGACCCTTATGACTGCTCTTCTTGCCTCCTTCTCTGATTTGGCGCCGGTGCAGACCATCTTGCCGGAGTTAAAGATGAGGGTGGCGGTCTTCGGCCTTTTTAATCGGAAGACTAGTCCGGGAAATTGTTCTGGGCGATACTCAACGCCGGGGTAACCCTTCACCACCGCGTAGAGGTCAATCCTCTGTTTCAATGTGGCGGATGCAACCACGTTCTCAATACTAACGGAAGCCTTAACCCTTGGCAACCTAACACCCCTTAAACATGAAGTTGATAGTGCGAGGGGTTCTTATAAAGGCTCGGTTCCTTATCCTTAACCACCTTCCTAAGCATGGGAATGTAGTCCATAAAAAGAAGGAGCAACATCAACAGGATGATCACTGCTATTCCTAAAGTGGTTCCTAAGAAAATCTTGATATACCCAAGTAAGGGGATACGCCCCACAACCCTCCCAATCACATCATACTCTGGGACATTCCAAGGGTCTTCAACAAGATTATGGTCCCCTTTTGTTCTAAAAAACCACCACCCGTCAATGTAAATTTTACCTATTGCCCTATGCACAATAAACTCGTCTCGATTAGTTGGCTTGCGGAATACAATGATATCTCCAGCTCGAGGCACAGCGTTGATTTCATCAGCGTTTGCCACCCCTTGAACCACAAGAAGATCGCCAACATTCAGAGCTGGAACCATACTTTCAGACATCACCGCATGTATGGGGAACTCCGTTCTCAAAGCAGCCCTTAAACCAAGCCAGAAAACAGCCACACCGATTATGGTGACACTCAATACGATGGCGGTCTTCATGAACTCGCTCTTGAGTAACTTTGACCTCACCCACTTCACCTGCTTCATTCTGCCACTACACGCAACAAAACTTCGGGAGGCCTTCTTTATTGCATATTAAAATTTAGCACCCACATATAAAAAGGAGGGGGAATACAGAGCACCCTTGTATGCCCAAGCTGGATCTTCAGCCTTATCCGCATGCCTAAATTTCTACACCCTCAGCTCCCATCTTTGCCTTACCAACCATCCCCTTGAAGCTCTTCCCATATGAGGGGCACCTGAACATCCCAAAGATGGTGACGGTTATCCGCGTGTTCTTGTCGGGGAACGGGGCGATGAGCTCCCATGTCTTGTAGGGATCCTTCACCACCTCCCCGCAAGAGGGGCAGAGGTTTTGTTTTATAGATCTCTTGGGCATTTTGCTCGCCTAGCGTGCGTCAGCGCCCTAGATCTTCTTCTTACTCAAGACAGCCCTGAAGGGCCCGCATTTTGGGCAGGCGAAGATGCCTATCTCCAGATGCACTCGCTTACCTGTTTTATCAGGACGGCCAGCCATTGTCCATCGTTTCTTTACGGCAGCAACTTCTGTTCCGCATTTCGGACACTTAGCCATACGATTTCCTCCATGATCGGTTATCATGTTTAAATGCTATTGGAATAAAAGATTTTCTAACACTTTCCATAGAAAATGTTGGGGAAACATGTAAATTTAAACAGCCCCACGCTAATAACATGGCCCTATAGAGGCAATACGCCTATGCTAACCTTGAAAGAACAAGCGCATGAGATCTACTACATGCAGGCTTGTTAAAGTGGGATATGTCACGCCGGTCCACGCACAGGTTGAAGACCGCATTAAAGAATATGATAGCCCACTGGGAGAAGTCATGGAAAAAGGGCAACAGGACTTTATTCATAAGGCTTCCTCTATTAAGACCACAAAATGCTTTTAGAGTGCCTTTAACTTTATTTTAGGGTGGTTAGCGCAATGGAACACTCCAAGGGTGCCTTTGATATGCTCGTCAAGCCCATTCGCAGGCTTATTGAGCAGAGGGGCTTTGAGGCGCCAACCGAACCACAGGAAAAGACCATACCCAAAATCCTCGAGGGAAAGAACGTCCTTCTCATATCGCCCACTGCCACGGGAAAAACGGAGGCGGCAGTTCTTCCGGTTCTTAACATGTTGATCCAAACGCCGGAAAAACCACCAGGGATCAAAATCCTCTACATAACCCCACTTAGAGCGCTAAACCGAGACCTGCTTGAGCGCCTCGAGTGGTGGTGTAACAATCTAGACGTTAAGCTGGCGGTTAGGCATGGTGACACAGAAACTGGCGAACGTGCGAGACAAGCCCGTAGCCCACCTGACATCTTAATCACCACACCGGAAACCCTACAAGCCATCCTGCCCGGCTGGTTGATGCGCCAGCACCTTCAGCAAGTCAGGTGGGTGATCATCGATGAGGTCCATGAGATGGCCGACAGCAAGCGAGGCAGTCAGCTGTCGCTAGCGCTTGAGAGGCTTCGATGGATCACAGGCAAAGATTTTCAGGTGATAGGTTTGTCCGCCACTATCGGTAGCCCAAAGAAGGTGGCTCAATTTCTTGTAGGTAACGGCCGAGATGTGGAAATTGTGAAGGTGCCTGTCGCTCGACTCATGAGATTGAAGATTCTCTTCCCACAACCCACTCCTGAAGACGCTGAGCTCGCCTCCACCCTGTTCACCCATCCCGAGGTTGCGGCTAGGCTCCGTATCATCCGTCAATACATTGAGAAACAAAAGTCGGTTCTTCTGTTCACCAACACGCGTGCCATCTCGGAGGTCTTAGCCAGCCGATTCAAGGTCTGGGACATCGACTTCCCCGTTTCCATACATCACGGCTCACTGGCCAAGCCCTCAAGAATAGCAGCCGAGCGAGGGTTGAAAAATGGCAAGCTTAGAGGACTCGTCTGTGTGTCGGGCGATTCCAGGGTTTTACTCAGTAACGGACGGTGGGCACCAATTAAAAAGTTAATGACTCACTCTGAGGGTCAACCATCGATCTTATCGTTATCTCAGTTACTTAAAATTCAGCCAGCCTTTGCGCGATCAGTTAAAGAAACTGGCATTAGCCAGCTTATTCAAGTATCTGCTAAGTCGGGATTTCAACTGAAATGTACTCCTGACCATAGGTTCCTCACCATTAACAAAAACGGAGAACTAGATTGGGTGGCTGCTCAAGATCTAACCATTGGTTTACCAGTTGCTTTAGCTAGACGCTTTCAATACATACAAGACCCTGCGGGATTTTTTGATTTTCTACTGGATAATACTTATATACGTATTTCCAGAGCCCTGATGAATCAACTTAAGAACGCCTTGAAGGATAAGTACAAAACATACGTAAATATGGCTAGGTTTCTCCCGTTCTCAAAGGAGAATATTCGTAGTTATTTGAGTCGCGGAAAAGCCATCCCTTATAATAGATTTAAATTGCTCCTGCAAGAGGCCGGGCTTACTTTTGAGACGACGTATCCTGAGATAGTGAATGTGGGAAGTAAAAATTATGCAAGGGGACGAATTCCGCTGCATATTAATGAAAATGTCGCTAGGTTCATTGGATTTTTGTTAGCCGAAGGCTCGATTTCCAGAGCAGATATGCTACGGCTCTTTAATACCAACTTGCCGCTTCTTCAACGTTATGCAGAAATTTTAAAGAAAGAGTTCAACCTTTCATGCAACATGACTCAAAGTTCTGATGGGACGTGGTGCGCTCGTACCCACGCAACATGGCTATGCAGAATCCTTAAAAATATGGGAGTTAAAGGTGGAAGAAAAGCAACGAAAGTATCTATTCCCCCCATATTTTTCAGTCTCCCTTCTAAGCTAGTTTTTGATTTTATAGCTGGATACTTTGATGGAGACGGATGCCTTGAAAAGAAGGATGGAAGGATTTACTCAGCGTTGTTTATCACCTTTAGTGAAAGTATGGCACGAGATCTCCAATTAATTCTGTTGAATCAAGGAATTCTTTCAACTTGTAGAAAAAATGAACCAAAGGAGCTAGAAGAGCATTCAGGATACACCGTTGCGATTATGGGAGGACAGCACCTCAGAAACTTTCTGGAGAATTGCCACCTCTGGCGTAATTACAAACTAAGTAAAAGTTTAGAAACGAGTGAAGGCTACTCGCACAGAGATTGTATACCCAACATGGGGACACCTTTAGAATTCGTAAGGAAAAAAGCGGGTTTAGCCACTTACAGAATGCGGAAAGAATACGGGATAAACCCGTACAAGTATGAGAAAAATCAGGGGGCAATAAGTAGAAAAAACCTAGGTGAATTAATTAATATTTATGAGCGCTTTGTTGATATACCAAGCATCATTAAACTCTTATCAAATTCAGACATCTTTTGGGATCATGTTAGCAACATAGAAAAGATCAATACGCTGGAGCCTGTTTATGACGTATTTGACGTCGAAGGGTCATCTAATTTTATCGTTAACGGCTTCATAACACATAACTGTACGTCATCGCTGGAGTTAGGGATCGACGTTGGGCGAATTGACATGGTGATACAGTACATGAGCCCGAGGCAGGTGACCCGCCTGATCCAGCGGGTGGGTAGGAGTGGGCATAGGATTGGGCGCATCGCTAGGGGGCTCATCATCACCATGGACTCCGACGACACGCTGGAGGCCATGGTGATCGCCCGCATGGCGTATAGGGAGGAGCTGGAGCCTGTGGACATTCCACAAAAGCCCTACGATGCCTTGGCGCATCAGATT
>LIHJ01000069.1 GCA_001399805.1 Candidatus Bathyarchaeota archaeon BA1
ATACTTCTACATGGCGGAGGACGCACCATCACCGCCACCATAAGCTGGAACTGCGTCGGGTGGCAGAGCCTCATCCTTTTCATCCTCACCCTCATCACGGGCTTACAAGGGCCGTACACCCTCAGAAGCAAGCTCGAATGCCTCATCATAGGGTTTCAAGGAACCTTCCTCATCAACATAGGCAGGATCGCCCTCGTCTGCCTCGTCGCCCTCTACCTGGGCTATCTCCCAGCCATCATCTTCCACGACTACGGAGGAACCATACTAATCCTCCTATACTTGGCAGGCTTCTGGTACATGGCATTCACTCACATACTAAAGCGAAAGGAGCCAGAGGACTCAGCAGAAGAAGAGGAGGAAGAGCGGTGAGAAAGACCCTCCTGATCTTCATCATCCTTCTCGTTCTAGCAATTTCCTTCCTCTCCTATCAACAATTCTTCACCCAGCCACCCATCCAGTATCCTCCAGGCATGAGCACCATCGACAAAGCCGCCCTGAAAGCCGAACGCATCCAAGCCAAGGAACTCCAAGGGGTCATCGAAGCCCTGAAACAAAACGACCACGGAAAAATCATCTATGGAGACCGATTCCTACGCTGGACCGTCCTAGCCTACACCCTATGGAAAATCGACCAAGGCGACCCAACCATCATCAAAACCATGCAGGACCTCATGACCACCTACTACCAACGCGCATGGTACCCATACGTCAAAAACAGGCCACCCATGCCCTTCCCCAGCCTCATCCAACACCTCCGAGCCGACGGAACATGGGAGGACTACTGGTGCGACTACAAACCCGTATACGTAGCCGCCTACATGCTCGAATACTACGTGCTCACCTGCTTCGACCAAGCATGGGGCATCAAAAACTACCCCATCCTAAAAAACGTGGCAGACTCCCTCCTACAAATGTGGCTACCCAACCGCCACCAACCAACCGCCTACATAGACGCCCAAGGAAAACCTGGCGCCATACAAATAACTGAAATCATGAACATTGCCTGCAGCGTAGACAGCGCCATGATCTACTCCGCCCTCATCTCCTCAGCCCAGATAGCCCGCCTCGCCAACGATCCACAAAGCCAAGAAAACTACATGAAATACGCCGATGACCTAATCACCCACTTCTACAGCCAAACGTGGGAGTGGTTCCCCACCAACACCTTCGGCTCCAACCCCAGCGAGCCCACCTATGGAACAGCCCTCCAAATCGGCATGACCCTCCCATACATCGACGGAGACAAAAAAATTGATGCATTAAAAGACTACCTAGTCAACAATCTGAGGGTCAGCGAAAACTCATGGCTACTAAAGTGGAGCAAAAACCAAAAAGAGGTCAGTAGCCGATCCGTTTTTGCAGCCATCGGCTTAGCCCCAAAGTATCCACAGTTAGCCTATAATATCCTCAATGCATACGCTGAGGCTGCCCTATCCAACGACCCCTGGTTCCTTAGTGCAAACTGGAAAATAGACGGGTACGAGGGCGTGGACCCCATCTGGGTCAGCGGGAAATACCTGCAAGCCTACGTGTTCATGAAAAACCGACTTCTGACGGGCAGGATTCCCTTCTCACCAAGCCTAATGATGGGAAGCCACACGTTTGAAACATCCCTCCCATCCGACCCAGCCGAACCAAGCCTAATCCACAGCACCCTCCCAATGCTCTCCGGCGTCATGCAGGTAAAAGCGAACACAACAGAAAACGCCCTAAGCTATATGGTCTCCGGAGCCCCAAAGCAAAACCTCACCATACGATTTCACACCCCATTCAAACCAAGCGTCTCATGCACCGCAAGCAGGTGGGGCCACGTTTACGATTCAAACTCAAGACACACGGCCATCTGGCTCATACCGAATGGCGATGTTGAAATAACAATCCGAAAGGAGGGCTGAACAATGGGCAAATTCTACACCACAACCCAAAACAGCCTCTACATCTACGTAACCGAAGACGACGAACTCATCCCCCCAAGGGACCTCCCAACCCTCCTGGGCCTATACGAAGCCAAGCACCCCTGGAAATGGACCAACAAGATCGCCATCATGCATAAACTGCCTGAAGAATCGCTGCAACAAGCCGCCGCCATCCTAGAAATCCACGACTACGAGAGAAGAAACGCAGACGAGAGTTCCCTCGAACACTACTTCATCACCCAAGACCCTACATACCTGCCACCCGATGAACCACCCCTCCTAAAGACGCTACGAAAACTAGAAGAGGCCTTCAAAAACGGGAGGCTCAGCGAAGACATATACAAGCAACAGAAGGAGGTCATAGAAAGGAAGCTCTTAGGCCTGAAGCCAGACCCAGACCTCTTCACAACAACCACAGAGCGTTGCTACCAAAAATTAAACACAGAGCTCAGACCCGGACTGAAACTCGTCTACGTCGAGATCGATCGGTTGAGGAAGGATGTATGCACAGAGATAGGCATCAACGAGGACGACTTTGATGACTTGCTTAAGGCGATGCTCCGAAAATTCGTGGGCAAAATGGAGCTGGCTGGTGCACCACCTACCATGCCCAGCCCAACAACGCGCAGCGCGCATATCACAAGGGAAGGAAGGGGATTGGAACTCGATGGAAAACTGTACTACTACATCGCCATCTTTGAGCCATCTTTGAGCCCCTGAAAGGAGGCGAAAAAATTGAGTAAAATCATTTCAGCCCTCAGGGAAAAATTGAGCAAACTCATTTTAGCCAAAAAAGAGAGAAACTACGAAAGATACTTCCTCAAAAGGAACCCATTCCCCTACGCCGGAGTGCCGGAGGAGGAATCTGCGCCGACAGGGAAAGAGAATTAGAAACCATCGCTGAAACCATCAGCCTCTCCCTCGGCGGCGACTCCACCCACATGGCCCTGGTGGGCGGATACGGAAACGGCAAAACCCACATCCTAAGGTACATAAAGCATCACATGAACCACCAATTCTCAAGAAACTACAAAGCAAGGGCAATAGCAGGATACGTAATCACACCAGGGCGCTCCCTAGTCGACACATACCGGAGCTTCATGCAGGACCTCGGGAGAAACTTCTTCATTCAACTCACCTGGGAACTCCTTGGAAAGGTTGCCCTCTCAAGGATCAGCCAAGGAGACGAGGATTACAGGAACCTAGAAGGGGACATAGAAACCTCATTGGCAGAAGATCCGAGCAGAATAAGGAAATATGTCGAAGACGGGACCATCCCCCAACCCTCGTTGATGAAACACGCAAGAAAAGCCCTCTCACCGCTCGTGACAAACATAGATGTGGCGAACTGCCTCCTAAAGCTCCTCGCAGGCCAAACCACATTCCTAGCTTGGAGATGGCTCAGCGGCGAGCCCATCCTCCAAGAGCAGCGAAGGAAGCTCAAGATCATCTCACCCATAGACGGCGACGACAAGGCCCTGAGCGTGTTCCAAGACATCAGGGGCATCATGAGGGAGCTGGGCTACCAACTCGTTTGCATGCTAATCGACGAATTCGAGCTCGTTGAGGTTCTGCATCACACACAAAAACAGCGCTTCCTCAACTCCATACGGCACCTCATCGACCTCAACCCAAGCGGCCTCTGCCTCATCATATCCTGCACACCAGAGGTGTGGAAAGACATCTTCATGAAGTACCACGCCTTCTCCGAAAGAATCCTCAGGGAGGTCCCCCTAAAACCCCTAAACCAAGAGACCATCAAAACCCTCATACAGGAACACCTCAACCTCCACAGAACAGAACCCATCAAAGAGCCCGACCCAATGTACCCCTTCACCCAAGAAGCCATCACCCACATCCTCCAAGCCTCCCAAGGCAACGTCAGACGCGCCCTAGCCCTATGCAACATAGCCATCGACCTGGGCATAAAGCAAGGGGATGAGTGGATAACCCCGCAAACAATCCGACAGATAGCCCGTTAAGGAAGTATCCAAAACCTACAACAGAAGATAAGGATCATGCTAAGAAAGCCGGAAGCCAGCGAGACGACGGGTAAGGAAATTTGTCAAACTCTCTGTGAAATGGTGGGCGTGAAGAATTCTGCGATCAGTGCTTATCATTTCGCGCCAAGATCTATCGAGAAGGTTGTTGAAACCGTAGGGTTGGTAAACAGCGGATATGAGGTGGAGGAACCGGAGCTACTCATACCCATAAGACTCGCTGAGGAGTCGGGCCTCTGGCCTCCGCCTGAGATCCTAATGGAGTCATGCCTAACCCCAGCTGGGATAGCCAGGCTCTACTCAGTGCCACACGCCATCGAAGTGCACCTGATCACAGAGGATAGGACCACGGGACCCGTCCCATGCAACTTAATGATCTCCGAGCATGAGCGTGAGGTGCTCATCAGCGACCATCTCACCAGCGCATTAAAAACCTCAGTGGAAGACTTTGCAGAGGGGCTATGGAGATTCCGAGACGAACCACTAACAAAGCTCAGGAAGAGAGAAAAGCCTCAGCATTGGTGACAATCATGTGAGGATTTCAAGCTCAACCACTGATTTCCGATGGGCCTCATCCACAAGTGAGTGTTCACCAAGCAAAGGGCGCTGGGAGCGGTACGCTATATTTAAATTCACATTCAATTATTACTAAATGGGAGTATTCGTTGAGTCTCGAGGAAAGGGTTGCGAAGATCGAGGGCGTTCTTGAGCAGATGGATAAGAGGCTCAATCATATAGAGTCGGATCTCGGCGCCTTAAGAAGCGAGCTTGGAAGTTTAAGAGATGAATTTAGAGGCGAGCTTGGAAGCCTGAGAAATGAAATGAGGGCAGAGATAAGCGGTGTGAGGACAGAGATAGGTGGAGTAAGAAACGGGTTGAGGATAGAGATAGGCGAGGTGAGGAGCAGAATATGGTGGCTCCTCGGCGTGCAAATATCCATGTGGGTCACAATAATACTGGCGATCCTACTTAAATAGCGGGCTGACAACCTAACGTTATTCGGCAATCCTTTCGATGAACGGGATATTATCAAAGTGCTTATCGAAACTATAAACCCCGGTTATGTTCATGTTCCTCGAAAGTAGGGCGGCAAGCGCGTCGTTTGGGCTTATCTTGTACCTCGCGGCGATAGCTAAGGCTTCCTCATAGTTTCCCCGTGTTGTGGTAAGCACCGTAAGGTTTTCTGTGGCTAGGGAGTTTTCGAGAAGTTTTAAGGCCTCCTTAAGTCCAAGCCTGGTTTCTACTATGTTAACGGCTTCGGAGAGGTGCACAACAGAAGTAGCTACAACCTCGCCCTCCTCCACCCGTCTGAGTATTTCTAGGGCCGCATGCTTTACCTGCTCTTCTTCTGGGCTTAGCTTCTTTCTGGTTCTCAGATACGCATGGAGGAACACAGAGGAGTCCAGAAACTTAACCATACACAGCCTTCCTCAATTTGTGCGTGTCAGAGAAGTCCTCCACGTCATGGACCTCTATGGCATCCGCCAGGTCTGTGAGCTTACCCCTCTTCCTCAGAGCCCTCAATATCACCTCGTCGTCACTTAGTCTAACCAGAATTACCCTCTTCCCCCAATTCTTCCTCCACTCAGCTGGGATCACAATGCGCCCCATACGATCAACCGGTTTCAGAACGCTCTCCTCCATCGCCTCACTTCCCATAATTTTGGTTATCTGCCATATTTATATATTTTATGGTAAGTCATCTCGGACTCACTTTAAATGCACAAAAGCCGAATGAAGCAAATGATGATGTTAGGTGTTCACTAGTTTTGTGAACTACCCACGCCTAAAGGCTGTGGGCTTCCACCCTCATCATTGGACTCAGGCTGTCCGTAGGAGTGGTTCTGGGCAAGTTCACAGTTGCCCCTAGCTTAGACATCAAGCCTAAGCCTCGTTTCATTATGTTTCTCGCTCCATTGTAGTCAGCGTTGAGGTTTGCTCCACAGGAGCATTTAAACAAGCCATTCTGCCTTCCTCCTCTTCCGCTACAGATGGAACAGGTTTGACTTGTGTAGGCTTCGCTCGGTGTTAATACAGGGATTCCAAACCATCTAGCTTTGTATTCGATGTAGCTTGAAAGTTTGTGATATGGGGAAACTGTTTAGTTTGCGGTTGAACCTTCGCCCTTTGCCATTTCTGTTTCTTAAGTCTTTCAGCTTTCCCATGACTATTGCTAAGTTCGTTCTGTTTGCCTCTTGGACTATGGCTTTAGAAATTCTGTGGAGTTCGTGGTTGACTATTCGTTTTTCATGGTTTCCAACCCTTTTGACAGCTTTCCGATTCGGCAACCTTCTCCGCAGATAAAAACAGTGTCCTCGGACGGCTCCAAGCCTCCTTCCATAGAAGTGTGTCTCATTTGTTTTCGAGTTGACGGTTACGGCGATGTTGTGGATGCCTAAATCCACTGCTAGAACACCGTCGCAATCAGTTTTAGGCTTAACTTCTCTTTGAACAACCATGTAGGTAGAAGTCTCCGTTACGCTTGAAAAGTTTGGACTCACATATTTCCATGTCTGGCGTTATAGGACAGTGAGGCTTGATGGCTACCCAGACTCCACCTCTTCGCCCTTTAACTAGAATCCTAGCCCAATACTGAGCAATCTTTGTGTTCCGCCGTTCCACCCTCAAAAGGTCCTTCCTAATAGACAGCGGATACTCCTTATTAGGCTTAATCTTCCTATAGAAGCGTTTAGCTTGCTGTTTGTTAGCTGAGTAGAGTTCCTGCCCTCTCGCTATGCAGGAAACGTTGAAGATCATTGTACTCTTGTTCCAGAAGCCGTTGCTTAACCCTGGTCAAATGCACAATTTTAGCTTGAATAGTTTTCTTAGCCTTCACGGTCACAGACCCTAACTTTAATACCTGCAATTCTAATTTTAAATTTAACGCCATTCATCTCACCCTTAAAAGGCGTGGGTTTTCTGGCTAACTTTTATAAATGCATACACTCTTACAATCATTGCGAATGATGGTGATGATGAAGACAATCGCAAGGATATGGCAGGGGCTTTTAAGCCTTGTCATCGTTGCCGTGGCCCTTTTCACGATTCTACTGGTGTTCTTCCGCCCTGAAGAACTAAAGCAACAACTTCATGTGTTCATCATCTTCGTCAACAGCCTGAACCTCAGCGATGTTGTATCCTCTGTCATCTCGCTTGGCCCCAGCCTCCTGTGGATGCTTTTCATCTTCGGCCTCGCCGTCAGCGTGATCGGATACGCATATCTGAAGAAGACACGTGAGTCCGAGCGACTCTTTTGCCTACACTGCGGAGACAAGCTGGTTCGCCTATACGACTCCTGGTACCGCAACAACTGCCACAGGGTGATCAAAGAGCGACGTTGCATTCACTGCGGAGCCAAGGTCATCGTTGACGCACACTTCTGTCCTGAGTGCGGAAAAGAACAAAAGTAATGGGTTGTGGGCTATCCGCGCGTGGTGAATCTTTTGGTAAAAAGGTCCGATATCCGGTCGAGAAGTATTAAAAATTGAGAGGTAGGATTGGGCGATGTTGCTGACCACTTTAGGGGTGTGGAGTCGTTTTTCACTGGAACCTCAAGAAAGTGATCTTAAGATTAATCAAGAGTTATGGAGCATCTTCACGTTTTCTGGATGTTGGATGCGGCACTGGATTAATACCCAGATTCCTTCCCTCAGGCTCTGTGGGATTAGATGTTAACCCTTGGAACGTCAGAAAGGCGAAGAAGTATGCCCCCCACACTGAACTTGTGGTTGAAGATGCTGAAAACATGCCCTTCAAAGAAAACATCTTTTCAACGGTCATTTGCACGGAAACTTTAGAACATTTGCCTCACCCTAACGCTGCATTGCGGGGGATTCACAGGGTGCTTTAATCAGAGGGCAAGCTGATTGGCTCTGTGACCCATAAGAGCTTTTTTGGAACTTTCGTTTTTGAGCAGCACATGGCC
>LIHJ01000065.1 GCA_001399805.1 Candidatus Bathyarchaeota archaeon BA1
CTCTTGTCTTCGAAAAGGTCTTTTGAATCTTGGAGTTTGATAGGAATCGTTTTGCAAGGTCTGTGTCAGAGGTGAAAACCGAGAAGCCCTTAACAGCCGGAATACGTGGAGGGAAGAATAAAATAAGTGATGGCAATGATTTCTAACCATTGCTCATAATATTTATCCGTGATGCTTGGTCTTTTCCATCATTCACTATAGGGTTCCAGGTTGCCTCAGCATGGATAAGAAACGAAAACTTTTAAATTATATTACTTTGTTTCCTTATTGAGGCTTCACTATGTCAGAGAGGGTTGGGGAAGTTAAGAAGGCGGTTAAAGATCTAGTTTATGGGATGGCTATGCATGATATGGTTAGATATGCGTTAAAGACGAGGATGCATCTTGAGCATTTATTTATGCTTATTACGCTTGGTGACATGCTCGGAATACCATTGCTCCCACCATATTACTCGCTTAAGCTGTTACCATACGCCGTGCCAAACATAGAGACTTGGAAGAGAAGATTGTTTAAGGAGAGGGACTTCACGGACGCGCTGTTTTAGAGGTGTTCAAATGCCTGAAACGATGAGGGAATTCTTTGAGAAGAAGAGGGACTTAAGCTGTGTTATATTCGCTGGTAAAGGTGGGCTGGGCAAAACGACATTTAGCGCGGCAACGGCTTATTGGCTTGCTAAGCAAAATAGGAAAAGCCTATGTTTCAGCACCGATCCACAAGCATCGCTTAGCGATATATTTGAGAGGGATATATTTGGTAAGGGAATTCAGTCATTTGCCCCTAACCTATGCGTGCTTGAGATAGATGCCGATAGAAGGGTTATGGAGTATCAAGAGGAGGTCAGAAAAAAGATTCTCGATATGTATAGTTTGGAAGAGGTCCCTAAAGAGGTTGATGAGTATATTAGGGCTGCGGCGGCTGAGCCTGCCATGCATGAGTCAGCGACGTATGACGCCATGGCTGAGCTTATGGCTAAGAAAGAGTATGATTATTATATTTTTGATATGCCGCCCTTCGGTCATGGAGTTCGGATGGTTAGCATGGCTCTGATGCTGGATATGTGGATAGATAAAATTACTGAAGCTAGAAAAGTAGCTGAGGAGTACAAAGAGGTAATTAGCACCTTAAGAGGCGGGAGGGTTGCTGAAACAGAAGACGTTGTATTCAAGGAGCTGACGGACATTAGAGTGAAACTTGACTTCTTTAAGGATATACTTACAGACTCTAAAAGAACAGCATTTTTCATGGTTCTAATACCGGAGAGGATGGCTATCTTAGACACCGAGAAGGCTCTAGATATGTTTAATAAAATGGAGATGACTCTCAGCGGCATAATTGTGAACATGGTTTATCCAGTTGAGCTTCTTGAGAGAAGGGATCTAAGTGACTTCTTAAAGCATAGAATTGAGATGCAACAAAAATACATGACAATGATATGGGAGAAGTTTGAGCCCTATGTTAGAGCGGTCGTGCCGATGTATGAGAGGGAGCCTAAGGGGCTAGAGATGATAGCTAAGGTCTCCAATGACTTGTTTGGATGGAAACCCTAGGTGATGGCCAGTTGAGTAGAGTGACGTTCCTCCATTTTATGAATTCCAAACCCAACCTAAAATTCATATTTACCGGCGGTAAGGGAGGGGTTGGAAAAACCATAGCGGCAGCGGGGATAGCGTATCACTTTGCTAAGAAAGGGGAAACGACCTTAATAGTTTCATTAAATCCGGTCCACTCATTATCAAGCGTTTTTGGTCAAGATTTATGGGGTGGTGGCATAAAGCCAGTCAAAGGGATAGATAATTTATGGGCTTGCGAGGTTGACATTACAGACACAATCAGTAGATATAGGAGTCAACTCGCTGGGAGGCTCAGGGAATTCCTTAAATGGGCTGACATACCTTTAAACCCGGAACCATTTATCGATGTTGCAACAACAAACCCAGCCTTTGAGGAGTCAGCCATGTTTGACGACATGATAGATATAATGCTTCAGCAAGGCGAGCAATATTCAAGGATAATATTTGATTGCGCAGCTGTTGCAAACGCTGTCAGGCTTCTTGGATTAAGTAAAATTTACGGACTATGGCTTAGTAGGATGATCAGGACCCGTGAGGAAGCATTATCCCTTAGGGTTAAGTTATCGTTCAGGAAGGAGAAGATTCTTGAGGAAATTAAGAGGGATCCGATGATGGCTGACCTATTAAGCATGAATGAACGTATGAAGAAAGCTGGGCAACTTTTGTGTGACGCTGAAAAGACAGCGTTTTTCTTCGCGACGCTGCCCCTGGCTTTGCCAATATCCGTGGTTAAAAGATTCGTAGATATGGTTAGGGCATTCGATATACCGATTGGAGGGGTCTTTGTAAACATGGTTATACCTGAAAGTATCGTGAAGGGTGAAGTTATGGAGTACATGGTGAACAAGTATAAGGAGCAGCAAGGATACATGGAGATAATAGAGAGGGACATAGGAGAGCTGGTTAGGGCATATATACCATTATTTCCTACGGAGGTAACGGGGCTAGATATGATAAGCAAGGTGGCTGATGCGCTAATTTCTGGTGAAATGCCAAGATAAAAGCGAGCTGATTCTTCTTACATGAAAGAAAAAGGGGGTATTAGGTAGAGCTGGCTGATGCCTTTCTGACCTTAGCTAGTGCCTTAAATCCATCGTACGCCACGATTAAGCCCAGTATAAAGAGGATGATTGCTATTATACCGAAAGTCAAGTCAAACCCTGTGGCCACTGCTGGATAGCCTGCTAAGGGCATACCTACCTTAGTTATCCCGACTGCGACTGCGGTGAAGAAGTCAATCATTTGCCAAGCTAACGCTACCTGACACGTTATTATCATGAATAGCGAAGGCGCTAGGTTATAGACAGTTGGCTTCTTGACATGAGCTAAGTGGATGGATACGAGTAGCAGGGCTAAGCCTGCCATTAACTGATTTGAGCCACCGAATAGTAGCCATAAGTTTAACCACGCGCCAGTGTAAGCGAAAATGATTCCCAAAAGAATCCCTATAAAAGTACCGATGTATACATTTCCTATAGTTGCACGAAGCCTTGGACTTGGCGCCGCTACCTCAGCCAGCGCCAGCCTCCAGAACCTCCAAAGTAAAAATGTTACTGTAATAGCATACAACTCTAGAAACGCGCCGAAGAATGCCTGAAGGGCAGGTATAGCTGGTGCACCACCAAATAAATTGGCAGTCAGCATGGGGGCGCCATCTGCAGCGAAGCGTAGCCAATGTGGCGGCTTGACCACCCCTGGGATGACTATATAGGCTGACAATGCTGAGAGTGCCAGTAACCCCTCCATGAGCATAGCACCAGCACCGACGGGTAAGGCATCCGTCTCAACATCAAGCTGTCTCGCTGAGCCGGAGGTGCCAAGGAGGCTGTGCCACCCAGAGATTGCCCCGCATGCAATGCTCACCATGAGTATCGGCCAGATAGGCCCTGGCCCCTTAGCCTTCGCCCAGTCATATGTAAAGGCCGTTACAAAGGCTGGTTGCTGTATTGTGATTCCCCATATCGGCGATAGTAAAGCCCCGATGATTATTATGATTACCCCAAATGTGCATGGATAGAACGCCATGTAGTTTGTTGGTTGTGTATACCAGATTATTGGCGTTACGGCACCTATGAATACGATGATGCCGAATATGATCATCCAGAATAGATGCGGCTCAGCACCCGGATATATGATTGGGAATGTTATCCCAAGCCACAGGCCCACCACCATGATTATGATGCCTATTATGGTTGAGGCCCATATGTTAACTTTGAATCTATATAGTAACACTCCGAATACGATTCCAGCTATAATTGTGAAGATTGTTGGCGTTACTGATGATGGGAGTTTCCAGAAGAACAACGCAGATAAGTACATGAAAGTGGCGCCTATTATCATCAGATAGAACAGAAGGTAGCCCATAAGGCAGCTCCTAGCCCTTGGGCTAATAAGCTCGTAAGTTAGTGGCCCCATTGTTTTCCCTTCCCTCCTTACAGAGGTGAAGAGAGCTCCGTAGTCATGTATCCACCCAATGAAGAGATTTCCAAGAAGTATCCATATCAATGCCGGTAACCAACCGAAGGACAGAGCTATGAATGGCCCCAAGATTGGTCCTAAGGCTGCTATGCCCTTATACTGAAATCCGAATAGGACAAATTTACTCGCTGGGAAGAACTCGATTCCATCCATGTACATGTGGGCTGGCGTTGTGACCTTAGGGTTTGGCTCCCACACCTTTTTGTCATACCAGCGTGCATAAAGCCAAGCAATTGCATAAACTATCAATCCAAGAAGGACGAAGTAGGCTGGGTATAACTCAGGCATCTTCCCTAATCCTCCTATGGCTTTTACCATATTATTTTAATTGCTTTAACATTTAAGATTATCTATTCTCATTTAAAATAGTTGATGGAGGGTGAGCGCTATACTTGAAATCTACATAGTTATTGCCATGAGTATTTTTTTCATGGGAGCTTATGCCATCGGAAGTAGGCGCAACTATAAAATTCAGAAAAAAGTTTGGAGCACCTTATCCAAGGAGCTAAAGCCATTCTGCAAGTCAGTTAAGCATCAAGGCTTCGGCTCAAGCGGTTTCAGAGTTGGATGCCTCCCAGAAAACGCTCCAATTAGCAAGCTTGAGGTAACAGTCACATTATTGGCCAGGGAGATGCCCCTCTACTATGTGTACTCAAAATTTAAGGGCCGACATGATAAAATAATCATTAGATCAAACTTCAGGAAGCCCCCAAAATTCAGAATAGAAATCCAAAAAGAATGGATGATTACAAAAGAAATGCAGCAATCTCTAATGGAACTTGAGGAGATCAAATTAAATGGATTTCCTAAAACACTCAAAATGAGAGCTCCAGAAAAACACCAGGTTGCTAAGCTTTTCTCCAGTAAAGCTTTACTTGCCAACCTTCAACGGCTAAATGGATGCATCGAAAGACTCTCAATCATGCACGAGGAGCCGCAACTATTACTCATTTGCGCTTTAAGGGAAAACCTCATTCAACCACTATTAAAGTTAGTGACGCAACTTGGCGAGGGGGTCAAGATTATTACAGGTAGGTGACACTCCTTATTCGTGGCAGGTGATGGATGATAAAATAGACAGCATGGCTTCTTTATCCCTCATTAGCCCATTAACATTCCCACTTGAAATCTTAAGCCAAAGGAGCCTCTCCGTTTTATCACAATAAACCGCGCAATCTAAGAAAGCGTCGGTTCTCTCCTTACCAGTGAATAAGGCTCTTCTACGTTGAGCCCACAGTAGATAGCGCCCAGAATGCCCACACACATCAAATGAGCCGCCCTCCCTCAATGCTATATTCCTCCCCAAAATTCCCCTAAATCTCTTATCAACGAAACTTTGGGCTCGAGCCCCGTCTCTAAATTCTTTAACCTCAACCGATAGCATACACGCTTCATTGAATTCCTTATTCAAAAGTATGGTCCTCATCATGCCTGAAACGACCCACCTAAACTCTCCTCTGATAACTTCCTTGCCTAAAGCCAAACATTCTGGGGGCTCAGGCGCTTTTAACAGCCCCCATGAGCTTGGCACCTTAAAAAACATATAAACACCAACTCCGAAGAGAGGGTTTTTGACCGCCATGAAACACTCAGCCTCTTCTGTTTCAGACTCGCTCAATAAATGTGCACCCTCAATAACAACTAATGTTAAGCCTCTTAAATCATTAAAGCATTTAACAAATGCAGGAGCTACCTCAATTTCTCCGTTACGTCCCTTTCTTTGAGCAGGTAATGCTTCCATGTTTGAAGCCGAGGCGCCCAGTATGGAAGTAGCCTAAACCTATAATATGAAGAGATTGGATACCCAAGCATGTCGCCAACCACAGCCAGCATAAGCATATACTCGGCGCATAATCTCTTTTCCTCCAAATCCCGAATCATGTCATATACTGTGGCGCCTATGAGGAAATCCTTAATCGCCGACTTAACACCGCGTATCCTATCGCCAATAGACACTACCAATGCCTCACATCTATGTAACTTAAGCGCGATTTATGAGTTTTATTAGACTTTTCAATAACCAAAGTATAGCTCTTCGAAGCAACTTGAAAAAGCCAAGTAGCGCGCGCGTAGTCCTTGTTTGAGCCGTCTGAAAGCGTTAGAAACTGTAGCAAGCCTAGGTCTCCGCCCTTAATCCTCTCATTGGCTATCTGCTCCAGGGGCCTCTTAGAGTGGTCTGGCACTTCGCAGATGAATATGGCGTACCACTCGCCAGCCTCATACTTGATGGTTAGGTTTCTCACCTTGCCCTCTAGTGGCGTATGCATGAAAATCCTCACGTAGCCTATTTTGGAGAGGTACAGTTTGCCTCTTAGCTCGGTTCTCTTGCCCTTCTCGACGACGCTGCCACGTAGCTTAAAGCCAGATTGAGGATAGGTCAACGAACGGTACTTCTTCACCTTCTTACGCTTGGGAAAGCGTGCCCTACCCTCGAAGTAGTTCTTGAACGCTGTGTAAACCCTCGTGGCCACATGCTGAACAACCTGGCTGTGTGTCCTCTGAAGGCCCTGATCTCGTCTACGCTTTTTCAATGCAGCCAGTCTAAGGTCGTCATCGTTTAAGCTGACGTGCTGTTCCTTCCAGGTGTTAACCTTTAAGTCTCTGAGCTCGTTGTATAGCCAGCAAAGCATGGCCAGGCAGCTTTTCAACAGCCTTTCCTGTCACGCCTTAGGATATATGCGAAACTTGTGGGCTACGAGCATGTCAGCCACAAAAATGTTAGAGACGTGACGGTATTTAAGCCCATTCATCCCACGGCTGAAGCCCGCGGGTTTTCTGGACGCCCATTCTGATAAAATGAACGGGCTAGCCCAGTGAATTTCGAATGAACCTATAAAGATGTTAAAATCACTATTGTCGCTGGAGAGAGTGCAAAACGTTTTTCAAAACTAAAAAATTGTGACAAATGTTTAATGAACCTTAAAAGTTAAATTTTTTCTACTATTCAGTCTTTCTCTTTCGTGCTTCTCTTTCGGATATTGAATCTTTTAAAACTTTACTTGATTATAAAAGGGGGACTTTAATCCGTGGAGTTAGTTTATTTAACTCCGTTTCTTTTAGTGCCTTCGAGGCTCTCTAAATTTTTGCTACTTTATTCTTTTCCACATTCATTATACCTCATTTCTCGATTCTTCCCTCAGCAAAGGACATTTCTTTTGAAGAACTTCAGTTTTCCCCGTTACCCTTCCAAGGTCTTTACTCATTCGGAATAGCAGTATGTAGATCGGGATGTTTGCAGCTAGGAGAGCCAAGAAGAAGCCGATGATTAATTCTATTTCCATTTTTCACACATCTGCACACTGTAACGTAAGGTATTATTTAAGCGTGTTTATATGAGTGAGAAAGTTTTTCAAAACTTCCCGACAAGCATTCTTTCACTCTTTTAAAATTAATGAGACCATGAACATTTAGGAATCATAGGAGAACAAATCAAAACTCCACAACCATACGCATGGAGTTTTCAGCCTTATTCGATACAGGGGCCAAATCAACATTCATAAGCGAAGAGTTGGCCAAGGAGTTGGGGTTCAGGCCATACCCAAAGCCAATAGAGATTCCCCTGACAATCAAAAGGGAAAACGGGGGAGATGGTGGTGAGTCAACCTTGGCGTTCACCATCGCAGGACGCGAGATACCATTCGGATACACTGTAAGGGTTGCAAAAGACCTCGTTGAGGACGTGATCATCGGAAGCTCCCTCATGGGGGATTCGGGGTAGAGTTGGATATCAAAGAGGGAAAACCAAACCCCGAAAGACACCGCCTGAAATCAGGCTGGTATGAAAGCACGCTTATGCTTCCTTGAGCAAAATGCCCTCTTCAGCGTACGCCGTTTATGAGCTTTGCTAGATCATTCAAAACAAGGTAGGATTCTTAAATTCTTTTGGCCAGCTTTCTTGCGTCGTTTATGTAGTCCTTAGTTTCTTTAATCCTTCGTACAATGCTGTCTAGGGGTTCGCAGACTCCCATGTAGAAACAGATGCCATGGAGGAAGTCTTGCCTAGTGTGATACCTCCCCACTAATTTTTCGTCAACCTCAGGATCCTTCAACGCCAGTTCATGCAGCCTTCTCGTCGTTAAGTCTATGCGCACAGGCCTTTCCCCCATCCTAGCAAGTATCAGGGCATCCGTTGCCCTAACCGTGGCACCCCAAGCCTTCTCAGCGGCATCCCTAACTCTCCCACCCTCAAGCTCATTTAATGCATCCTCATAGAGCTTCTCAGCATCCCTGAAAATCTCCTCGAGAGCCTGATCTACCAATTTGTCCCCATCTCTCTTATTCAAAACTCCTTTTCGTGCAAATAAACTTTCCCCGCTATCTCTAAGATCCATAGAAAACTTCGATTTCTCATGAAAAATGCTAAATCCGCCCTTGCGACAAAATCCTTTAACGACGAACGAGATGTGATACCTCATGTGCATGATTTTGCGGGGAAATCAGCATCCTTTCCCAACTCTGTTGGTTCAAGGCAGCTTGAAAGAAGCCCTGTTTAAGCTTCATATCAGAACCTAGAGGGGGCAGTTGAATGTTGGAAAAAAGATTATTTTTCTAGTTTAAGCTTCGTATCAGAACCTAGAGGGTCTATATGTGCGCATATATGCAGGTCGAAAATAACGTGGCAGAAGAGACTATTACTTATATAAATGATATTAGAGCCGCTAAGCAAATGTTAGTTATAATTCATCTCAACAGAATATTTTGGACTTCCTCGATCGATCTCAGAGTTCTGCTGTAGAGTTCTACGTCGCATCTCCAGCCAGAGGAGACGAGTTTTTGTAGTGATGTCTTCGCCTGTTCCTTACTTATCTTTCTCTTGAGAAGCATCCTTATGATTATGGCGTAGGTGCCTTCCTTCTTAACACTGTATATCTCCGCAACCCTTCGAGCAACGGGGTCGTCGATTATGACTATGGCTCCAAGGCTTTTTGCTAAGCTGATCACCTCAGCTTCACCGCTATGTAGATCCCTATGGCTTTCAACAATAAACTTCAGGGGGTTCCACTAGTGGCTCTCTGATGGATATTATGCCCCGTTTGATTAGGTCTTCCACTATTGGAGCGTCACTAAACCTCTGCTCCTTCCCTACACCAACGGCCTCCTTATAAACCTTTGGAGCGGTATATCGTTCTGCCTTCAGCCTCTCTATCATCTAAGCCATTCCAGCCTTCGCTAAATGGATGAGGGGCGTTGAGTCAAAAATGAATTTCAAGGCTTCCCCTTTCTCATCCGCTCAATCTCTTCCTCTAACTCCTCAGGGGCGATCCTAACCCAGGTGATCTTCCTTTCGCTCAACACATCCAGCATCTCTCGCAGGGATATGCCAGCCAGTTCCGATGCCTTCCAAACCGATGCCCTGCCTAAAAGCACTAGCTGCACAGCCTTCTCTATTTTCCACTGCCTAATCCCTATTTCTAGGAGTTTCCTAACCACCGTGGACTTATCCGTCTTCTCCTCCCGCGCAATTTCCTCCAAAGTTCTCATTTTCTCGCTTTCAAGCTTAACTGACAGCAACCGAGGACATAGTATAAAATTTAATAAAACGTATACTTACGCGCGCGCCGATCGGCTGTTTCCTGCAGACGGCGTTCAACGTGAGCTTTTCAAGGGTCACGTTGGCGACTGGGGAGCCAGCAATTCTGTACTTCCAGAGAGCTAAGCCCGGCTCACGCCTGTGGGGTTGGTCACACCACCATTCTGTGTCCTGCATTTGGGGTGGCTTGGGTGGGCGTTGGCTTCGGCGACCGGGCTCTTTGTCTTAACGTTTGGCAGGCTGGCTGCCCCTGGGGAAGCTGACTTGGTGCGAATATTCGGCGTGGGGTTCTTCATTCTATGCCTCCTCATAGTCCTGTTTGGGTGGAAAATCGAGAGGACGCTGGAGTACTTCTTTTGGGCGAGCACCATCTTCCAAATGGCAGTGCTACTATTCATCTTCGTTGCGATCGCGGTAACAGGTGAGGCATTGTCTGAGTTGGGAAGAGGGTTCGTTAGCTTCGGCTACATACCGAAGGGAATCGACATATTTCTCCTTGCTGGCTGGTGGGCCTACATAGCCTACGCATCCGGTCAGAACTACATCATAAGCAACTTTTACCGGGACAAGGGTTACGCGATGGGCCATGTAGTTGGCTACATACCGGCGATGATCGGCGGCAAGAAGGTTCCCGTGTCGCCGCGCGGAAAGACGTTCAAAATCAGCCCGAAAACCTAGCAACCTGGCGGAAGTGGTTTAAGATCCTGGTATACGATCAATGGTACATCTTCTTTTTAGGCGGTTTGTTTGGAATGATTCTACCGTCCTCTTTGTCCGGTCATTGGTACCACTCGGCACGGTGCTCCCAGCATGGGCGATAGCCGCACATGTAGCTAAGGAATTTGCAGCGAAAGTGGGTCCATGAGGCTTTGTTCTTGTGGCGCTTATCAGTTTGCTTTTGCTCTGGGACACCCAGCTTCACGTTATGGACGTGCTCGTGAGGAATTTAACCGATATTTCATGGGGCATCAGCGATAAGGTTAGGAGCTGGGCTAAAGGTGACATAAGGAGGGTCTACTACACAGTCTTCGCTGGGTATATGTTGTTTAGAATGTGGGCGATGTGGCAAGCGGCACCGTTGGTATTGCTTCTGCTCGGGGCTAACGCGCGCAACATAGCGGGGATGGTTACAGTACCATTAGTAATGTGGGCAAACAAACAGCTACCAAAGGAGATACAGCCAAGAATCTGGGAGAACATCTCCAATGTGATATTCTGGATCTGCAACATATTCTTCGCCATAGCGCTGGGTCTCGCACAAATCGGCATAAAAATCTTCTAACAAA
>LIHJ01000085.1 GCA_001399805.1 Candidatus Bathyarchaeota archaeon BA1
GAGGTGATCCGGCCGCAGGTTCCCCTACGGCCACCTTGTTACGACTTCTCCCTCCTCGCGAAGCCTAGATTCGACACAGCCACAAGGACCACGCCTCACCTAAACCCCACTCGGATGGAGCGACGGGCGGTGTGTGCAAGGAGCAGGGACGTATTCACCGCGGGCTGGTGACCCGCGATTACTAGGGATTCCATGTTCACGAGGGCGGGTTTCAGCCCTCGATCCCAACTGAGGCAGGGTTTCGGGATTACCTTCCCCTCTCGGGGTCAGAACCCATTGTCCTTGCCATTGCAGCTCGCGTGTGGCCCGGGGGATTCGGGGCATACTGACCTGCCGTGGCCCACTCCTTCCTCCGCCTTATCGGCGGCAGTACCCCTAGAGTGCCCTCCGAAGAGGTAGCAACTGGGGGTGTGGGTCTCGATCGTTACCTGACTTAACAGGACACCTCACGGCACGAACTGGCGACGGCCATGCACCTCCTCTCAGCTCGTCCAGCAAGACCTTCAATCTGGCCTTCATCCTGCTGTCGCCCCCGGTAAGGTATCCAGAGGAACAACAAAACGCTGTTCCTTTCCCGGCGTTGACTCCAATTAAACCGCAAGCTTCACCCCTTGTGGTGCTCCCCCGCCAATTCCTTTAAGTTTCAGCCTTGCGGCCGTACTCCCCAGGCGGCGGGCTTAATTGCTTCCATGCGGCACTGGGGTGGCTCGTAGCCACCCCAACACCTAGCCCGCATCGTTTACGGCTGGGACTACCCGGGTATCTAATCCGGTTCGCTCCCCCAGCTTTCGTCCCTCACCGTCGGGCGCGTTCTAGCCGACCGCCTACGCCACTGGTGGTCCTCCCGGGATTATAGGATTTCACCCCTACCCCGAGAATACCATCGGCTTCTCCCGCCCCCTAGCCCAGCAGTATCTCCCGCAGTCCAGCGATTGGATCGCTGGATTTAACAAGAGACTTGATGGGCCGGCTACGGACGCTTTAAGCCCAATAATTGTCCCCACCACTCGGAGAGCTGGTATTACCGCGGCGGCTGACACCAGACTTGCCCTCTCCTTATTCCCCCGGCTCCCTACACCGGGGAAAAGCCATCCTCAGCGGACGGCACTCGGGATAGCCCCGTCACGCTTTCGCGCATCGCGGAGTTTTCGCACCTGCTGCGCCCCGTAGGGCCTGGGCCCTTGTCTCAGTGCCCATCTCCGGGCTCCCGCTCTCACGGCCCGTACCGGTTATAGGCTTGGTGAGCCGTTACCTCACCAACAACCTGATCGGCCGCGGCCCCATCCTTCGGCAACGCCTGAAGCATGGTTCAGACGCCCTTTCGGTGGGAAACCATTCCAGGCCTTCCCACCCATCGGGGATTAGCCCCAGTTTCCCGGGGTTGTCCCCGTCCAAAGGCTAGGTTAGCCACGTGTTACTGAGCCGTATGCCGCGCCCCCACCATGGCTTGGGGACGCACAACTCGCATGGTTAAGTCCTACCCCGATAGCAGTGGGGTCCGGCAGGATCAACCGGAGTTAACTGGGAGTCGTTTAATCGTAGCCGCAAAGCCAGCTGGAACTGGGGAATGCGCCAAGCCCACCTTAGACCTGAATACATACGTTCAGGTCCTCATCCTGTCCCCGCAACCGGAGGTCAACCACGTCATCCAAGGGCAAACCGCCTTAAATCGTCCGGGTTGACGCCGCCGCCGAAGTTGCGGGGCATCATGGCATTTCATTCGCCAAAATCACTTACTGTCTTTACAGATATAAATCTTACTCCGCCCTCTCATAAGTTTAATGAGCGTATGGGCTGCCATTATCTTGAGTGGCGGCATGTTGAGGGATTCGGAAACGGTGGTGTTCTATTCCTACCGTTAAGAGGGTGGCAAAGGCTGTTTTGCACCTGACTTCATCATGTACAAGCCTATTGCGATGAAGACCAGCGACCCCACAATTCCTGGAGCCATGACCTTCAATGGTTCATACCAATAACGTGAGGGAAAAACTAGCATAAACCATGAGATCCCGAAGAGGGCTACTGAAGCTAAACCTACAACAATCAAGCCGACCCAGAAGACCCAGGTCCTCTCGCTGTCTGACATAATAATTCCTCTAAACCACAATTTAGCCTTCAAACGATAAATAAGTTTGCTTCTTGACACGCATGTTGTGTCGTGGGATTCTATTGCCTTTCCGTTGACCATCCCAAGCTGGTCAAAGCCGGATGGAGGAGAAATAGCATGAGAAGGCTGAGGTGTCCTGCGTCTGTGATGATCCCGGACAGCTACGCTTCATTCGAGGTTTTTTCACCCTAACTGATGATATATTACATTGGAGTGATCTTTTTAGCAGGTTAAGTGGAAGGCAGCCACCACCCTCCTCCTCAATTGAAGGTGACGGTTGTAGGTTTTGCATGCTTGCTCGGTGCGCTGGGCAATCAGCTCGATGCCCCTAGATTTCAGGTAATCCTTGGTTTCTGGCGGTACCCTCATTAACCCCGAGTAGCCAGTGCCCACTATGAGCACCTCCGGCTTTTCTTGAAGCACCTCTTTCAAGTCAACGACATCTAGTCGATGCCCCTCCCTCCTCCACCAACCATCCCTAACCCGATCCGGAAAGATTATCAAGTCTTTGGTGTACCGCCTTCCGTCAATGACGATTTGACCGAAATCGTAGGAATCAATCATTCCAGGTCTCCGTTAAATGTATGTAGCCTTTGTCGTTTTTGAACTTTTAGCTCGGGTAAAGGATGATAGCGTAGAAGATTCGATAAAAGGCAACGCTAAAATTTTGGAAGTCCCATTTTTGATTGGGTAGTGAGGTTGGTTAAGGAAAGGTGCTCTCATGGAGAGGTGGAATTCCTAGGCACAGAAAAGGGGGAAAGAGGCGTGAACCGATACTACCGATGCTTGAAATGCAGAAGCGTCTTAGTCCTATCTGAGGAAGGAGACGTCCTATACGAGGTTCCAGCCCCCTCATGACCTATATTCCATTCAAATGCGATTACTTTATTTTGAGGCCTCTCTCCTTTGCGCCATACCTCCTCCAGTTTTCAGCGAAGCTGGGGTAAGGTTCGCCTAAAAAGGAACGATCGCCTTCGAGAGTTTAGGCTACATAGTCGCTCGTGCAATTGGATATAGGCTCGGCAAGGAACGCAGCTTACCCTGAAATACCATTGATCGTGATCGTGTTCTTCAGGTGAATTTAACATGTTCATTCTCAGATGGATGTTTATATCTTTCAATACGTCTCTCTCTTACGAGGCGTAAGGTTTGGCTAGAAGGATACGAAGGCCTAGACCCTTTGAGGGGGCGGAGTGCAAAACCTGTTCCCTGAAGGGAAGCACATATTGTTGGAGGCAGTGCCCGTACAACGCTTGGCGCCAACAACAAATAGAATAACACCGCGGCTTACAGTTGAAGATGGTTGGGCAATATCAGCCACCCACATCCTAACAAGAGCAAAAGTGATCTCCGAAAGGTTTTCGAGGTCTTTAAAGGCTTGGGTTTGATTGTGCAAGCTGGAGATTTAATTCAGCTAAGCAAAGGGGCCTCCATGTGTTAGTTTTGGGTACACCTGCAGCCTCTCATAAGATAAGAAGAGCCTTGACTATCAATCTGGAACCCCGACAGACCCTGCCCCCTCCTAACTAGGACAATTCGTCGCTATCTCGTCTTCCTTACTTAGTACTACCAGTAACCATTGATGCCCGAGCTAAATATAAGCTGATAAAAACTAATAATGCGCCTAGAACCTGAAGTAAAGTCATCCTTTCGGATAGGAAGAGCCATGCGACCGCCACGGCTATAACCGCTGTTAAGTTTGAATAGAGTGAGTTTCTTGCACTACAAACATGACCCACACCTGTGTACCAGATTGCGTAGCCGATAGCTATTGCCAAAACGGGAGAGTAGATTAGGCATAGCCACCCCTGCCATGAAACAGAAACCCAGTTTTGTTCATTTAGGGAAGGAATAGAAACGAGAAGCAATGGCGGTGTGCCCATAACCACGGTTAAGGTAGCGAGTTTAAGGGGTGTATACTTCTGGAATAGCGGCCTTGATAGCACCGTATACGTCGCCCAGCAGATGGTGCTCTAATATAAGAAGGTCTCCTATTACACTCTGGTCTGTAACGGTTAGGACCTTTCCGGATCCCTCTACAATCGAGAGGATGCCGATAAACGAGAGTGTGATGCTGTACCAAACTCTCCGCTCCACCCTTTCCAAGCCTAAAGCCGAGCTTAAGAGAGCTACAAAGATGGGTGTGGTAGCCAAGATTAGGGAGGAGTTGCTTGCGGTTGTGCGTGCAATGCCGTTAATGAAGCAGAGCTGATAGACGGTGTTTCCGATCAGCCCTAGCAGGATTAGACGAGCTATGTCCTTCCTTCGAAAGCCTATATCTCTCTCGAAAATCCATAGGAGGATCAACATGAACAACGAGGCTAAACCAAAGCGAAGCGAGTTGAAGGTTGAGGGGGATAGCTCCGTCAAGGCGGTTTTAACGATTGAAAAATTTATGCCCCAGATGAGGGACATCCCGATCAGCATTGCATCAATGAACGAGAAATTCAACTTTGATGAGACATGGGAACCGTTCATGGTAATATGCTCTCCTGTACAGGACTTAACGCATAATAGGATTTTGAGCCTGTCATAAAACTTTTGATAATAAAATCGTCTTGAAAGAGCGGTTTTTGCCTTTACTTTCACGGGTCTCTCCGCTTCATTGGGTGTCGTTGCGTCGGGTATTTTAAATATGTGTGGCTGAGCAAAGTTGAGGGATGCGTATGCGGCCACTGATTGAATGTTGTAAAAATCCTTGGAATGGGAAATGTAAGGGTACAGACATTGAGGTCTACATCTACTATAAGGGTAGGAGGCTGCCCATCTGTCGGGACTGCTGGTGTGACATCGCAGATAAAGACCTTGAGTGGTGAAAGCATGTCAAGATTTGACCTAAATTCCGCAAAGGTGTATGTGGGACACAATGTGAACCTCCATCTCAAGGATGGCTCCGTCATCATCAATGTGCTCATCACCCATATACATCGAGAACATCACGATCGGAACATAATCCTCTGCTGCTCCACACCCAAGAAGAGAACGATGAAAATTCACCTGAGTGAGGTTGATTGGGCTGAGCGGCTAGACCCACACCTATTGAGGTATTCGCAAGCTAGAGGATAATATCTGATATGTTGGGCACACAGAATTGCTATCCGTACAACGAACATTACTTTAATTAGCCAGTATTGTTGGCTGAGGACCCTTACGCGGTTTTGAACAAGGACGGAGGTAACCAAGCTTCTCTAAAAATTAGCCTATTCTGGGCCATGTAAGATATGATCGTGGAGGCCTTCGTGTAAGAGAACTGCGGATATATAACTGAAATCCTCTTGAGGACCCATGATATCTCAACATAATATCCAAGGTTATCATGTCAATTGCTCTTACGGGTTTTCTTCCTCATCCCTCAAGCCCCAAATTGCAAGCCCTGAGTCAACACCGAAAATGCTCTTGCGGCTGGTTGAAAGCCGTTTCATGAGGATCCTGTTATTGTTTCTGAAATCTTTCTCCTCCCGACCTTTTTGACAAATATTCATAGGCCTCATCTTTCAAAATGAGGGTTGTTTTCATGGGCACATCATCGCTGTCGCTGGTAGGTAGTAGAGCCCAACACACTGGAGGCCTGCGCAACTGTACACCCAGCCACCCCCATGATTATGAGCCTCAGCCACTCTTGTGCACCGAGCGTCACTTGTGGTTCCGACCTACGTCTTGAAACTCCAGCAGCCAAAAGCACCAAAAAGGCCAAAAAATACCGTATGGCAACGAAAACCAGCGGAGGCATTTCACGCAACCCCAGCTTGACAAGAACGTAGGAGGATGACCAAAGAAAGGTCACCAGTAGCGCCTCCATCAAAGACACCAGACGCGGTTTTTTGTTCATCCGTTAGAACCTCCAAATACAGCGGTACTCATACCCACCTGAATATTGATATAAACTTTTATACATTGGAATGAATTCAGTTTATTTGGCGGCGGGCCTCAGGCGGGGGGATAGGGGTCCCCTGAGAGGCACCACGTGCCTCGACCGTAAACCCCCTACACGACGGGCCGAAAGCTGAGGTGAGGCGTCAAAGATCGTCAGGCCCTTCAGCCTCTAAACCGTGAGCATCCGTCCCCTGGGGCTGGCGGTCGCGGGGTGGCTTCCGTAGGGAAGCCGACCACCACGTCTACCAGGCGAACCTGGCCAGGCCCGGGAGATGGGGTGCGGAGAAAATAGGAATGGAAAGTGGTCTATTGCCTAACTGGTTGCCGATGCTTGCAGTACGTCAGGGGAGTCCAGCAAAGGCTGTGGTAGCTGGGCGTAGGTATGTGTTAGCAGATTTATCCCCCGAGTTGCTTGAAAAATTGTATGCCAGTGAAATAGAGTATTTCTATGTGCCAAGATCTCCAAAACGCGTGAGATTGCCGCGTTCTGTTACAACGAGCCTTGCGTATCTTGTGGGCTATCACTTGGGCGATGGCTATCTAGAAGATATTGACAAAACAATTCGTAGGAAAGGCAGGCCAGACTACGAAATCGGCTATTCGGACAAAAGCAGAGAAATGTTACGATTGGTACTAATGCCAATTTTTCAGAGACTTTTCGGCGTATCGCTACTTGTATCGAAGAAAAAGGGTGAAAACATGTACGTCGCACGATTATATTCAAAAATCGTCTACATCTTTCTTCAGGCTGTACTTGGGCTTCCAAATGGAAAAAAGCCATCAGGGGGCATTCCGTCTCATGTCCAACATGATGAAAAACTGCTGAAATATTTTCTACGAGGTTTCTTCGATGCTGAGGGATACGCATACTTTGATACATGGAACAGAAAACCAAGGGTAGGTATAACGAACTCTAATAAGGCGTTATTATATGAAATTAAGGCTCTACTCCGAAAAGGTTTCCACATACCTATGATGGGACCCTACAAAAAACACAGACAAGACTGCTGGGAACTAAAATTATTCGAAGAAGGCGCAATTCAAGAGTTCGTGACTAATATAGGCTCTAGCCATCCTGAAAAGAAGAATAAGTTAGAATCTCTCTACACCCCACCTGAAGGAGCAACCTAAGCTTGGGCGTTCAGCGCTCAGGGGGGTGCGGGTGTGAGTAAGGGGGTTGGGGGGCTTGGCGAACCACTGGGCGTCGAGCCTCGGTGACCCGCCGCCTACTAGAGAATGGATAGTTGTTGAAGCATTTGGCACGGCTTGCATATTTCTCCGACGGTTGGCTCCCCACAGATCTTGCAGTCTTGCAGTTTCGCCTCCTCCCCCATCGCCTCCAGCGCTGGTCGAATCCTTTCTATGGATTTGAAAATGGTGAACTTGATTCCTGCGTGTTTCTCCTCCATTCGGTTGAGCATGGTTCGTATGTCGCTTCGTAGGGCGGTTCTCGCATATGGGCAGGGGATGCCTTGAAACTCGATCCTCTTTAGGTATGCGTAGAGGGCGATCTCCTTCTCCGGAACCTCGCAGAGGGGCTTCACACGCCGTATGAGTTTGGGGTGAATGTCGGTGGTGACGGGCTTGACGCGAGCGATTCGTAGGGCATCGCCATGAATGATGTTGAGGATCATGGTTTGAGTCTCGTCGTCCAGGTTGTGGGCAGTGGCGAGCTTATTCACGCCCGCATCTCTGGCAGCGGTGTTGAGAGCCCGCCTCCTCAGGACGCCGCAGTAGGCGCAAGGTGCTAGTCCCCTCTCGCCCCTCCCTCGAATCATGCCGACGAGCTCATCAAGTTTATATCCGTACATATCCTGGAAGGAGGCAACGATGTGTTCTATGCCCAGTTTCTGGCAGTTTTTCGCCGCCACCTTCAGGGCCTCATCTCGATAGCCCCTTATGCCCTCATCAACGGTGGCGGCACAGAGGGTGGCCCTTGGAAAGGCGCGCTCGATCCTCGCCAGTATATGGAGGAGGGTGACGCTGTCCTTTCCCCCGGAAACCGCCACCATGATGTGGTCATCTGGTTTGAGCATGTCATACTTGGAAATGGTGGCGCGAACCTTCTCTTCTATGGATTTGCGGAAGCATCTTTTGCAGAGGCGTTCCCCGGAGTAGGGGCGCATGAAAATG
The DNA here is from genome assembly GCA_001399805.1 of Candidatus Bathyarchaeota archaeon BA1. Next base: position 8,114 of record LIHJ01000085.1, read on the forward strand.
GCCTCCTCCCTCCCACACAACGTGCACATGGGCATATCCGGTTTCACCTCTCTACACGGAGAGCCAGCCGTGCTTCATGAAGGTTAATATCATGTTCACCGCGACCAGCGACCAAAATATGGCATTAAACACCATGCGAGCCACCAAGCGCCTCTTCTTCACCACTCCTCTTAAGGCGTGGTAGAGGAATTTATCTCCATCCCAGGGGTATATGGGGAGCATGTTGAAAACGGCGATGCTCAATGCTATTAGGAAGATCCAGTGCAATGTCATGTAAAGGTGGATACCGATTAAGCGTTCCAGCCCCAATCTGCTTGGGTGATAATTGGAGATGGAGATGAGTCCCAATACTGCTCGATTTTTTGCGCCTCTTTCACTGGTGACGGCGATGCTGCCCCTTGATGTGTTGAGAATTAAGGTTTTTCCAATCGGTACATTTGCCATTAAATTTTCGAAATCTCGAATCGTGAATATGTTGTTTCCATTTATGGCATAGATAACATCCCATTGTTTGAGACCAGATCTTTCCGCTGGCCCGTTTTCTAGCGTTTCATGGATTAAGACTCCTGAGGGTGGGGCGTATATGCCCATTAACAACAACAGAACAAGGAATCCAGTGAGGAGGTTTGTTGAGGAGCCAGCGGAAAGGACTCGAAGCTTCGAGAGCGTCGGGCTCCTCTCAAATTGCTTCTTGTCTGGCTCCACGAACCCGCCGAAAAACACCAGCAACAAAAGAAGGCCAGTCGATTTCACTGGAATCCCCTCGACAATTGCGGCGACGCCATGGGCCAGCTCATGTGTCATAATAAGTATTGCCATAGACGTGAAGAAGTAGGGTAGCCAATACAGTCGTATGGTGATTCCGGGCAGAACAAGGAAAACTGGGGCGGGCTCTCCTAAGGGATAGGCAAACCTTAGCAAATTACTCGTAAGGAAATAGATGCCGAAAATCATTTGCCCAACAGCCAACACCAAACCCACGTTACATAGGATCCTCCAGAAAGCCACCCCTTTCCTCGACACCCAGTATAAGAGTTCCCTTAACCCCCTCGACTTGTAGGTGAGGTATGCGGGTCGTATCTCTAACCCATGCCTCTTCAAATGAAAAGTGTTGCCGATCACGTAGAGAACCACCCAGAAAACAACGACGATGAAGGGAAAAACTGACTCCGCGCTCACCTCTTTGATTCCTCACCCTATGCTTTTAGAAGAAGTAACTAATAATACCTTGTTATACCTTTTATGGAGGGGCGAGAGCATGTCATCGTTCATTATAGTTATCACAACCGCCAAGAGTAGGGAGGAGGCTCTCAAAATCGTGCGTTGCCTGCTTAATGAAAGGCTTATTGCATGCGGTAACCTTGTTGGTCCCATTTCCTCCCTATTCTGGTGGGAAAACAAGATTGATGAGGCGAGCGAGATCCTGGTCTTCATGAAGTCGAGCGAAAACCTCTTTAAGAGACTGGCTGAAAGGGTGAAGGAGATTCATAGTTATCAGGTGCCAGAACTCATCGCATTACCCATAATCAGAGGCTCACGATCCTACTTGGATTGGATGAACAGTTGTCTACGGTCGGTGGGTGAAGATGGCTAAAAAGCCAGTGACTCGAGCAGAGCGCGTGGAGGTTATTTACGAAAACAGGCGCTGGGAACTACTAAAGAGATTACGATCCAAGGCAATTCAAGTAATGAAGGCTTTGGATCATTTTCATGTGTCCTCCATTGTGCATGGAAGTATCGCTCGGGGTGACGTTTCAGAGAGGAGTGACATCGACGTTTTTGTGCCAGACCCGCCCTCCTCCTTCGTCATCGAAACCATTCTTGAACGCGCCAACATTCCCATTAATCGAAGGATTGTGGTGCAAGCCACACCCATGTATGCGATCAAGGGGCACATCGAGATGGACAAACAACAATGTGTTTCGTTTCCCCTCGTCAAACTTCGTCCTGTGGAAAGAGGCTTCTATAAGTTCAGCGGTGAGGTGTCGCTCCCCATGCTCAAAAACGATGTACGCGTTCTGGGTGTTGACAAGCGGCTCATGTTGATCGAACCCACCCAACAGGGTCATGTGGAGAGCACCATTGTAGGTCGCGAGGAGATGGTCTCCCGCCTCTTAGGGGTCACCCTTGAAACCGTGTTGGACCGGGTTCACGCCCTTTTGCGTCGTGACAAGGTTGGAAGAACAGGGGTCTTTATTGAGAGGGAGCTGTCCCCTAACGAGACTTTTGAGATACTTCTGAAAAGGCTCATGGATGAGAATCCCGCTGTGCGCAGACGCCTCAGACTCTTTGAGAAATGAGCTGAAGAGTTTTATAGACGGTTGTTAACGGGGAACAACAGGTTGATAAGGCGGTGTTATTCGATTTTTGGGATACCCTCATCTTTCATGAGCGTGGAGAGAGTCAAAGGCTCAAGCGAATAAGGGTGGAGGGCTTAACAGAGGCTCTAATCAAGGGAGGCTTTTCTGCTAGCCCAAGAAAAGTCGAGGAGGTTATGGAAGAGGTGGACATGGAGTGCGACCGGATTCGTGTGGAAAAGGGGCGAGAATTTGATCTGAACACCCAGGTTCATATGATGATGGAGAAACTGGGCATACCCACATCCAACAAAAGGCTAGCACAAAACCTCTGGGATGTTTATGCACACTCCGTCTTATCCGTGCAACTGAGAGCCCAAGAGGGGGCTGAGTCCATTCTGCGGTTCCTTAAGGAAGGTGGGTACAAGGTGGGGCTCATCTGCAACACCTACCACACGCCAAGCAGCGTCATCAAGAAGATCCTGCGGAAATTTGGCTTCCTCCACCACTTTGATGATGTACTAATGTTTTCAGACGAGTATGGGCTGTTGAAACCCCGACCCGAGATATTCTTGGAAGCGCTGTTAAGGATGGGTGTGGAGCCAAGCGAAGCCTTGCACGTAGGAGACAAACCAGAACTCGATATATTGGGGGCAAAAAACGCGGGGTTAAGGGCGATTCATCTAAAAATAACCGACCAGCCCTACCCCAATAACCTCCCCAAACCAGACGCCACCATCCAAGCACTCGATCACATTCCAGAGACTCTCAGAAAGCTTTAGATAACTTCTGTCCTCGGATAGACTTTGTATCCAAGGGTCTTTGATGGGGAATTACAACATTTCGCATCGGCCCTTCAAGCTATGCGGGCAAATAGGGTATTCACCGCTAAGTTATGACAGCACTTTAATGTGACTTTGGATATAAACAGAGTTTAACCTGAAAGCTTTCTAAGGGCTGACCTTTAACCAAACGGGAAGCGTAGAAGCGCTGCAACACCACCTAACGAAAGCAGTTTGGCTCCTGCCTCATGCTCCGTGCTGATGACGATGACTTGTCCGCCCTTCTCCTCCACTTCCTTCATGAGCCTTTCTAGGGCGGTTCTCTTTTCGCTGGGGGTCTCCCTTAACGTGATATCTGCCAAAAGGAGTTTTTCAACAGCGCCAAATGTGGTGGCCCTTTCCACCTCAGTGAATCCATAGGTTACGTCTTGCCTCCCCTTCCCTAATCGTTCAAGCAACTCCTCCATGACCCTGTTTTCTTCCAATATCCGAACGTGCCTTAGGGCCTTGGTTAAAACCCCGGAGCGCAGTCCCTCATGTATCCCTGCTACGCCACCGCTATTGACACTTTTAATATCAATGATGGCGTTTGCGACCTCTGAAGATGCGTTTCTCACATATTTAACGAAGTCATTCTTTATGAATCCCGGTCCAATGATGACGATGGGGCTGTGGAGACCCACCCACACCTCCCAAAGGGATTTTAGGGCGGCTTTAAAGAACCCGCGCATCGCCTCCGCCCTTCTCTCCGCCTCTAACTTTCCAGGGAGCCTCGTCCTCTCCTCCACCTTGACATCGACTCCATACTGTCTCAAAACAGCCACGCAATATTCCTCGTCATCCATCGCCATCACGATGATGGGCGTCACCTCAGCCTTGCTGGCCCTCTCCAGTCGGTCGATTTGGTGCCTCAACCACTCCGATTTCATGATGGTGAGGGGCTTATCCACCGTCACGTTGATGGTGTGGTGTGAACCCTTTGCACCGATGTCCTCTGGTGCCTCGCAAACGATTCCATGCACCCTCAATCGATTGAGGTTCCTGTCCCAGGTCACTCCCTCCACTCTCACACCCAAAAAAACGGAAACTCTCTTCCCCCTCTTAGGGCGGGTGTAAAGTTCTTGCACCTTTACTTCTCGAGTAGTTTGTGCATACACCTCGTCCTTTTCATGAATTATGTTATAGAGATGCCAGATATCGTCCAAACTCTCTGGCAAAACCTTTACTATACCCTTTTTTAGGTTCATACCTAGGATCTTCAAAAAGCTACTCCCTTTTCTACTTGATGTATGTGCAACTAAACACTCATTATCAAAAAGCGTTAAAAACATATTGGCGCCTTTATCTTCATGGGGCAAAGGCTAATGCAAACGAGATTTTGGCTGTTGGACGTGAATTATGAGGTGAAGGAGCATCAGCCAGAGATGTGGATCTGGGGCATCGATGACGGGGGGAAGCGGGTTCTCATTATTGACCGCAACTTCCTTTGTTATTTTTATCTTGTGGTTGAGGATGGGGAGAATCCTCAGGTTGTGGTGGAAAGGATCAAATCCAGCGAGGCGGAGTTTCCATTTATCGTCAGGTTGGAGCCCATGGAGCTAAGGTTTTTTGGAAAGCCAACAAAGGTGATTAGGGTTGTTTGTCAAGACCCCGATCTCATACCAAAATATGCTAAGGGGGTTGGAAAAATTAAGGGGGTGAAGGATTGTCTTGAGGGTGATATCCGCTATTCCATGCGCTATCTCATTGATAACAATGTCAGTCCATGCGGCTGGCATGAGATAGAGGTTGAAGAAATAAAAAACGAACTGGGGGTTCATGTCGATAAAGTATACCTGGCAAAATCTTTTCCTAAAGGTATCGAAAAAACAGAGGTACCGCGGTTAAGGATTTTGGGCTTTTCCATGATTTGCCACAGCCCCAAGGGCGCGCCTAAACCCGAGAGAAACCCTGTGGTGGTCATCTCAGTCGCCACTAATGCGGGTGATGAAATACAGTTTTTAACGGAGAATTCTAATGATAAACCAGTCATAGAGTCATTCATAAAATATGTCAAGAACTTTGATCCCGACATCATCGTGGGCTATGGAACCAATCAACAAGACTGGCCCTATCTAGTCACTCGCTCCAAAAAGTTGGGCATCCACCTATTTATGGACCGGGCCAATACTGAGCCTCACACAAGCGTGTATGGTCACGTTTCAATTACAGGACGAGCCAACATCGACTTTTTCGACTTCGCGGAAGACCTTCCCGGAGTGAAGGTGAAGACCTTAGAGAATGTAGCCGACTTCCTCGATGTTATGAAAATCGAAAAGCGCACTCTTATTGAGGACATAGACTTCCCCACCTACTGGGACGATCCTGAAAAGCGCCCAGCGCTGCTGAGGTTCTCCAAAGAAAATACTCAATGCATCATGGGGATAACCGACGCTATGCTGGACTTTGCCATGCAGCTGTCCAACATGGTCGGCCTGCCCCTAGACCATGTTGGAACTGCCGCTGTGGGCTTCCGGGTTGAGTGGTTCCTGATTCGAGAAGCCTACAAGATCGGCGAGCTGGTTCCCAAGAGAATTGAGCGCCCCTACATCCCATACGTGGGAGCCGTGGTCCTTGAACCCAAACCAGGAATTCACGAAAACATAGCGGTGCTCGATTTCAAGTCAGTTGATTACGATGAGCCAATAGTTTTAATGGATGATAACAATAATCTATACTTAACTAAAATTGGAGAGTTTATTGACAAGCATGCTGGCTCATTAATGAAAATAAGCGATGAATGTGAAGTAGCTGAATTAAATTGTTGGAAAGTGCTATCTTTCGATGAGAATCTTAACGTTTGTTTAAATCCCATACGTCAATTCTCCCGGCATCGCTACAATGGAAAGCTGCTAAAAATAACAACAAAAACTGGGAGGGAGGTTAAAGTAACACCTAACCACAGCCTTTTCACATTAAGTAATCGCCTTAAGCCGATTCCCCTAAAGGCTAGTGACGTAAATAAAGGAAGTTTCATTGTCATTCCAAGGAGCGTAAAGCTCCCAATGGTGTATCAGGAACATGTGAGTCTTCTAAAGTTAATGAGGGGTCTCAATAAAGATCAGTTAAGTGACATATATTTCTACCGTAAATTTCCGAAAGGATATTGGAATTGGATAAAGGCAAAAGTATTAATCCTTGATGCCATAAGCTCAGGGGCTAATTCAACAAGAAAGGCGGCCATCATAATTGGGCATAGGCATTGTAATATTTATCGACACATCTATGACTTGCATAAACACAAGCTAATCATATGGGATAAGGGGAGAGGTAATCTACAAATCACTAAATTAGGGAAGGAGTTTCTTCAACGAGAAAAATTATTGCTTAGGCTTCGTGAATACGTTCCATGGCGACGTTGTTATAGATTCAGATTATCGGATGCACTTGATGTCTTAGAGAATGTTGACAGTCAATACTTAAAAAATTGGAAGATTGGTTTTAAGCGAACCCGGGAACAGCATTTGATTGATGTCATATTACCAACTAAAACCTTAGCAACATTACTTGGGTATTATGTGGCAGAGGGATGCACATCTAAATCAGCTAGGAAGGAAAGAGCAGGTCAATATCAGTATAAAGTACATTTCACCGCTGCAGATATAGTAAAAGAGATGAAAGAAGTGGCCGAAGCATTGGGATTTCACTCCTCTGCGATGAAGGGAACAGGGTTTAATAAGGGAGAAGTTGAAGAGGGCTTCTCTTTATCTTCTCAACTGCATTATTTTCTATTTGATGTATTGTTAAACGCTGGTAGGTGCGCCCGTGAGAAAAGAGTCCCGCCTATAGTTTTTTTGTTTGACGAAGTTGCTCGGCGCTCCTTTGTCGAGGCGTACTTAAAGGGCGATGGACACCTACGAAGCGACGGCGTATATATATTTGGATCTATGAGTGATAAGCTAATTCAAGGTATGTCCCTTCTTCTTATGAGCATGAGAAAACTAGGAGTCACCCTCTGGAAAGACGCTAAGTCAAATATGAATTTTGCTTGGATAAATGATTACTATAACAAGGCTGAAAAACATACGCATCTAACTCGTCAAATCCCGGTTAATTTTATCCCAAAGACCTACCCAAGAAGCCAGCTTCCTCGCAAAATAATGGAAAAAGCCCAAATACGAACCATTTCACGAACAAAGCTTCTTCGCTGGGCAGAGAAAAACTATCCTGAACTCATCACCTTTTTTAAAAGTGACTTAACCTTAGATTATGTTGTTAAAATTGAAGAGGCGAATCCCACAACCGAATTTGTATATGACATCGGCGTGAATCCAACGCAAAACTTTGTCTGTGGACACTGTTGGATATGCGCTCACAATAGTTTATACCCCAACATCATGATTTCCCAAAATGTTTCACCCGACACCTACGTTTCACCCACTGAGCCGGAGCCACCATGCGGCGTGAACACAGCACCAGAGGTGAAACACAGGTTCCGCACAGAACCCTCCGGCTTCTACAAAGAGGTGCTATCCCACCTCATAATGGTTCGAGACGAGATCAGACCCAAGCTAAAGATGCTGGAGCCGCAAAGCGTGGAATATAGGGTTCTCGACGCTCGCCAAAAAGCAGTGAAAGTCATCACAAACGCATGTCTAGATTATGACACGCCCATTATTATAAGGCGAAATGGAAACATTTCCGTGGTTCGCATCGGCGAATTTATTGATACCATGGTTAAAACTAATGATCCTGTGATTTGTGAAGATTTTAGTGAGTTTGTTAAACCGACCGAAAATCTTGAGACGCTTTCTTTTGATCCCATTACTTGGGAGGTGATGTGGAGGCGAGTTTTTCAATGTGTTCGCCATCGTCTAAATCACGAAATGTTAGAAATAGAATTAAAATCGGGCGCCAGCATTCGGGTTACCCCTGAACATAAAATGTATGTACTTGATGAAGAGGGTGAATTAACAATTAAAAAAGCAGCAGACATTCATTGTGGCGAATGGTTGCCTCTTTTATCTCAAATGCCCTCATCCAAAAGGTATACGCAGCCTCAACTTAATCTATTGCGTTATCTTGTTAGGATTGAGCCTAAAAGAACAGAGAACATCATGGTGATTATCCAACATCCATATAGCAAAAAAACTAGGATTAATTATGAGGCGTGGTGTAGAATATTAGCAGCTCTGAAAGGCAAACCTTCAGGATGTATTAAGGAGATAGCACATCACGCTAACTATGGAAACCCGAAATCCGTATCGAAACACCTCATAAATCTTAAAAAGATGGGTTTTGTTGAGAGGGCTCCTTACATTGGAAGGGAACGGAAGAAAGTGTTCAGAATAACTCCCAGCGGAGAGAATTTATATGACGCTCTTTCCGCCTTCTCTGAAAAGATTTTACGTGACCCCAATGGCCGACGCCACTATGTATGGTTTAACGATATTAGAGAGGTTGTCGAAAAACTACCCTTAAGTATAATTCACTCATGGTTGGTGAAATTATATAAGTCACGGGATGAACTTCCCGTAATCATAACTGCTGTAGGCAAGGTAGCACGTCTAGTTGGGTATTATGTCTCTGATGGTACTTCCGATGAATTTAAGAATAAGACGGGAGGTACTTCGAGAAGAATCATCTGGTGCAATTCAAATCCGAGGATCAGAGAAGACATTATTCACTGTTTTAACGAAGCATTTGGGCCTCATTTAAATGTAAGCCCACGTCAAATTACTGCTAACTCAGGTTTAATATACATTATCTTCATAGATTTATTAAAAACTGGCAAACGTGTATATAGAAAAGCCGTCCCAGATTTCATAATCAACGGGCCAAACAAATTGAAATGGGAATTTCTCCGTGCCTATGATTCAGGGGATGGCAATAAAACTCTCCCCTACACACGTTGGACGACAGTTAACTTTCATTTGCAAAACCAGCTAATCTTGTTAATGAAGCAACTTGGGGTTCAAGGGGGTTCCATCAGAAGAGACTGTGGCGCTCACAGAGTTCTGGTACATGACTCGTTGCCCTCCAGAAGGGAGTATAGAGTTGGTCATCGAATGCATCAAAGTTTTATTATCCCTAGGAGCGTTGCTCTTCCATTGCTTAGAGAGACGAAATCAAATTGCGATTATTTACGTTGGTCTGACTCAAACATTTCTAAAGCGCAAATAAAACGTATATTAAACGACGCAAAAAATGGAAAGGCTGTTGCCACTGATCAACTCAGCAATTTAATCGCCAATAAGCTCTACTTTGAGCAGATAGCGAAAATTCGTAAAGTTGAACAACGTAGCCCATACATTTACGACATTACCATTGAAGCGCCACATACGCTATTTGCGGGCTTAGGCTTCATTGGTGTCTCCAATTGTTACGGCTACGCAGGTTGGTTGGGGGCGCGTTGGTACGTCAAGCCTGTTGCTGAGGCTACTACGGCTTGGGGTCGAAATGCCATCTTAAACACCATAGAATTGGCGAAGGAAATTGGATTGGAGGTTGTGTATGGCGACACAGACAGCATCTTCATCGAGCATGAACCTGATAAAATTGAGAAAATATCTGAGGAGATTAGTAAGACACTCGGGTTGGAGATTAAGCCTGATAAGGTATATCGCCGTGTTTTATTTACTGAGGCTAAGAAGCGGTATTGTGGGCTTTTGCCGGATGGCCGATTAGACATTGTGGGTTTGGAGGTGATACGGGGGGACTGGGCTGCTGTCGCTAAAAATGTGCAGGAGACGGTACTAAACATTATTCTTAAGGAGCTGTCGCCGGAGAAGGCTGCGGGGTTCGTGCGTCAATATGTTTCGGATTTAAGGGAAAAGAAGGTGCCGTATCGAGACCTCATCATATGGAAGACCCTGACAAAACCCTTAGAAGAGTACGCTGTGAGGGCTCCGCATGTGGAGGCTGCACGCATGCTGTTGAGGGGGGGCTGGGACCTATCCATGGGCGACAAGATCGGTTATGTCATTGTTGCTGGTCCCGGTCGATTATACGAGAAGGCGAGGCCCCACGTCTTAGCCTCCTATGATGAGGTCGATATTGAATACTACGTTTCAAATCAGGTGGTGCCAGCCGTTTCCCGAATTCTATCCATGTTTGGTGTAGCTGAGGATGAGTTGCTGGCTCCTACAACACCTACCCTCCATAAATTTGGAGGGTTAGCCCTGAATATCCGCAAACGTTAAAAGGTGGACGCGTAATGGCTGCTTTATTACGTCGGAGATGCGGGCTGCCACAAGATATTTGACGTTTCTCTCGCTGGCGATGTCAACAAGCCTTTGTGTTATTACACCATCAAAAACCACGGTGTCTACGTTTCCCACTTGATGAAGTCTCTCCGCGAGCTCGCTAACAGGTAGTCGTTCAATTTGCTCCATCTTTTCATTAAGTAACACTGCCTCTAATGTCCCATCCAAAACCTTCGCTATATCAACAATTTGCTTGGGGACGAGGATTCTCCTTCGCTCCTTCCTAACTTTGATTTCCTCAGTTGGCACTTTTTGCTGAAGGGCGGTCGTGATTTCCCTCATGCTTAGCTCCTGTACCTCTTTACCCGGCGGGGCTCTAGCAACATACTTGACGTTAGTGACCTGCGATAGCTCCTTCAGTATGAGGTCCCCTCCCCGATCTCCATCGAGAAGTGCAGTGGCCTCCTTCTCTCGGCATAATCGTATGATGGTCTCCGGGACCTTGGCGCCCTCAAGGGCAATAACGTTTTGGATTCCGTATTTCAACAGGTTTATCACGTCAGCCCTCCCCTCCACGATGATTATTTCCCTGGCGCCTTCGATGTCAGGTCCTGCCGTTAGCTCCTCTGGTCCATACTTCTCAACCCTAGCCGTCCGTAAGGTCTCAGAAACCTCTCTAAAGATGGCCTCTGTGCTGGGGAGGGCTTCGATAGTCCATTCTTGAAGGATAGCCTTCGCCCTATCTATGATTACCCTCCGCCTCGCATCTCGCACATCTTCAATCTTATCTAGGGTGACCTTTGCTGCGCAGGGGCCCACCCTATTTATGCTCTCTATGCTGGCTGCGATGATTGCTGTGGAGACCCTATCTAGGCTGGTTGGGATGAGTATTGTGCCGGTTGTTTTATCCTGTTTTGACTGTAGCTCGATTTCGATTCTCCCCAGCCTTCCTGACTTTTGGAGTTCACGAAGGTCCAGTTCAGAGCCGAACAATCCCTCCGTTTGTCCAAAAACAGCTCCGATGACGTCAGATTTTTCCACCACTCCCTCCACTTCAAATTGGGCTTGGATCACATACTTGAAAGTAACGGTTTGTGATGATCCCACCGACTTTCACCTCGATCATAGATTTTTTCACCAGAAATAAGGTGATGAGCCTTTAATTAACTTACACCCTTATATGTATTCTCCATTTTTCTCTTTAACGTTTCGATGTATGCCGCCAAGCCTTCGACATCTTTCACGTCTCGCCCAATAAGACCCAACAATGCACTCCAAAATTGGGAATTAACCCTAACCCGCATCTCCTCAAGATGCCGCGTCAATCGTTTGGTCCATTCCTTACCCCGTCTATCGAAGTCCATCAGAAGGATGACCTCACGCCTTCCCATTCTCTCCACCTCACCCAGTACGTCTAGGAAGGACTTTCCCGAGGTTTTTGCTGAGATGATCTCTCCTGTCACATTCAATTCACGCAGGGCGTTCACATCGTTTTGGCCCTCCACGATGATCGGGACTCCCTTGGCCGACTCCAGCGTGAGCTCGTCGAGAAGTTTGAGAACCCTTTCCACCCTTTTTTGTAGAATCATGGATAAAGTTCTACCTTGTGGCCTCTATCCTGATCATTGCCTCTAAGACTTGTGGATGTTTAAGGAAGTATTCCCTAACCGGGGCTAAAATCTCTATGAGGCCCTCTGCAACACCCTCCTTTAGGTCCAGGGGGTGAATCTTTCCCTTAAGATATGCCTTTTCCATCTCCTCATAACTATAAAAACGTTCTGGTCCGCCGTATTTAGATGGCCGCGGGATCATCAGTCCTTCCCTCTCAGCGAAGATCACGTATTTGGCTATGTCAAGTATAGGGTTTTCCCTCACCTGTTGAGGTGGGCAGTATGCGGCACGTATCTTCGATTTGACGTCGTGTGGAGTATCATGTATGAATATGCAGGTTCTGGGCAGACTCTTCGACATCTTCGAGCTGATTTGTAGGTTTAAGTCCGCATTTTCATCAAACTGCTTTTCAACCTTTTCGGGACCCTGAAGTCCCATGAGGAGGTGGGTATGAATGCAAGCGGGCTTTTTCCAGCCGATTTTTTCGGCGGCATCCCTCGCCAGCATGTGGGCCTTTCTCTGATCCATCCCCGCGCAAGCCACATCAAGGTTCATGTGAAAGATGTCGGCTGCCTGCATGCAGGGGTAGTACACCCAAGCGGTTTCCATGTCTGTCAGGCTCATTTCTCGACCCATGATGGGTAGCGCCCGCCACGTTCTTTGAAGCGAGATGCTCTTGGCTATTCGAACCACCTTTTCCCAGTACCTTATGTCCTTCGCTATGTCAGAAGCCCAAACATACTGCACGCTCTCGGGCTGAATTCCCAGGGCGGTGAAGCAGTGCCTGAAATAATCACCACAGACACGAATATTTTCAAGGTCACCGCCTAGCTTGTTGTTGATCCAAGAGTGCCAGTCGGCGAGGAAGATGATGAAATTAAAGCCAGCCTTAATCATGTCTTTGATCTTGGAACCGCAGACCAACCCCATTCCGATGTGCATTATTCTGGGTGAGCGTAGGGAGAGCGCCCACTATCCAGAACTCTCAAAACCCCAATATGCCCTGGGCTTGGCTTCCGTCTCCAATAACACTCGCAACTCGTCAGGGGTCACAACCTCTTCCGCGTTTCTCATAACAAGATTCATTTTTTGCTCCAGGTCCAAGCAAATCGCCCCCTAAATGATTTCATCACGGCCTCACTTAAAATTTCTTATTATGGAGACTAGTTAAGAGTGTTTTGATTGCAACGAAATCGCTGGGTTATCAGTTACAACTGCAACCACGTTAGATGTCGCATTTACCATCAAAATTGGGGATGATGGTCCGAAACCTTGCGATGCGAACTTATCAAGTCCATTCACAGATGTTGAAATCACGTTCGTAATATTTGTGGGCAGCTTTATTATGCATAAGATTGAAGACGGATCAAATTCCATGAATGTGCACAAGGTTGTATCGCGGGCTGTCGCCACACGTAACTAACACTCAGCCTCATGGCAGAGCCTTCCGCTCGCCTCAGTTGAGCTCTCTCTGACGTGGGTTCTATGCGCCCGCGCCCACCGTGTCCCATGCCTGGGTAAACCCTCTGTCATGGGTAGATGCCATCAGCATCTTCCTCTGTTGGGTCCGTCTGCATGAGCCTGTTAAGGTATCGGTGGGATTTCCATCCTCGCTCATATCATCGCCACTAATAAAAACAGGGCTTGGTGGAGATAAAGTTTCCTAGCACCATTCTTTTAAAGTATCTCTTCAAGATCGATTTCGAAGGCGCTTGTGGGGTTTTCTATCTCAAAATTGTTGAGAACCTCTGGATGAACTTCTCCCACGATGCCGATTTTTCTGTTTCCGGCATATATTGCTGCCACTCTTCCTTGCATGAAGCTCGGATGCCTCGTCTCTTTTATCTCCCACTTAGTTAAGCCAAGGTTTGCGAGGAGTGCTTCAGTGAAAGACTTTATTTCGGTGAAGTTGGCGGTTGCATGAGAGGAGACCCCTGCTACATGAAGCCTCCGTTCACTACAGGTTTCGGCTTCTCTCCTGATTTTTATCACATCGGAAACCTCGAACAGTTGCTGGGGATAGCTTTCATGCCTATTATCCGTCAGATTTTTCATTAGGCCGGGCAGCAAATCCTCCCGCGCAATAGAGTGTTCTATGGAGGCGGGGTTAGCAAGCTTCACCATCCTACCTATTTTCCTTCGCATCTTCCCATAGTGGATGGTCTCGTTAGTAAGGATGAAGTTCGTTGCCTCGGTGAATCCCATTCCAATCATGATTTGTCGCACATAGTTTGCCGATTCGCTGGCTCTGTGTAGTTTACCCGTGGTTATGGTTTTGGGGCGGCTTGGCTTTAACCTGAAATACCCATAACCAATAGCCACTTCTTCAACGAGATCCACTTCGTGCAAGATGTCGATCCGATAGACGGGGATCAAAACTTCCAAAACCCCTTTGCCAATCCTTATCACATCCATTCGACATTTTTTGAGGCATTGCGTGGCTTTCGCCTCTGATAGCCTTAGTCCCAACAACCCACTCGCATAATCGATTCTCATTTTCATTTTTTGAGGTGTCAGGTCTGGTGAAATAATTGTACGATCTAGGTACCTCACTTGTACCCCTTCGATAATTCCACCCATATCCGCTAAGGCGGCGACCAACACGTTTAGGCTTCTCGTGATGGCATTTTGGTCGGTTCCAGTTATGTCAATGAACAGATTTTTGGTTTGGCTGTCCACCCTCGTCAGCTCACTGTTGATAATGGGTGGCATGGAGAGAACCCTCCCATTATCGTCCACGATTAATGGGTACCTTGGGGCCCAGTCTATGATGTGTCGGTATGCGATGCCCTTCTCATGCCTCTCCAGAATCTCCCGCATGCTCATCTCCTCAGTCTTGCCTAATGGAACAAATCGTACACCATCTGGGTCGCCCGTGGTGTAGGCAAAGGGGGGCTCAACTCTGTCCAGGTTGTGCACCCCGATTGAGGCCTTCCTCCGATTCCTACCCACGCCCCAGTGGAGGTCCTCCTGCATCTCCATAAGCTCCCGCACCGATTCATCGTCCAGCCTTATGTTGCGTATGATGGCCGACACCACGTAGGGTCTAACCTCCGCCACCGTGGTATCTACGTTCAAAACGTTTTGTCCCTCTCGCACCACATATTTTGGTAGGCCCGTCTCCCATCCCATGAGTCCACGAAATGCTCTCGCCACCCCAGCATAGCTTGAGAGGTCGACACGGTTGGGGTTAAACTCCACCTTCAAGTAGTCGGGTCCAACCTCCTCTATGTCCACACCCAGCCATGGAAGCCATTTAGCCATATCCTCCACGGTGATTGGTTGGCCAATGTATGCGCAGAAGCGTTCTTTGTTTAGGATGATCACTGGCATACGGGGGTCCTCCTGATCCAGCCTAGGTCGTTTTTATACAAGAACCGTATGTCCTCCACGCCCAGCTTCAGCATGATGAGGCGTTCCAGACCCCCTCCCCAGGCCAACACGGGATACTTTATGCCGAGGGGCGCCAGAACCTCGGGTCGAAATATCCCCATTCCGCAAAGCTCCAGCCATGTTTTATGCTCCGGAACATAAACCGTGGATTGGACCGATGGCTCGGTGTAGGGGAAATAGCTGGGCCAGAACTGCACCCTCTTCAATCCTAGTTTTAGGTAGAACTCCCTCAGCGTTCCTATCAAGTCGCGCAGTGTTACATCCTTGTCCATGATGATCCCCTCGATGTGGTGGAACTCTGCGAGGCGTTTGTAATCCACCTTCTCATTGCGGTACACACGATCCACAGAGAACACCTTCACAGGAGGATCCTTGTGTTCGGCCAGGTATCGAATCGTCACGGCGGTAGTGTGTGTCCTTAGGATCAGCTTCCTTGCCTCCTCGGGGCTCCATACGTACTCCCAGCCCCTTGATCCAGTTGTCCAACCATTTTCATGCGTTTTGGCCACAGCGTCCACGATTCTTCTCGAGGGCAACCGGCCCTCTCGTGGATGGTCAAGATAAAAGGTGTCATGCATCTCCCTCGCTGGGTGGTCCTGCGGCTGGAAGAGGGCATCAAAGTTCCAAAAAGCCATTTCCACTATTGGACCGCGGATCTCCGTGAAGCCCATCTCAGTGAAGATCTCCTTCACCCTCTGGATGATCTGCTGAATCGGGTGTATCTTGCCAGGATACACGACAGGACCCGGTGCCGTCACATCGAATCGTCTGAGCCTAGCCTGTCGCCATCTTCCAGTTCGAATCAGCTCCGGGCTTAGTTGACTAACCTCCTCAACGATCTCTATTCCCGCTTTGATCCGTTCCCATCCATTACTAGTCAGCTCCAGCTCCCTTACGACCTTCTCGTCGATCTTCAGGAGGTTTCGTCTTTTCAAAACAGGAACGGCATTTTGCAGTTCCTCACTTAATTCATCCATGATTATGGGACCCCTTTCTGCTAAGAGGGATAGGAGCCCTTCATCGATTCCCATCGGTGGCTCCTTTGGGGCTTTCAGTGTGTGCTCCCTTCTCTCTATGGTCGCCCATCCCTTGCGACGTAGCCAACCCAGGGCTATGGCTTTAAACTGTTTTTCCAGAGCTATTTGCTCCACGACCGCATTGATTGGGGCCTCACCACCTAACTTGATTAGTGAGTGAATCAGGCGTCGTTCTGGAAGCCCCATCTTAGCGTGGGATTTTCCCTCCTCATTTAGGGCAACCCTAGTCTCTCTTTTTTCTTGGATGTCTGTCAGCCTCTTCGCTTTGAGGGACAGAGCGGCACGCATCACCGCTGAGTGAGCTAAACCGCTTGCCTCAACGATTTGATCAACATGCCCCTTGCCGCCCAGCTTTTCCAGAGCAAGCAGGGTTTTCTGTTCTTCTTCCCTAAGCTTAACCACCACATCCTCCTCCCAGATCTGTGAACCATAACCCACCATTATGTATGGATAGTGAGTTGATGAATCCCATAATAAAATACTTCTTGAAATTAGACAATAGCGGATGCCCTAAGCTAGTTAACAAGGGAGTCAGTACCGAAATGATGGGAATTGGCAGGGCATCCCTTCACCGTTTAATGGTATAAACAAAAAGGTTATTTATAGTTTATCTCGAAACCTTTAGAGAATACTTGTCTAAAACATGACAGAATGGTGGCGGCTATGGTCAACGAAGGAGAGGAAATGATCGTTACGCCGTGGGAGGTCTCGGGCAAGATCGATTATGAAAAGTTGATGCGGCAGTTTGGAACCCAGCCCATCACCGACGAGCTGCTGGAGAGAATAAGGAAGCACACGGGAGAGCTACATTTACAACTGCGAAGGAAGGTCTTCTTCTCCCACAGGGACATGGACTGGATCCTGGATTCATATGAGGCTGGGAAGCGATTCGTGCTTTACACAGGGAGGGGTCCCTCCGGGCCGGTACACATCGGGCACATCATCCCCTGGATATTCACGAAGCACCTTCAAGATGCCTTTGATGCAAAGCTGTATTTTCAGATTACCAATGATGAGAGGTTCCTCATACACCCGGAACTGACGGTGGAAAAGGCACTGGATATCACCTACGAGAATGCGTTGGATGTGGTTGCTGTTGGCTTTCAACCAGAAAAAACCTCCATAATTTCGGACATAAAAAACATTGAAGCCCTCTACGAACTTTCGATACGCGTCGCCAAGTATGTGACCTTCTCCACCGCGAAGGCGGTTTTCGGCTTCGAGGACAGCTCCAACATAGGAATAATCTTCTTCCCATCCATTCAGGCGGCACCCTGCTTCATAGAATCAGCCTTGATAGGAGAAAATGTACCTTGCCTGATCCCCGCGGCAATTGATCAAGACCCATACTGGAGGATATCACGGGATGTTGCGCCGAAGCTCGGCTATTATAAGCCCGCTCAGATCCATTGTAGATTCTTGCCGGGTCTGGGGAAGGGCGGAAAGATGTCGGCCTCCCTCCCCGAAACATGCATATTTATGATAGATCCACCAGAAGTTGCGGAGAAGAAAATATGGAATGCCTTCACTGGAGGTCAGCCCACCGAGAGGGAGCAGAAACTGTACGGCGGGGACCCATCCGTATGCACCATCTATCAATACTTATACTTTCTCTTTGAGGATCATGACAAGAGGCTGGTGGAGCTTGAAAAAAGATGCAGGTCCGGGGGTGTAATCTGCGGGGAGTGCAAGGCTTTATTATCAGCTCGGGTGAAGGCATTTCTGAGGGAGCATCAAAGGAGAAGGAAGCAAGCAGAGAGCACCATAGAAAAATTCTTTCTAAAATAGTCGTCTTCCTTAAACAGCAAACGAATCTGATCATTCATATAATTTTGAATATTAACGGTTTGAGGGATCAAGATGGAGATTAAGAAGGTTGAGGTGGATTTGTATACCGCCTATCGGTTGTTGCACCCAAGGCATGTTGTGCTGGTAAGCTGCGTGGATACGGATGGCAAAGCGAACGTCATCACCTTAGCTTGGTCCATGCCCACCTCCCATCGCCCGCCACTAATCGCTATAAGTGTTGCTCCCAGACGGTATTCCCACCAACTTATCCAAGAAACCAAGGAGTTTGTGGTCAACATCCCGACAGTAGACATCGTTAAGGAGACCCTGCTTTGTGGTAGGATAACCGGGAGAAGATACAACAAGTTTAGGGAGGCACGCTTAACCCCCCTGCCAGCCAAGATGGTTGAGCCACCTATCATAAAAGAGTGCGTGGCGCATCTAGAATGTAAATTGTGTCAACAAATAACCACAGGAGACCACACGCTATTCATCGGGTCCGTCTTAACCGCTTACGCAAATGAGGGGTTCTTCAAAGAAGGTAAAGTTGACCTCAGAAAGGTGAAACCGGTTTATCACGTCGGGGAGGATGACTTCGTGACCCCCTCTTCCAAAATCATCACCCCTCGGCTATGAGAAGGTTCCATGAGTAATAATTACCATTTAATTGAGGATTGTTAGAATGTTCTAGCTTGTGGACGAAGGATTGGGTTAGTTCTGTATTTGCAAAATTTTTCCATAATTTTTATTTTTCCCAGACATCATTTTCTAATGGTGAGAAGTTGGCTATAGTTAAGTTGACTCGCAAAGAAGGATATACATCCCGAGGGATTTGCCATTCAGGGCGGATAAAGCGATAATCATACCCTATGGGGGATCGTTTCTGCTTATTCCAGTTCCGGAGAAGGTCATCGAGATAGAGGTTGAGGCCTAAATAGAGGAGTTAAAAAGGAGGGCTGCGGAAAAGGCCAAGCGAGAGGTCATCATGAGGGTGAAGAGGCGTGATCAGGTGTAGGTGATAGGCTTGCTCCTTGAGTCTGACATATTTATAGCATATATAAAGAGGGAGGACTGGTTAAAAAAACCGCCGTGACGATAATCGAAGCTATCGAAGACGGTCGATTAAGCCCCATTCAAGTATCCACCGAAGTTTTTCATGAAATTTATTATGTTTTCTCTGACTATGCCCCGCTCCATGATCATGGCTGATGAAGCAAAAATCGCCACGATCAAGAATCTGGATTACATTAACCCAGATTATACAATATACCTTACGGCGCTAAATATCATGGGCACTTATGGATTAACCTCCATTTTCGATGCCATGTACGCAGCCACAGCCTTAAGCGTTAACGTGCCAGACCATACGATAATATCAACGGATGAAGTTTATGGCATCATTAGGGGATTGAAACGGGTAGACCTACGACAACTCAAGATTTAGCACGAATTTTTTGAACGTTCAGGAAATGTTTCTCAATCCTCTTCGCATAAGCATAGTATTATGCGAATTCTTAGCAAAATATAAATAATTAGATATATTCATTTACTTAGGGATTCGATTGCCAGTTAGTACTGTTAGTAAAAAGGGTTTGACCACTATTCCCAGCGAAGTAAGAGGTGCTTTAAAGATAAAAAAGGGGGACATGCTGGAATGGAAAATCGTCAAGGCTCACAATGAATTTATACTCCAAGTGAGGTTGATACCAAATCCATATGACTTCCTGAAAGGCAGGCGCAAAGACCCTGAGCTAACCTATGAAAAAATTGAGGATTTAGCGGACAAACTGATATTTGGGGAGTTAGGCGAGGAGAGGCATGCCAGTCATTGAGCTTGATATGCTTATAGCCTTTGTAAACCCGCTGGATAAGCATCACGCCATAACCAGCAACTTATTCATGAAGATCAGGGATAGGCAAATAAAGAATGTTTCCACCACTGCGTCAGCCTACTTAGAATATCAGCTTATTCATAAAGCGCGAGGGTATGGAGAAAGTGAGATAAGAAGAGACCTCGAAATGTTCAGGGTATTCCCAAACCTCGGCGAAAGAAATCTTTCCTTAAACATATTAATCAAGGCTTCAGAGCTCAGAGATAAATATGGCTTATCCTTTTTTGACTCCCTGCATGCAGCAACGGCGATGCTAACAGACCAAAAGGTCATATCTAGTAACCAAACGTATGATCGTATCGCGGGGCTGGTTAGATTAGATCCTCAAAGACTTTAATTAGATATCAGAATTGGTGGGCTTCACCGGTTTTAATACAACAACCCTCACTTCCAGTATTTTCTCATCAACGAATCTGACGAAATTTTCAGCCGTGGGCGTCAGTACTGGAAAGGTTTGGTAATGCATGGGGATGACTATGGCTGGTTTGATGAGCTTCACCGCTTCTGCTGCTTCCCTTGCGCCCATTGCATAATAGTTTCCGATAGGGATCAACGCTACATCTGGTTTGTGAATCTCGCCGATGAGCCGCATGTCTCCGAAGAGTCCTGTGTCGCCAGCGTGATAGATGGTTTTTCCCTCCCCCTCTATGATGAAGCCCGTGGGCGCCCCTCTAGTGCAGGAATGGAAGGCTTGAACCATTGATATCTTTATTCCCTTCACCTCGGTCGTCCCACCGATATTGATGCCGATTGTTTCTTTCACACCATTTTCCTGCGCAAAGGCACGGAGTTCCGGTATTGTGATGAAGGTGGCTCCGGTCTGTTTACAAATGGGGATGGCGTCGCCGAGATGGTTCTCGTGGTCGTGGGTGGCACAGACGATGTCAGCTTTCTTGATGTCGGCAGCCCTTATAGGAGCCTTTGGGTTTCCGTTCAGCCATGGGGTCAATCAAAATGGTTTTGTTCGTTAGTTCGATCTCAAAACTGGCGTGTCCTAACCACCTTATCCTTCCCATATAATTGTCCTACTTTTCTAAACCTTTTTAACCGTTTTTCCATTTAAAGGAATTGGCGTACGAGCGATGGCAATCCCTGAAGAGGTTCTTCAAAAATATCAGCGGGCTGGGAAAATAGCCGCTGAGGTTCGGGAAGAGGTGAGGATGATAGTTCATGAGGGAATGCCCATCCTTGACCTTTGTGAAAAAACAGAGTCATTGATCCGAGAGAAGGGAGGGAAGCCAGCGTTTCCCTGCAACGTGTCTGTGGATGAGGTCACCGCGCATTACACCTCCCCTCCACAGGACAGGCGGGCTATCCCTGAAAACGCCATTGTTAAGATAGACCTCGGTGCTCACGTGGATGGATTTATTGCTGACACCGCCGTTACCGTGTGCTTCAACCCAGAGTATGACAGCCTCGTGCATACGGCTGAAGAGGCTCTTAAGAGGGCCATTGAGATCCTTCGCCCGGGATTGTTTGTTGCGAGGTTCGGTTCAATTATTCAAAAGACAATAGAGGCCCACGGTTGCAAACCCATCTCGAACCTCACCGGGCATAAAATCGAGCGGTACCTGGTGCATGCGGGGAAGTCCCTGCCTAACGTATCCCACATCTCCACCACCAGGGTAGAAGAAGGCGAGGTTTATGGGGTTGAGCCCTTCGTGACGCTCGCCAACGCTGTTGGCAGGGTGGAGAGCGGTCAAGAGGCGCATATCTTTCGATTTTTAAAGCAGAAATCGTTAAGGGATCCTCATGCCAGGCGCCTCCTCGACCACATCAAGGCGAATTTTCGAACCCTGCCGTTCACCGAGCGGTGGCTTGGCGGGGTTGTTCCACCCGGTCATTACAGGGCTGCCTTCTCTGAGCTTCTTTCCTCGAGGAGTTTGATGTCGTATCCCGTGTTTATAGAGGCGAGCCGCAAACCCGTGGCGCAGGCTGAGCATACCGTTTTGATCATGAGGGACGGGTGTGTCGTGTTGACCTAGAGTTCCCTCCCTCCCTTTTCCTTAACCTCACGGTAGATGGAGGCGATCATCATTTTCTCATTGCACTTAGGGCAGGCCTCCGCCTCCTTGAAGATGTAGTCCCCACGCTGAAAGTCTCGAATATTCTTAAAACCACACTTTTGACACAGGGCTGTGGTGATGATTCGCTGAGGCTCAATCATGAGCTTGAGCATCCTCCTCCTTGTTTGAAACAGCATGTATGATGAGAGGGAGATCCCAAAGAGGCTTATCATCATGAAATTGAGTACCTCGCTGAACCTTTGGCCTCTGTAGGAGTCAATTGCTTGATAAAGTGCTGTAACCGATAAGGCAAGCGTTACAATGATTATTGCAATGAAGAGGGAAGATATCCTCTTTGTCGGAGCGGGTGGCTCACCCATCTTTCCACCTACTGTCCAATCCCTATGGTATTCCCTATCCCAGCGATTATGACAGCGTCCCCCCCTCTTGTTCGTTCCAAGATTAACCGCTTTATCCTTTCGATGGCGGCGTCCGCAGCGTTAAAGATTTCCTTGCGCATCGGCGAGACAGCGTCTCCAATGTCCTCCTTCACAATGATGGCGTTCACAGGGATCTTGTATTTGAGCACGGTTTCCTCGACCTTAAACTGCTCAACCCCGGGCCCACCAATCGCGACGCCCACCCCCTCAGCCACCTCACCTGGTTTCTCCCCCTCAAGCTTCAGCGCAGCGTCTATAGCGATAATCGTGGCTATTCTCCCACCATTTTCCTCTATGATCTGCTTTATCGCCTCGCCTGGTTTACCCACGTTTCCACCGGGGCCCTCCGCCTTCAAGACGTATGCTGTTCGGCCCTCGATGGGCACCTTGGCGACCACCATGTCCTTGGGCACTTTTGTTATTTCATGTCCATGTATGAGCTTGGCGGCGACAAGTGCGCCAGCACCATCACCTATGGGTTGACCGTAAGTGAAGGCTCTCAAGGCGCTGGCGTAGGCCTCTGCCTCCCGCATCACGAGGGGCAGCACCATCTGAAGCTGCATGATAATGTAGAGGCTCAGGGTTTTTTTGCCGAGCATGTAGAAGTGCCTTATCACCTTGTATATGATGTTTAAGGCGAGGGCAGCCTCCAGCGTGTTCTCTAGGTTGTTCACCTGGGTCTCGTCCGCTGCGGGCGCCATGAGCTTTACATCGTCCTTAAAACGGGCGTCGCGGACATCAAGCAGATGCTCCAGCTTCCAGACTATGCCTGAGGGGTCCATGTCAACAGGCGCTAGGGTCAAGTACTCTAGGAATTGGTCAACGCGGGCGGTTGGGTCCCCCTCCAGCCTCCCCAACTCCTTGATAACCGATATGGCGGTTTTTCTCCCCTCATCCCTCATGAACTTGAGACGCCACAGGGAGCCCTCCACCTCCCTCAGCATCACCCACATCTGGATGCGCTGACCATAAAATATGAAAACTACAAAGAATAGGAGCCAGGCTATCTGAAGAATCCAGCCAATAATATTGTCTTGTGTTGGAAACAGCTGCGATATTTCCAGAGGCATTATTCACACCCTCTTTCAAAAGACTATACATGGTCAGTAATAAATTTTGAGTATTTCCCCCCGTAAATACAATTTAAAACCAAGCTAAATGGGCTGCCAGCTTTCCCGGCTTCGCGTGGCCGAGGACCACACTAACACCGGGAACGGAGCGCGGTTTAACTTCCGAGCTACCGATAAGAGGCGTCACTTTCATGCGCCCTCATTTTCGGAACGGGATCGGGTGGGTCCCGCGCCCTATGGCCGGCAACCCAAATAAGTTGGGAGCTCAATCCTCATTAAGTTTTCGCTCAAAGCCTACCAGAAACCTATATATTCAAAACATGCGAAGTGTTGAGTGATGGGGCCGTAGTCTAGGCATGGCTTCGGCAACACCGAGCCGCTGGAGAGGTATGACGACAATTAGCATGACAACATGCTAACCGTTAGGGGCTCCAGAATAGAGGCACACGGGTTTGCGGACCAAGAGCTGGGATGAAGAGCTTCTGGAGCGTGAGAAACCCGTAGGAACAGCATGACGCTGTTCTGGGTAGAGGTCGTCGGTTCGAATCCGGCCGGCCCCATCAAAGCCTATTTTGCTAAAAGAAGTAAATATGGGATTCTAAATATGGGATTTATTCTATTAAACAGGGATATTTCTGACCCCTTTGACTCTCAGAAGAAAGTTCCTGATCGATCAATTTCGCTCCTAGATTTGAACCTACAAGTAGCAAAAAGGCTCAGACCTGGGGTGAGAGGGAGGAGCAGGATCATGGGTGTCGTGAGCAAGAGGCGGAGGGGAAAAGCGTTCATAAGTGAGGCTGGCGTGCATAACACTTAAATGTATTTTAGTATACAAATATGTATAGAGGTATTTGTATGAGAGCAGTTAAGAAATCTCGCCAAGTTGCCTGCACACTCCCCGTTAGAACTTATGAAAAGATAGGGAGACTAATCGAGGACGGAATGTTCCTAAACTATTCAGACTTCGCAAGGACGGCTATCGAAAACGAGTTGGCTAGGATGGGCGCCATGAACCTCATAGAGATCAAAGATTACACCCTTGAGGAAGCCAAGAAACTAATACTGGAATACCTGCAAAATCATGGCGGGGAGGTTCTCCCAAGCGACATAGCAGACCACTACGGTATGGAATTAGACATCTGCTTCAAGGCAGTGAAAGCCCTCGTTGAAGAGAGAAAGGTCGAAGAGGCAAGCTGAAAATGACAATACATATTAAAGCTGGCGACACCCTAATCGGCGAGGTCGTCGTATACGAAGCCTCAAAAGTGACAGGCCCCTCTCTAATAGCAAAATCGGGAAAACACAGGGGATTAAGAGGAAAGCTTTACAACGCAAAATGCGTGATCCAAAAACCAATACGACTCCGGCACTAACCTCGTTAGGGATTAGATGGATCCCACTAGACACCACCCATTATTTCGAATGTTTGAACAGAAAACTTAAGCTAGCCGGCCCCACCAAATTGAGCATCTATCGTTATTGAACCAAATTGCTTTGGCATAACTTACTGCGGCGCATCCTGCACTCAGGCCATAAGGGATAAACGAAAGGTATAAAGGGTTTAGTTAACTGTTTAAACTTAGGATGGGCCGGTAGTCTAGCTGGCTAACCTAAATAGGCCTAGGGACGGCGCCCTCACGGATGATGTAGATGTGCAAGAAAATAAATGAGACCGAACAGAACGAGATAAAGACTTTGAGAGTAGCTGGAATCAGCTACAAAGAGATAGCCAAGAAAGTGGGTGTAAGAGTAGCGACAGCCTACAAATACGCCGAAGACGTTTCACTTTCCGGCGAGGCGAGACGCCGCTTGTTTGGGAAAATCAAGGAAAACCAGGTGAGGTTTGCTGAGAAATTTGCTAAACAAAGGGATGTGAAGGTATTGCATGAGAGATTGACATTGCAGAAGGCACGCATAGTAGGTCATTGTATGTGGGATGGTAGCGTATCTTGCGACACTGTTAGATATAATAGCACGTCAAGGGCTCTAGTTGATGAGTTCGTCAATGACATGAAAGAGGTTTATGGTATATCACCAGACAAAATGAGCGAAATCAAAAGGTCGGAAAGAATGAAACTTGAATTCGGTCTATAAGCGTCATCTGCATCATTGAGAACGGCGCAGGTCGCAGGTTCAAATCCTGCCCGGCCCACCATCCTTTTGACTTCTCTAAAAGGAGGTTGAAAATCGTTATCAAATCGTCGCCTACAAACATCTAGCTCCATTGTTTACTCAAGCGGAGAGGCAGCAATAAGATGAAGCTTAGGATACTTCATGTCTTACTTCTTTAAGCAGCTGACCTACAACAGTTCTGATAGAGTCGAAGGCTGCTAGAACGTCTTCTGGCCCAAGCTCCACCTCGTAAAAATTGGTGTGCAGGTAGCTTGCGGTTCTGAAGACCTCGTAGACCCTTGTATCGCCCAGCTCCTTGGCCAGCTCCCGTGTAAAGTTCCAGGGCTCTCTATGGATTCTGAGCTCTATCCCTTTGCTTGCGGCGACAGCCTTAACCGCTTCTGCTACGCTACCCCAAAGGAACTCGCTTGCTTTATCATAGTCGCCTTGATTAAGAGATATCAACCCATTTTCAAGATAGCGAAGGCTTTGGTCCATGTATTTTTTAGCGTTGGTTGACGCAGGCTGCCGCCTTATTACATGATGTCGCAAAGCACCTGGAGAAAAGGAACC
>LIHJ01000073.1 GCA_001399805.1 Candidatus Bathyarchaeota archaeon BA1
ATCTTCGATACGGGTGCCACGAGGAGCTTCGTGAGCCTTGAAGTCGCCGAGAAGTTAGGCTACAGCAAGTACGATGAGCCCAAGGAGGTTCTGCTGGCAACCAAAGATAAGACAGCGTTGATTGTTGGAGAGCTAGTAGCGAGGGTTACAATGCTCGGATGTGAGCTTCCACTGAGTCACGTGTTTGGAGTCATTGAGAATCTTAGCTGCGATGTTATCATAGGGATGGATCTAATGGAGCCATATGAGGTCGAGGTGGACGTTAAGGAGGGTAAAGCTAGGTTCAAAAGGTTTCCACCGACAATAGAGATTGTGTAGAAGAGCCTTTGGGCAGAATAAGGAAGCCTATTTTAAAAATTTGAAAGTAATAGTCATTGACCCAAACTTGCATCCATACAAGAAATGCCACCTAATAGCTCATGAGCCTAGCCATCACCTATTCCATAGGGAAAGAAGGGGGAAACTATTTCCTTAACGATAAAGATGACTTCCTAAATGCTTTAAAGGTTAGGAAAAAAGAAAGGGGGCAGAAGTTTTCGCAGCTTACTTCCTAATGCCAGAAGAAAAATTAAATGTCATTCTGAGAGAAGAATGGGTTAAAGAATCTCCAGACCCAATTCTAGAATTAGCCGAAGAGTTCCAAGTCTCAGAAAACTTTATGAGAAAAAGGCTTGAATTTGAGAATAAAAAGAGGTAAAAATAGATAGGTTGTTTCTATATAAATAATTAACCATGAAGAGAATTATTCAAGTCAAAATTTACAGAGGAGAGAAATATTACGTTGCCGAATGCCTTGATTTACCAGTGGTTTCTCAAGGGAAAACCTTAGATGAAGTGGTAGCCAATGTTAAAGAAGCGATTGAACTTCATTTGGAAGGGGAAGACCTAAAGGAATGGGAGATTTTACCCGATTTCTTAATCTTGATTAATCTGGAACTGCCAGCTTATGCAAAATGGGGGGGTACGCGAGAGTCAGAGGCGTTGATGAGGTAGACGATGAATTGATGGGCTGGATAAGATTAGCATATGATGAGCACGGTAAGCCATAGTGTATATTTCCAGAGGGGAAAAGCCTGTAGGCGGGTTTAGGCCATGATGGTTGGAACAATCTTCCTTGTAGCTATGGTTTGTCTCTTCTCCGCCTCGTTGGGAGTGGCCTTGTCTCCATCGCGTCGCCAATACACGCGGTTGCGGTACGCCCTCACAGGTCTAGGCATGATATTCGCCCTTTTGGCGGTCCTTGTAAACGTAGGCCTGGAAAGCCGCTACGTAACCTACGAGGTGTTCCTCGGAGGACTGGGTGCGCTCTACGGCGCCGTACAGCTATGGGTCATCCATCTGGACGGCAGGATCGACAAGATCTTTGAGCTCCTTGCAGCTTGAAACGCGAGACGACGCGAAAATATAAAGGGGGTGCGCGGTTGGCGATATATCCACTCCATGCTGAAAAATCCCAATCTGCTAAGTTTTCAGATCGATTCCGCATAACATGGCTATATCGAAGCTATTGGTATGAAAGGGATAAAGAGATAGTTTAATAAATTAATTCAAATATTCTGTTTAGAAATTGGTGAACCGAAAAGTGAATTTTGAAAGGCGGAATTCGGAAAAGATTACGGTTCAGACTCCCTTATATGGAAAGCAAATGTTTAACGGGGTTCTGTCAAGGCTGCTCTCAACATTTGAGGTTAGAAGAATAGGGCGCATTAGCGCCATGGGGCGGCTTCAATATTTGAACCATTCCCGTATTACACCAGGCTTGAACACTCCATAGGAGTAATTCATTTAATTAAAAAACTCGGTGAAATGCTTGAATTGCCAAAAGAGGAAATAACTAAGGCCGAAGTAGCAGGGCTATTACATGATTTAGGGCACACGCCATTTTCATACTCGACTGAGAAATATCTTAAAGAGTTTTACGGAAAAGACCATAAGGACCAAACCGCGGACATAATAACAGGAGCTTTCAGCAATTTTCCTGTTGACGTAACTATTTCAACACAATCTGTTCCCTCGATTTTGGAGGATTATAGCTACGACCCAAAGGAAATTGCAGCAATCGCTGTGAAACGAGGCGCTTACAGTGGACCCCAGTATTTGCAGGATATGTTAAACCAACCTTATGACTTAGATGTTCTTGATTCGGTTAACCGCTGGAGCGACATGGGTTCTACAAAGGTAAAAATAAACCCTTCAAAAATGTTGAATGTTTACACAATTTATGGCGAAAGCTTAGTTTTCAATGGAAAAAGATTGAGTGAAGTAAGAAAATTAATCGCTGCAAGACTGTTCTTATTTCTTGAAAAATCGGTGGAGGAACGTGCTAATTTTCAAGCTGTGGATTTTATGATTGAGAAAGCAATTGACATGTGTCTTCAATCGGGCATTTTAAGCGAAGATTTCGTTCTTATGGATGATTGGGAGCTTCTTAGACATTTAGAAGGCCATGAAAAAGCAAATCTGATAATAAGCAAAATGAAAATGGGACAGAGGTATCCATGCCTGGTAATTAAAAAAATAGATGCCGACGCTCATAAGGATTTAAGCAAATGTATTAAGGAGCTTGAAACCGAGTTAGCAAAAGAAATGCAGGCAAACTTTTCAGAAGTTATCGTAAGAACACAACACTACCATTGGCCTGAATCACAGTATCCTATCCTAACGGAAAGGGGGCTCGTCCCAGTTTGTGAACTTATTGATGAAGCAAAAACCAAGGACAGAGGATTTCTCCTACTTATTTATCACGCCAAACCTACACAAAAGACCGCTAATGCAATTCAGCACTGGGTTCGGCATTCTTTTCGAAATTTAGAAGCATGAAAGAATAACATTTCATTAAGGCTCTTTTTTCAGAAGACTTACCCTAAGGCGAAGCTTAAAACGGAAAAAGAAAGAGTTTGTGGGTCATATCCCCACAGCTGTAAATCATTCCCAAGACGCTAAGTTTTGTTCATCGCTTAGATATTAGTATGGCGTAACAAGCTTCGTCATAGTACTTTCCATTGATTCTTACGCGTCTTCGTCTAACGCCTTCTAACTGGAATCCGGTCTTCTCGAGGATGTGTCTCATCGCTATGTTGTAAGCCAGAGTGTCAGCCTCGAGTCTTTTGAAGCCTTGCCTTCTCGCCAAATTTACACAGGCTTTCAGAAGTTTTGTTCCGATGCCTCTCCGTTGAAAATCAGGATGAACTGCGACGCCCACCTCGCCAACATGCTTTATCTCGCCAATTTCTCCTTTCAATCTATGGATTCCAACGAAACCCACAATCCGTCCATCCAACAATGCCACAAGAAACTCGTCCCCTCTCTCGGAAATATTCTCTATAGATTTCTTAAAACTGGCAAACGCTCTTTCCACATCCCCTCCAAAGGCTGGAATGTCCCACCTTGCCACTTCAGGATGCTCTTCTATCTCAGCCAGCCTTCGAAAATCTTCATCCGTTAATCTCCCTTCTCTTGCATTGAGCATCTTTAGCATGATGAAACCTTCTCTAACACTACAAATGACTTCTCAAGATAAAAGTGCATTTAAGTTAAAAAGAAGATTATTGGCGATCTTCTACGGCTTAAATATCAGTCTTTACTCTTGGGCTTTCCAGTCTGGGAGATGAGACTGTAACGCTTTAAGCATGCTGTCAAATAGCGGATAAGGTATAGATACCATGATTTCTTTCCCTGATAACCCAACAATGTATCTGCCGCCCGGGTCTCCGATTGTAAATGAAGGTTTCTTTGTTAGATATGGTCTTACAACAAGCGTTGAACACATGGCTGTCCCAGTATGACCGTAAACAAGTTCACCTGTGTTATAGGAGTAAGCCCACAAGAGAAGCATCACTTGCTCTGGATTGCACCTAACCAAGACAAGGTCCGGTTCAAATGAAGCTTTTTCCAACGGTGATATGCAAATCATTCCAGCCTCTTCAGGCTTTAGCGAAGTGAGACTTGAAATGTATTTTTCCACAACACTGTGAGAACAGTATGCATGAACCTCTTCAACCCAGAAACGACAAACAGCTTCTTTATCACTCCAATCACGCAAACCAAGATGATGCATTCCAGGAAAACAGTCATGATTCTCAGCTGTCACGAAAAAAGCTTCACCCTTCAGCGCTTTCGCCCACGTTCTGCAAAACTCCATTTTTTCCTGAAGTTTAGGTAGGTTAGAAGGTGGTGCTTTTCCCAAACTCATGGCAATGGGAGGATAATTAAGTTGAAGCGTTCTTCTCAACAACGTACCCTTCTCCATTTGACTAAACGAGCTTGACATACCCATCTCCTGCTCTCTAATCATGCCGTCCTAATTATTCCACTATTTAAAAAATTATTGATAAAAAAGGGAGTTTGCGGGAGTATAGCACAAGGAAAAATCCCAATATGCTAGCTTTTGGACAAATCCGCATGGTCTCACTTTCTCTTTCTGAACAGCATCACGTTCTCAGGTGTCGTGCAAACAGTTGGATCGAGTCTTCAGAAGAAAAAATTCGCCTCCAGAGGACTTTTATAAGAGGAGATAGGGGTTTTCGGCTCTTATGTAAGAGGTGAGCAGAAGGGAGTGATCTGGATATGATCATAGAATTTGTGGGAGAAGAGTCTCTAAAGGGATTGGAGATTATGGGTTTAATGACGGGTTTGGAAGGCTATCTTGAGAAAATGCTTGGCATAAAATTGCACCTTGCATTAAAAAGACAAGCAGTCAATTCAGATGAGTGGAGATACGTAGAAAAGGAGTTAATTTATGTTTGAAATAGGTTGTCGATGATTTAAGCTTCTGCGCTAACTACAAAACAATCTCCAATTTGCTCACGATGGGATGAAAATCCAACATAGAATTCAATGATCGGTACCGTAGCCATAAAATTCAAGTCTCACGATGGTCGCCAAAACAAACCCATATAAAATGCAATTTCTTTATCTATTTTCCATGAACACTGTTAGAAAGTATTACGACGAACACGCAGAAAGCGAGTGGAAGAGACTTTTCCGCGATGGGTATCACCGCCTTGAATTTCTTGTTACTACGCATTATCTGGAAAGGTATCTTCCTAAAACAGGACTTGTACTCGATGCAGGCGGGGGGCCAGGCAGATATAGCATCGAGTTGGCGAAGAAAGGTTATGATGTTGTTTTATTAGATATATCGCCAAAATGTCTTGAGGTAGCCGAGAAGAAAATAGCGAGAGCACATGTCGGAGGCAAAGTTAAACAGATTGTTGAAGGTTCGATCATAGACATGGGCGTATTCGACGACAAACAGTTTGATGCAGTTCTTTGTTTAGGGCCTTTCTCGCATTTAATTGAAAAGCTTCAAAGGGAGAAAGCTGCAAGTGAAATCGTAAGAGTAGCCAAGACTGGAGCGCCTCTTTTCATCTCTGTTGTCAGTCTGTATGGCGTGTTTAGAACCATACTGCAAAGGCTTCCAGATGTACTCACGGACCCGTCCCATGAGGAACTGTTCACTCATGGCATACATAGATGGCATGAAATTCGCCACAAAAGAGAGCATGGTTTCCCAGACGCTTACTTCTGGCATCCGACAGAGCTCAAAGAATTTTTCGAAAGTAAAGGAGTGAAGACGCTTCAAATGGCAACATGCGAGGGGCTCTCATCGCATCTTCAGGGACCGACCAACAAGCTATACGGAGATAAAGAGAAATGGACAAAATGGATAGGCATAATCCTCAAGACATGTGCAGACCCTGTCTTGCTGGGAATGGGAGAACACCTACTATACATTGGACAAAAACGAAACTGGCAGTCTTCATCAACGGCTGTTTAGGGAAACATGGAGGTTGTTCAAAATTCATATAACATGGGAAAGGTATTACTCAACACTGAGAAGGTTGCCTAGAAGACTGAAGAGGCCTGATCCATTTGTGGTTGATGCGTTGCCTACTTTCAGGCGTTACAAGATTAAAAGTGTGCTTGACTTAGGCTGCGGCGCAGGTAGGCATAGCGTCTATCTCGCTAATAATGGCTTTGATGTTGTTGGGGTTGACGTTTCAGGCAGCGCATTAAGAATGGCAAACAAATGGGTTCGGAAGGAAAGACTGACAAATGTAGCTTTTATGCGTGGAACCATGACCAACATCCCATTCGGCAACAGTCATTTCCATGCGGTTATCAGCATCAGCGTCATCCACCATGCCGTCAAGAAAGAAGTCGTGAAAACCATAGCAGAGGTCTACAGAATCCTTAAGAAAAATGGCCTATTTCTGGCGAATCTCGCTTCCGTGAAAGACCCCCGATACGGTACCGGAGAGAAGGTGGAAAATAACACCTTTAGAATTTTGGAAGCTTTTGAAGAAAAACGCTTTGAAGAACTACACCACTTTTTTACAAAGCGGGAGGCCTCCAAACTATTAGCTCGCTTCACCAAGGCAAAAATAGAACTCCTGAAGGACAAACCCCATTATTGGAAAATAACGGCTGTCAAATAGTTCGGCGGGGTTCAAACCCATCTTCGGTGTCTATAAATGGATAAGCTTGTTTTAATAATGAAAATAAGTTAGAAGCTACTGGATAAGTATTGTTTACGGGCCTAGAATGGAGGAACGGGATGAAGCTCGAGGATTATCTTTCAGAGTTTGCCGAATTGCCCAAATCAAATTGTAGAGGGCTTCTCAATAGTGTGGGGGTTTGAATGCAGTTTGGGGTAGTTCTCCATGTTTCTGCCACCTACGCTAACTGGGATACTTTCCTGACTATTGCGAAACAATCTGAACAACTGGGATACGATTCTGTATGGGTTTCTGATCATTTCATTTCGCCTAGTGGTCGTCCCTATGGGCTAGAAGCCTGGACCGCCTTATCTGCATTAGCATCATCAACGCATAAAATCAGGTTGGGGACTTATGTGCTTTGTAATCAATTTCGCCACCCATCACTGTTGGCCAAGATGGCTTCGACACTGGACAATATTTCTGAGGGAAGACTTGAGTTGGGTATCGGTGCTGGATGGCTTCGGGATGAACATATAGCCTTTGGTTTCAGTTGGAATAAACATTCATCGAGGGTTGAAAGGCTAAGAGAGACTATAGAAATAATAAAGCAACTCTGGACAAAAAATCACGTGTCTTATGATGGAAAATACTTTCAACTGAAAGATGCCACCTCAGAGCCAAAACCATCTCAAAAACCCCATCCTCCCATATGGATCGGTGGAAACTCCGAGGCTATCCGGAGGGTCGTTGCTGAGGTGGGCGATGGCTGGATCCCGGTTTTACCTACACCAAGACAACTAGCTGATGGTGTGCTGCAGATTGAGGAAAGGATGAGGCATGTCGGAAGAGAGCCTCAAAGGCTGCAGGTAGCTTACGGAGGAAGCGGTTGCGCCTTAATAGCAGAAAGTGAGGATTTGGTAAAGAGATTAGCAGAACCATTGATTCGTTCAATGGGAAAGCCTAAAGAGGAATTGGCGTGTCTTATTGGGACCCCTGAGCAATGCATACAAAAAATAGAGCAATACCAGAAAGCTGGAGCCCAAAAAATCGTGGCAGGATTTTATGATTTCCCCTCCCTAAAAGGCTTGAAACTCTTCGCAAAATCGGTTATTCCCCACTTCAAATAACTAAAGTAGATAACGGGTGGTGCTCCGCCCTTCAGTAGGTTCAAATTTCTTATGCTTTATCACATAGCAAGCTCAATTCCGCGAATTTAAACCGATATTTGAACCTAACATCCACACTTTTTTCTTCAAAACAACACTAGAGCAATAGTTTAATCAATGAGCTTAGCGTCCATACTTCACGTGTAGACATGCACATGTCGCAACCATAGTCCCGTCGCCAACACATGCAGGGATTATATCCTTTACTGTTGAAGCGCAACCTCCAGCTGCAAACACTCCTTCAATGTTTGTTCTCCCAAACTCATCCACAATAACGCATCCCAACCTGTGAGTCGCAATTCCCGCATTTCGTAAAACTGAAACGAAAGGTTTTGTGCCACCAACTACAAAAACAATGTTCGTTTCGATCTTGCTAGTCGTAGAGTCCTTTAAATGACGCAAAATAAGTTGTTTGAGTGGGGGTTTGCCATCAATCGCCTCTCCAACAAAACCTTCTATTAGTTGTACTCCCTCCGTCTCTAACCGCTTCTTCATTTGCTCATCAATCGTAATCATATTCGCGTGACTAACCATACGCACATTTGCGGCAATCTTCGTTAAATGTAAAGCCTCTAGAACGGACTCGCTGGCACCACCCACGATGACTACATCTTTTCCTTTGAAAAAGGGCTCACCACACTCCAAGCAATAAGCGACACCGCCACCGAGCCAAGTTTCCCCTTTCATACCTAAACCTTTCATTCCACATCCAGCAGCGAGAATCAAAGCCTTAGAAGAGTAAACACCCCGAATAGTTTCAATAACTTTGTCTTTCCCATATAAGGAGAGGTCGACAACTTCTTCCGAAGTATGGATATCTACGCCTAGCCTTTCAGCTTGGCATGTCATTTTTTCCATGAGCTCCATTCCAGAAATCTTCTGCGGAAAACCTGGATAGTTATCCACATCCTGAGCTCTAATCGCTATTCCACCGGTTTTCTCGCTAGCTTCTAAAACTAGCGTGTGCAAACCAAACAAAGCGGAATGAGTTCCAGCCGCCAACCCGGTCGGTCCAGCGCCTACAATTACAACGTCATACATAATTGCTCACCTTGCATGGCAATGCGGTTACTATTTTCTAAACTGCCCTCTTATCTGTTTTGAGTGGGCCCGCAGAGCCGCTGAGAAAAGATATTAATTCCTCTAATTGAAAAGCGGATAGGTGAGGAAAGAGCCATTCAATACCCACCGTGAACCCGGGTGAACGGCTTAAAAAGACTTTTCACGTCCCATAACCCAAAAGACACGGCGTGCTTAATGGCTAGCATTCTTCGTATCACCTCTTTAGTCTTTTTCGCCTTCACGTGTAAGCCTGTATGTTCTTGGAGCAACCTTCGATAGGACCACAAAACAGTATTTTTATCATCCGCCGCCGACGGGTGGAAATAGGGCCACAACGTCTCCTTCTTTCAGGGGCGTCTTCAATTTTTGAAGAAGTTCAGCATTACAGCCATTAATCAAAACCTTGTTGAGAGGCTTCAGATCACCCGTTTCAAAATCTAACAAATTATCCTTGATTTCGTAACCAAAGAGCTGGGATAACCCCTCAATCAGGTCCATCACCGTTGCCTTTTCAGGTAATTCAACGTCAGCCTCGCGGCGCCCTCCCGCTACTTCTCTAAAGGTTGCAAAGAGTTTTACCTTAACTGTTATAGTCACTTCAAAACCCCAGAATCATTTAAATAGCTTTAAATTCTGATAATAATTGATTTTCAACTTAAGCCTAACTCTTTTAACTTACTTTTTAGGGGAAACCCTTCACCATCCCATCCTCTTAAATCATAGTATTCCTTCAACATCTTATCCAGCAACACTCTTCTTCCCCTGGAGCCTCCTTCAGGAAGTGGCGTCTTAAGAAATCTCAGCGGAAGTGTATCATCCTTCTTCCCAAATCCCTCCCTCATGTTAAACAGCCTTTCCAGGTTCCATATTCGCTCTCCGATTTTCATTACGTCCTCGTCTGCGAATCTGAGACCCGTAACTGCTGAGGTGAACTTCGCATAGTGGTCTGGGCTTAACGCGAATGAGGTGAACACGCAGAGTATCATGGAATCCAAGGCTGCAAATAGATTTTGATAGGTTATGACCAGGTCAGCCTTCCCATCTGGCCTGAATCTGTCAACCAAGGCGGGGGTGCCCAGTATTTCTGGGCCGATCAGATAGGCACGAAGATGACAGCCACCTCTATTAGACGTAGCGTAAGCTAGTGCGTGTCCCTGCGCTCCCCTAGGGTCATAGGCTGGTAGTTCCAACCCCTTAACCTGCATTGCGAGCTCTGGACAGCCGTGTCTTTCTGCCAAACGCTTTGACCCCTCCCCAAGCTCTTTTCCAATCCCTTCTCTCAGCGCTATTTTCTTCACCAACTCAACTAGTTTGTCAGCATCGCCAAATTCTATTTTCTCTCTTAAAAATCCCTTTTGAGACATCTCCATGGCGCACCCTATTGTGTTGCCAGTCGAGATGGTGTCTAGGCCAAGTTCGTTGCAAAGGTAATTTGCGTGCGTTACTTGGGTGAGATCGTTTATCCCGCACTGAGCGCTGAAGGCCCAGGCAGTCTCATATTCGGGACCCTCCCCCTCTTTCTCAGAGGTTTTTGTGATTCTGCCACATGCTATGGGGCAGGCGTAGCATGCTCGCCTTCCATTGAGGATTGTCTCGGCTATTTTCTCTCCACTTATCCCCTCAGCATCCTCAAACACCCCTTCTTGAAAATTTCTCGTCGGATACATTCCATGCTCATTTATGAGATTCACCAAGACAGCGGTGCCCAACGTTGGAAGGGACTTGTCGGTAATTGGATTTTTTCTAATCACCATCAAACTCTCATCAAGGGCTTCGCTGAACCCTCCTTCATCAGCGACATCAACCCTACATGTTCCTCTCACCACAACGGCTTTGAGATTCTTGGAGCCCATCACGGCTCCAAGTCCGCCGCGGCCCGCGGCCCTATGCCTATCATTTATTATCGCGGCAAGCGAGACCTGTCTCTCACCAGCTGGGCCTATACAGGCAACCTTTGCCTTTGGATCTGTTTCTTTGATCAATCTTTCCGTTGTCATGTGGGTGTCCAGCCCCCAGACCTCAGAGGCGCCACGAATCTCCACACCCCCATCGTTTATCCAGATATAGACCGGGGTCTCAGCTTTACCCTCTATGATTGCCGCGTCATACCCAGCAAACTTTAACTCAGGCCCCCAAAAACCCCCAGAGTGGGAATCAAAAATGGTTCCGGTTAGAGGAGATTTGGAGATGACACAATACCTGCCAGATGTTGGTGCCTTAGTTCCAGTAACAGGGCCTGTGGCGAATACTATTTTATTTTCTGGGCTTAACGGATTTGTCTTCGGCTTCAGTTCATCGTACAGCACCCTAACCCCTAGACCTCTTCCCCCAAGAAAATTCTTTGTTGTATTCTCATCCAGTTTTTGTGTGACCACCTCCCCCCTGCTTAAATTTACTCTAACAATTTCGCCCATCCACCCGTTCATGCTGCATCACTACTTTTCATAGAACCTGTTATACTCTCTATCGGGGCACGTCTTGCATCTATCCTTGTAGTAGAGAAATACCTCCTTTGGCTGTTTGGCCAAGCTGGCATGCCTGCTAGGGCAAATTTTGCATGGGATCTCCTCTATGAACCACGACCTACTAAATTTCATCCATTCGAGGCCCTCGATTATAGGGGTGCTAGCACTTGTTCCAAGTCTATTGGCACCAGCCTCGATCAGCCTTAGGGCACTCCTAAAGTCTGTGATACCGCCAGCCGCCTTCACCCCCATCCCATCTCCCACAGTCTTTCTCATTAGTCTCACATCGCTGGGCAGCGCTCCCATGGGCCCGAACCCTGTTGATGTCTTCACAAAATGCGCGCCTGCCCCCCTGGCCAGTTCACATGCCTTCACTTTTTCCTCATCTGTTAAAAATCCAGTTTCGATGATCACTTTAACTGTTGAGCCGTGTGCTGCTTCAACAACGGCCTCTATGTCCTTTTTCACTAAGTCATAGTCCCTCGACCTTAAGGCGCCTATGTTAATGACCATATCTACCTCTTGTGCCCCGTTTTCAATGGCATTTCTTGTTTCAAGGGCCTTTACCTCCGGTGTGGATGCGCCTAGGGGGAATCCAACAACACAACATACCTTAACACCGCTTCCACACAGAAGCTTTGCGGCACGTGAAACATGGAATGGATTAACACAAACCGAGGCAAACCCATAGGCCATGGCCTCTTCACAAAGCCTCTCAATTTTTTCATAAGTTGCACTTGGTTCCAATAGCGTATGATCGATCATTTTCGCCAATTTTTCCTTAGTAATTGTGGTATCAACTTTCATTTCACCCACACACCCGTATCGATTCATCTTGCCTTCAGCCTGTCGAAAGATTTGTAACTTTTAAATAAAGGTCTTTTGTCTGTCGAAGCTTTCGACTTCTCCCGTTCGTTTCAGCTTGGTTTACCTCATCTCCAGCGGATCGACACCCAAGCTTCATCAGCCTCATCAGGGAGCCTTTAGGGGAGGCTGAACTCCCTACATCTTGAGCTTTTTAAGCAGATTTAGACATGCGTTCACATGTCTGTCTATTCCACATTTGGGGCAGTTCCTCTCATTCGGAGCGATTGTTTCTCCACATACCGAGCAGAACTTTGATGTTCCCCAAGGGTTTAAATAGTGGACTTTGAAGCCGTTCATATTAGCCTTATACTCTATCAGGGCTCGCGGTTTTCTGAAGCCCAGTTGTTCAGCCTTCTCTTCAACTTCTTTGAGTGAACGGAAACTCTTTGCACTTTTCTGCTGTGCTTGTTGTAACTCTTGACCCTCTTGTTTATTGACCCTCTGATATGGGTTAGCCCCTCGAAAATGGTTTCAAGCTTGTTTTTACTTATGTATTCCGCAACTCTTTTGCTAACCTTATGTAGAAGGTCGTTGATTCTCCTTTTTTCTCTTCCACAATACTCGGCCAGAACCTTTTCCTTTACTCTCGGCTTTTTAGCCAACTTTTCCTGTACGCGTCTCCGTTTCTCAAAGTAGCAGTCATGAACCCTCTTAACTTCGGATAGATCAACATTCACCGTCTTTCCTTTGATGGATACGCCGACCAAGCTCTTCTCATTAACATCGAAGGCTATGGCTCCGTCTGGTTTCTCCCATTCTATCTCCCGCCTAAATGGGATGATGACGTAGTTCTCGTTCAAGGTGACCATACCAATTCTGAGCTTTCCTTTTTCCCATTCATCGATGAATTTCTGTTGATATTCCCCAATCGTCAAAGGAAGATACACAAACTCTCTTGGTCTGACCGAGACTCTAAGCCATTTACCGTCAAACTTTGTTAGCAAAGGACTGAGCCTCATGAAGAGCTTCCTGACAACAGGTTCCCTCTTCCGTTCCCTCTTACAACTCTCCAAGACTGATGCTGCCACTCTATACGCCGAAACAAAGTACTGGGTGTTGTAGTCATAGCGCCCTTTCAGCTCCCGATAAGTCGCTTTGTGGAGTTTAGAAACCGATGTCGTCTTTAGCTCCAAAAGCTTTGTGATGCAGTAGTTAACGATGTCCCTAAAGTCTCTAAGCAGAGACTTGCATTACCTCATTCGTCTCATATTTGAACTTCACCGACTGAACGACTTCCGCAGCCATATCAAACAATGTTTAAAATCCTATCCTTTATTCATAAGGATTTTGGAACCTTCGATAACATTAACAACTTACATTTAAGGATTACGAATCTTTCGACAGCCTGCAACAATATTAAAATTTAAATCTTTGAGTTTAAGGTTTCCTCCATTCATAATGGTCAAGAAGGAAATGGGTAGAGGATGAATCTAAAATCGCGCGCGCTAAATCTATCAAAATTAGCATTCTTAATATTTCTTTCATTAGCTTCAGCACGTGCTGAAGAAAGTCTCCTGAGAAGGGAAGTTACATCCTCTGGGATAATTCTATTCCAAGTAGTGTCATGGCATTCCTTAACACAACCTGTATAGCCTTAACCAAAGCAGCTCTAGCAACCCGCCGCTCTAATGTTTCCGCATGAATAACGCTTGCCTTCTCATAATATTCATGGAATTTTTCAGCCAGCGTATTTGCGTAATTGGCGATACTCTCAGGCTTTAAATTATCGGCAGTGTCTATAAAAACTTCGGGAAATTTAGCTATTTGAATGACCAACCCTCGTTCTAATGGATGATCTAACAATCTATAATCCACCACCTCAGGTAAAACCTTCATCCGCCTTAGAATCCCGCATGCCCTTGTGTAGGCATAATTGATGAAAGGCGCGCTGTTCTTCTCGAAGTTCAGCACTCGGTCCCACGTGAAGACCACGGGCTTTGTGGGATCCACCTCAACGAGGGCGTATTTCACGGCTCCTATGCCCACGAGGTTTGAGATCCGACGCTTTTCCTCGTCCGGTAAGTGCGGGGACCGTTTGGTGACTTCGTCATGCGCTCTCTTGATCGCCTCTTCCATCACCTCGTCGAGGGTGATGTAGCGACCCCTTCGGCTCGACATTCGATAGCCAGGGAGGCTCACCAGGTTGTAGGCAAAATGGGTCAGGTTTTTTGCATGATCCACATGCCCCAAAGCGCATAGGGCGAGCCTCAACTGCAACTGAGATAGCGTCTGCTCCATTCCAATCACATGGATCACCCTCTCAGCCCTCTGAAACTTCCATAGGCTGTATGGGATGTCCCTCGTTGTGTACAGGGTGGTGCCATCCGCCCTAACCAGCGTCAGGGATGGGATCTCGTAGTCCTCCCCTAGGCCCAGCATCCCCTTAAGGTTTAGGTCCTGGGCCACCTTCTCCGCATTGAACTCAAGAACCCCGCCAACCTGAAAAACGTATGGGGTCATCTTTAGCTGGTTCAGAACCCGTGAAACGTCGCTGTTCCAAACGAAGTCACTCTCCCAGTCCCATGAGTCGAAGAAGATTCCAGCTCTACCGAGGGTTTCCTTAAACCCCTCAATACATAGTTGACAAACCTCCCTCACCCAACGCCTCGCCTCCTCCTCACCAGCCTCGTATCCACGGATTAGGTTAGTCACCCTAGACTCGGGATCCTCGTCTTTGTTGATCCCATCCAGGAGTTGTCCAAAGAGCTGGGGGAACCTACCCTCAAGCTCCACCGCAACTGACATCCAATCATCCAATTCCCGCTGTAACTTCAAAACCTCCTCGTTTGCGAAATGCTCCCTGGCCCGCTCAATCTCCTGTTTGAGGCGTCGAACCTCCATGATGCAACTGGTTATTGTGTAAATCAAGCCGATGAGGTGGTCGGGCTTTTCCGTCGGCTTTGGCCTACCAAGCTTTTCATATCCATAAGAGATAACCGCTGACTGACGCCCCACATCGTCAACGTAGTAATGCCGAAAAACCATGTGCCCACGAGCCCTCAAAATACGCGCAAGAGCATCGCCCAGCACAGGGTTCCTCGCCTGCCCGATGTGAATGGGGTGAATCGGATTAACGCTGGTGTGCTCCACGATGACTCTTCTGGGCTTATCCACCTTAACATATCCATATTCAGCATCAAGAGACCTAACTGACTCAATGGTTAGGGTGGATAATTCTGCAAAATCCACATAAAAATTGATGTACCCCTCCCCAGCCGGCTTAACAGACTGAATGAGAGGAAA
The DNA here is from genome assembly GCA_001399805.1 of Candidatus Bathyarchaeota archaeon BA1. The sequence continues at coordinate 15,247 of LIHJ01000073.1, forward strand.
CCGTGATACATCAATGGCCTCCACGATCCGTTCGGCTATTTCACGAGGTCTCCCTCCCGTCTGCTTCGCGAGCTCAAAACACATCGAGGACGACAACTCACCAAACTCAGGGCTGGGAGGGGTTTCAAGCATGATAAAGGGGACAGAAATCACAGGGTGCTGTCTACTCAAAGCATCCTTTAAAGCGGCCTCACACTCACCACAAAATTCTGCGAAGGGATTAATTGAAATGCGCGCACGCCTTACGATCAAGACCATGATTTCCTCCGCTAATATTTAATCTCTTTTGGTATAGGCGGTTATCCGCTCCAACATGCAAAGGTGGAGTCTTCAAAACAAACTTTCCCCTTTACTTAAAATGCAATGTCTACTCTATAAATAAAGTTGGTGATTCAAATGTTTATCAGAATTTAAAGGAATTTACCCATTACCAAGGTACAGCCTCAAAATAAGTCTAATTCCATAGTTTGGTGGCGGGCCCGCGGGGATGCCCTCGGCGTA
>LIHJ01000080.1 GCA_001399805.1 Candidatus Bathyarchaeota archaeon BA1
TTTTTCTACGTGGAATAGGGACCGCCCATCATGTCATGGTAAACCTTAAGAGGAGAGACACATCATTGTCAAGGGGCTGGAGGAAATCACATGCCCTGCACCGTTGTGGTTTGCGGTTTCTTCGGAGACACGGGGAAAGGGAAGATCATCTCCTACCTTTCATTGAAGGACAAGATCGAGGTGGCTGTAAGGGCTGGGGTTGGCCCCAATGCGGGTCACACCGTGGTTTACAAGGGCAAGGAGTATAAGATGCGGATGTTACCGAGCACCTTCCTTTATGATAAATGCCGCTTATTGATGGGTCCTGGTGTTGTGATTAACCCAGAAATTGTCCTTCAAGAGGTACAATCAACCCGATCTGCTGATAGGGTTGGTGTTGACCCTCAATGCGCCGTCATCGAACATGCATGCCTCGTGGACAGAAGAAAGGAGCTAGAGGGTTAATTTAAAAAGCCTCACCGAAATGGGAAGAAAATTGGTTCAACCGAGACGGAAATCCCGATTCAGGCTTTTCCCGAGTCGTGGATACATCCTCCTTTTCAGCGGGGTGCTCATCGGCTTTTTGATTTTCTCAGCCCTTTCCCTCATTTTTTCGAGAGTAGGTCCGACTGTCACCGAAGGAGGCATGCCAACCAGCATTGAGTTTGAGTTCCTTTACACGAGCGAGAAACAAAGCTGGATTGAACAGGTTACACCCGATTTCGAGCGATGGTTCTTTGAAAGATTCGGCATGAAGGTTTACGTGAAGCTTGTGGTGGGAGGAACCCACGAAACCGTGAATCTTCTCCTCTGGGGAAGCATAAAGCCAGCCGCTTGGAGCCCAGCATCAAGCATCTGGATACCCTACATAAACATGAAGTGGCGAGGACTTGGAAATGACAAAGACATAGCCGTAGACTGGGCACCATTGGTCTTATCCCCCGTTGTTATAGCTGGCTGGAGGTCTTTCCTTCAAAAACACAACGTGAGTGGCTTTAAGGATCTAAATCGATTGGCGTTGGAGGGTATTAGCTACAAGTATGGGCATCCTGATCCATTGCTCAGTAATGGCGGGACCATGGTAGTGGTTCTCGAGTTCGCTGAGGCAAGCGGTAAGAAACCCGAGGAACTTACTGCTAACGATTTCAAAAATGAGACCGTGTTAAGCTTCGTTAGAAGAATCGAATCTAAGGCGGTGGCGTATGGAAAAAGCACAGGGTTTTTTGGTGCGTGGGCAGCAGAAAATGGGCCGTCAGCCATCGACTGTTTCGGCGTATATGAAAGCGTGGTTTTAGACAATTCATTAAAGGCCCAGAAAAAGTGGGGTGAGTCCTTAGTTGCAATCTATCCCCAGGGTGGGACGCTCTTTTCCGATCATCCCTTCATAATTCTTGATGCGCCCTGGGTTGGCAAATGGGAGAGATTTGCAGCGGCGCAGTATCTTCTATACCTTTTGAGGGAGGAGAGTCAAGAGAGGGCGCAGAAACATGGATTTCGGCCAGCAAACCCAAGCGTGCCTCTTGACAAAAGCGTCTTTAATGAGAAAAATGGGGTTCAATACGAAATTCGTGTGCCCGTCTTAAAGGCGTTACCGGGCGAAGCGATGGATGCCCTCTTCAGCGTTTGGACCGCTGTGAGAAATCCAGGAATATAACCCTAACTGGGAGGACGACATGTGCATAGTTCCATGAGGGAGGTGGATAAACAGGAACTTATTTCCATCATCGCCGTGTTCGCAACAGTCATGAGCCTCATCATTTTCGTGTTTTTGCCAAGCTTTTTTCTGATCTCCTTCACGTTTACCAAATGGAGCGATATTTACAATGAAGTCTTTGCAAACGCCTTCATTAAGGATGAAAATTGGATACAAATACAAAGGCATCTAGCCTTGTCCCTTCGTATCGCCCTTTTTACAGTCATTTTGGATTTCCTCTTCGGCATACCTCTCGCATACCTATTGGCCCGCAGGAGGTTTCCAGGGAAGGCCTTGCTTGAGGACATCATCACCTTCCCATTGGTAATCCCCACGTCAGGTTTCGGCTTCGCGTCATTGATAACGTGGACAGGTATCACTGGTTTAGGGATGCTGCTGGGAAGAGGAATAGTCGAAGCAAACTACCTGATTCCATTTGTTAATATCCCCTTCTTGATTTTGGTTGTACATGTTGCGCTGACGTTTCCCTATATAGTTCGAACGTTACAAGCAAAACTTGAGGATTTAGAGCCAGTGTTTGAGCAGGCCTCACGAACCTTAGGTGCCTCTTCCCTAACGACTTTCAGAAGGATAGTCTTTCCCCTCTCTCTTCCGGCAATATTTTCGGGCGGGGTCTTAGCTTTCGCCAGATCCCTCGGGGAAACAGGCGCAACCATGGTGGTGGCAAGCATCTACACAACTGCCCCTTTGGCCATTGTTCGTTGGGTCTTCGAATTTAAATTTGCTTCCGCCTCATTTCTCGGGTGCATTCTGATCGTTATCGCTTCCGCGGCGATTCTTCCCATAGAGTTTTTCATGCAGAAAAGGGGGATTATGGCATTGCCTAGTCTCTTCTCAGCCCTACGCGTTGAGAGAAAAATCTTGAGGAGAGAGAGGTTCGCATCCAGAAGAATGGCTTGGATCAAAGACTTTCTCGGCTTGACCGCCATTGTTCTGTTGGTGATCGTGCCCGTAGCCGTTGTGTTGAATTCCGTGGCTCTGTCTTGGGCTCATGACCCCTACACTGGCGAGATAGAGAAGGGGGTGCTCTACCAATTATTCGGGCCATCAAACTACTTCTCAACATTGTTGAGGGCCACCCTTGTTTCTGTGACCGCAGCATTTATCTCCACTTACGTGGCCACTTGTATAGCCATTCCCTCGGTATATTTGATTGAACGATACAAACCCGGTAGGCTCATCAGGTCTCTGCTAAGAATCCCGCTGATAGTCCCCACCTCCGCATTAGGTTTGTCCGTTCTCCTTCTTTGGGGACCAGGAGGGTTAAAACTGGTGAATCCAGGTATTTGGCTCATAATCTTGACCCATATCGTGTTCTCTGTCCCAGTGGTTGTGGAGCCCACCATAGCGGCTTTTGAGGGGTCAGAGATCCCAATGTACGAGGGTGCAGCCCGAACCTTGGGCGCGGCACCATACGACGCTGTTGAGACGATCTCCCTACCATTGTTAAAGCGTGGGATTCTCGCAGGGGTTATTCTATCCTTTACGCATTCTCTGGGCGAGACCGGCGCAACCTTTTTGGTCATGGGGAGTGATGTGACCATTCCACCACTGGTTGTGAACATGGTCGAGGCGCTCGCAATACCTGCAGCCCTTTTTGCATCCGCATATTTAATCGCTCTATCCCTCATACTTCTTTTCATCTTTAGGGTGGTGACAAAGAAATGATGCCACATAATAGCTCAAAATACCACTTCCCGAGGGTGAAAACAAAGTGCCAGAGGTTAAACTGGTAAACCTAGCCAAAACCTTTGAAAAGGGACGAATCATCGCGGTGGATCATGTGAATCTGCTAATTCATGACAAGGAGTATTTGACTCTACTGGGTCCGAGCGGCTGTGGAAAAACCACCATGCTGCGGATGATGGCGGGCCTGATTAAACCCGACGAGGGAGAAATATACATCGATGAGCGTCTTGTGACCCACCTGCCCCCGGAAGATCGGGACATCGGGTATGTTTTCCAAAACTATGCACTATTTCCACACATGAATGTCTGGGATAACGTAACGTACGGTCCGCGGGTGAAGGCTTGGGAAGAAGAGAGAAGCGAGGAGGTTGGGCGTGAGATGCTGGGGATGGTTCGACTTTACGAGCGTTCAGACGCTGTTCCACAAGAGCTGAGCGGTGGAATGATGCAAAGGGTTGCTTTAGCCAGAGCATTGGCTGCTGGCGCCAGACTTTTGTTGCTAGACGAACCCCTAGGCGCCCTGGACGCCAAGATCAGGTTTGAATTGAGGTATGAATTGAGAAAGCTTGTGAAAGACCTTGGATTGACCGCGATCCATGTTACCCACGATCAGGGAGAGGCCATGGCCATTTCTGACAGAATCGCAGTGATGAAGAAAGGGAAGATTCTGCAGGTTGGGACACCACAGGAGCTGTATATGAGTCCTCAGCATGTTTTTGTGGCTAATTTCATCGGAGAATCCAATTTTCTTGAGGGCCACATTGTGGAGGTGGATGAGAAGGGATCGGTTATCGAGTTGCGTGGAGGGTTGATTGTTCGCACCATTGACAAAATGAAAAACAAAGGTGAACGAGTAGTTTTAGCCGTTAGACCAGAAACCCTCATGATGGAGAAAGGCCGAAAAAAGAGGTTCAATTTGTTGTTTGGTCGTATTGAGAGGTTTAGGTTCGAGGGTACAAACATACGATACGAGATCAGGCTTAAAAATGAAGACATGGTGGTAATAGTCCGCCCCGCGTTGATAGGCGAGTGGCTGAATGTAGGCGATGAGGTTACAATCAGTTTTCCTCCTGACAAAATTTCTGTGTTCACATATCCAACCAAGGGGTTGAGGGAGGAGCTGGCATTAGAATAGCGATATTCAAGAATTTTAACCCCGTCCTTCTACTTGTTATCCCTTATTTGAGGGATGGTGCGTGTCATCTTCTTTAAGGCGTTTGTTAGCAAGGGGAAGTCCGTATCGTGAATTACTCGCTCCTAAAGGGGATACACCTTTGTTGGATTTTGCGATTTCCTAACCTCTCAGCTTGCCAATCATGATCGTGTTGCTTTTGGTTCAATCATCTTCTTGCGCGCGCTTACCGCATACACGGAGCTGAGTCGAGGACAGAGGGTCACCATTGCAAGGATGGGAAGGGGGCTCAAAGAGATATTGATAATGAGTGGGAAAATCATCGACCAGAAATATGGCTACGACTGCAGAAACACCGTCTTCATAAAAGTCAACGACGTATCCGCCTTCCTCCGAAATACTTCCTCTGAAATATTATGGCAACCACCACCTCGTTTATGGAGATGCGTGGTGCCACTAATCAACTTATGCCAAATCCTTGGGGTCCGGGCAATAAAGATTTAAAACTGTTGTCCATATAAGGAGCAGCTGAAAAGTTGGAAGTGGAACATGCAAAGCCTCATAATTGAGATCTCCGAGCTTCGCGATAGGGACGGTGATCAGAAGGTGAAAGACTTGACAGATTTCTTGAAGGACAGAGTGAAGGCAAAGATCAATGTTTCAGGAACTGGGATCACCCTAAGATACGAAGAGGGGAGGGCTCCCTCGAAAGCATATCTAAGGGTGCTCCTTCGAAAATTCCTGCATAAAGCGGAGCTAAAAGAGCAATTCCGCGTGATCTCAGGCAAAGAAAACACTTTTATCATAAAGGAGAGGAAGCGGGTTGAGTTGGAGGAAGAATAGATTTTTCATCGTCCCTTTATGATTGGTTAAAGTTATTAAATCTTAAGATTGTTCACACCGTGGTGGCAAAGTATGAGAATACTGGCACTTGGAATAGGGAAGATGGGATCCGCCCTACTCAAAGACCTAATCAGAAGCCACGAGGTGTCTGAGGTCGTTGCTGGTGATATCGACATCCAAAGGCTGAGGCAGTATGTTAACCAGTTGGGGAGCGATAAAGTAAAAGCAGAATACATCGATGTAACGGACCGTAAAAAACTCCTTAAGTTGATGAAGGGTGGGTTTGATGTGATCGCGAACACACTCATAAGAGAGTACAACCTGGAAGTGACAAAAGCCGCCATAAGCGCGGGAGTAGACATTGTTGATATAGGCTCCCCACCTGAAGTATTTGGCCTGGATAGAGGAGCTAAGGATGCTGGGGTGACCATTGTGCCCTCATGTGGGTTGGATCCAGGAATCGACAGAATCCTTGAGGGATATGGAGCAAGAAAATTGGATAGGGTGGAAGAAATTTACATGTGGTGTGGAGGTTTCCCGCAGAAGGATACCCCTGGATACAACAACCCACTACGATACAAAATTGCATGGTATTGGACGGGGGCAATACGAACTAACCTCGGAAAAGTGAGAATACTCAGGGACGGCGAGGTTGTTGAGGTGGAAAAATTAACCGGACCTGGAAATCCAGAAAGTATAACATTTCCTGAACCCATAGGAGAATGCGAGGCTTTCTATACGGGCGCACCTTTCGATCTCATTGAGCACCTTTGCTTAAAAGATACGAAAAACGCTTGGCACAAAACTGTGCGCTGGAAAGGGCACTGTGACATGTGGACAAAGTTAATTGCCCTGGGCCTCACGAGCAGTGAACCCCTAAAAGTGAAAGGATGCGAAATAACGCCAATGGAGTTCTGGATCGAACTGGGAAATAGAATGCTTCAGTATGAAAAGGGGGAGGGAGACCTGGTGGTTCAGAGGGTTCATGTGGCAGGTGAAAAAAGCGGAGAGAAGACGCAATGCGCTTACGAACTGATCGACTTTTATGACAAGGAAAACGATGTAACAGCAATGGGTCGCACCACAGCCTATCCATGCTCAATTGTGAGCCAAATGATTGCACGCGGCGACGTAAAGGAGAAAGGCGTAGTACACGCTGGGAAAATCGGATGGAATGCTGAGCTAGCCAATAAATTCTTCACCGAACTCGCAAAAAGAAACATCCGCATCGCTGAAACAATGACCCAGCCACTGGCCTAGACCCTTCTCCTCTTTTCAAAAGTCTCCTGAAGCCTTAAGATATGACCCCGTGCTAACAATGTTTTCCTGCGTGCTTCATGAAGCTCACCGACAACAACACTACCTTTGGCTTCCCTAAGCAGGTCCTGAGCCAAAATGAGTGCAGGTCCAATATCGACCTGTCTCGAATCCAAATCAAGCTTCTGTGAGGGGCTTTTAAATTCTTCTTGGTGTGTGATGGAAAAAAGGAAAAGGGCATATTCTAGATCTGAGGCTGCCCTCCAAACCGTGCTCACCGCGCCCTCTTCATCCTTTTTCACGAGGGCTTTCACCGAATTTTCAAGATGGTTAATTGCTGACTCGATTGTACTGGCTATCTTTTCCCGCATCATCCCATATCCAGATATATCGAAAGATTTGGCACTTATACCAAGAAGAGTATGAAAAGATTTCGCTTAAGCTGGTAGTTTTTTAGGAAACTCCAGACTTCATCATCGGATAGGTCGTGCCAGGATTTGTATGCGTCTGCCACCGCATAGATGAATTCTTCTCTTATGTTTAGGCAAATTATCTTATCAACGTGTGGTTCTAGAAGCTTGACGGCACTTAAGGAGGATGTGGGCACGCCCACTATGGTTTTTTTGGGTAGGCTCTTTCTTACGGATTTTACAGCGGCTAACATTGTATAGCCAGATGCCAAACCATCATCCACTAATACAATGCTTTTACCCCTCAAATCGGGGAAGGGTCGATCTCCTCTGAACATCCCCCATCTCTTCCTAATCTCTTCCATCTCCTCACTAATACACATTTTAACCTCATCTTCTGATAATCCAAGCTGCATTAGCAGCGGCTCATTAAAAATAACCGTGCCATCCCAACTTACAGCACCGAATCCCGCCTCTCGGTTCCATGGAATGTGTATCTTCCTCACCAGCATCACGTCCAACCTTAGGTTCAGCCTCTTAGCGACCATGCAACCAACGGGCACCCCACCAGCCGGTATTGCGAGGATCATTGTATCACTGTTCACATGATCCCTCAATTTCCGAGCTAACCACTCGCCAGCGACTAATCTATCCTCAAATACGTATCTTCGGTTTCTGAAAATGGGCTCCTCGATAACCTTAACCCCCGACATCGAACGTACTCCCCCTACCATGTTATGAGAAGCATCTCATAAATTATGAAAACCTCATAAGTTTCAGAAATCAATATCCCAGCTCAATGGCTCATTCAATAAACTTCGTGGAATGGTCCCGATTCACGATTCCTCCAATATGGATTTGATATCTTCATCCGACAAGGACCTACCGTGTAGAAATCTTCCTTTAACGCTCCATCCACCGATTGTGGTTTCACCTAGCGGCTTAGGGGGTTCTAATCGTTTGGCATCCCTTAGTTTTATGGCTGTAATCCATCCATGTTCTTGGCACATGGCTTTTTCATTTTCACTCATCTCGTTGAGCGTTTCAACATCCTCAACGGTTGCGTAACCGATCACGGAATCCGTCTTTTCGACCTTTTTAAGAAAAATTACCACAGAATTAGTTTCCCATCCTTTCACAGCCCTCATTCCAGTATAATATTTCTTAACATCAAACACCTGCCTAACCCACTCATCCCTGCTAACTCTTAAGATATGATGTCTTATACTCAATCAATCGCACCTATGGTCCTAATTCATTATGTAAGCTTAAAGCATTTTGTTATCATAATTGTCTAAGCAAGAAATTTGTTTTCCAAAACAGAGTCCATCACAATGCCGTAGCTCACTTGTAAAGCAAGATCAGAACCTTAATCCATCTTTATGAAGGAAGAACACTCTCAAAGTAAACAACTTTTTACGTTTTTCATATACAGCGAAAACTTCCCCCTCCTTTTCAAGGAACGCATGAAATGCTTATTTTTGGCAAAGTGAGTTTTGATGGTCCCATAGATTTTAAGCCAGTTCGAAACCTGAATGGTCATTTTTATGCGTTTAACGTCAGGGTTTTACACTTAATCTTGAACGAGAAGTGGCTACATAGTTTCATGTTTTCGTTCATACCCTCGGGTTGATGCCCCTTCCTAGAGTTTTTCCTAACGCTAACATCGAGAGCAGAGACCATAGAGGGAGCCGAAAAACCTTCCCACGTGATTACATGATGATGGCAGGGGTGGGGGTTTGAACCACCCTACGTGGAGATATCACCAACAACGCCCTCTTTTATTTGAAATATGGAATTACCGTTTCTGCGAAGAGCTTTAAGCCTTTTAGGGATGGGAAGTCGTAAAGTCCTGCCACTATTTTTGGGCCCCAGCTTTTCGGTATTGCTCTATTTTTTAGTTGGCTGTTTACTTCATTTTTGGAAAGAACTTGCCCGTCGTGTGTTGATACTCAGAATATGCTTCACCGAACCTTTTTGTCAAGAGCCCCTCCTCCTTGGGAACTATTCGTACATAGCCTGGGACTGCAATAAACGGAACCACAGCGATTAGATTAAGAGGGGTTAGAAATAGGCCAGCAAATAAAATAAAGTAGGCAAGGTACGACGGGTGGCGTACGTAGCGATAAGGGCCCATGTCACGAGCTTCTGATCTTCAGGCATTTCCCGAGAAGTAGCATACCTTCCTCTGGTGAGAATGCTCCAGGCAAATAGAAAGTAGCCAAAAGCAGTTAAGAGGATGCCTGCCAACTGCACCCAGGAGTCAAAGGGGAACCTAAGTTGAAGGAAGGAATTGAATATTATTTCGTGAAGATTTAGGAAGACCGGAAGGACATAGATGACTGACTCTAGGAAAAAGATCCCGGTTCCGAGGCTTGCCAAGGCGAAGATAAGTCCTTTTGGCCGCTCCACTTCAGCTTTATACCTAACTCCCTCTTTCTTGGCAATGGATCTTTTGAGATTGTACAGGTTTACACCGTGGAAAGTAGCAAGGCACATCCCTAGAAAAACTGCAATCGCCAAGCATGGAATCATGTACTCCAGATTGCTATTTAAACTATTTATAATTTGATTCTATGACTTCAAGAAGAAGAGTCAGTTTACACGACGTGCTTCTGAATATTCTAGATGTCCAAAGTGGAGTGCGGATGAGGATTTAAACCCACAAACCCAAAAAGTAAAAATTAATGCGGTTTTAATAGGTATGACATGCTATAGCTCAGTGGGGTGGGCTCTTGACGGAGTATGTGTATGTGGCAACGGTGGGGAAAACCCCGGAGAAGGTGTTAATTGGGTTGCGATCCCGACCGAACATAAAGAGGGTGTGTTTGGTTGGCAGCAACGATAATGAGGTTAGGCAGTGTATGGAGTATGTGAAGAGTTTTTCTGAGAAGCTCGGTTATGTTGTGGAGATAGTGGAGGCAGACGCTTTTAACGTGCTGGATGTGGCGGATCGGGTGAATGAGGTGATTCAACGAAGCAAAAACTCCGCGGCGGTGGTGAACATCTCCAGCGGAACGAGGGTCATGACCATCGGCGCCCT
>LIHJ01000077.1 GCA_001399805.1 Candidatus Bathyarchaeota archaeon BA1
TCCCGCACCACAGCAGATGTCAATGGGTGTTGACCCTTTTCATAAAGTTTATGAATGGCTTTAAGCGTGTTGAGAAGCTGGTTGAGGGATGATGGAAAAGGGGGAGGTTAAGGAACTAATAACGAATGCTGAGAGGCTATACAAAGAGGCTTCTACGCACAATGTAAGCAATCATTCAACTTTTGCCTCTGGCTTGTAAAGCCTTTTTTCATGGGTTGGCTTGGGCTTAAGTTTCCCACGTTTCTTACGGTTTTTGTCTCGAAGCTGGTTGCCCTTCCGAAGGCTACGATTCTGTCGTTCGTATTTGCATCATGTATGATCCATGAAGGTAGGGGATTTTGCTCACGATCTTAAATTAAGGAGCCTTAAAGCGTTCAAGCCCAGAATCTTTACCTTTTCCTCCTCAGTGAGGCATGGAGAGTTTTTCACCTCATCAATCATCGATTTGATGCTAAGTCCCTGCACAGCCGGGTAGTCTGAGCCAAACAGGATTCGATCCATCCCCACGGCCTTCCTGATTCTGTCAACAAAATCCCTTCGTGTAACAGCATATGTCACGGCGGCTATGTCAAACCAAACATTCTCATGGTCTTTCCCCAATTTTAGGGCCTCTTCCAGCCAAACCCCTGGCGACCTGGAACTGTAGCATCCCATATGCGCCAGGACAACAGGGACCCCCTCGAGCTTCTCGACTATGGGTTTCAGATGCCTGGGGTTGGCATCCTCCGAAAACTCCGGATACTCCCAGACGTAGGGGTCGCATCCGGTGTGGCACATGACAATTTTCTCCCTTCTCTCACAATGCTTAAAAACCCTTTCCAATTTTTTACCCACTTTTATAGGATGAAAAAATTGAAGGGTGGGTATGAGCTTAATCCCACTGAGGTTAAGCCTATCAATTTCCCGTAGCTTCTCCTCCACATGCGTTTCGCTTTTGGATAGGTTAATGGATCCAAAGCCCAAAAATTTGTCGGGGTGTCTCTTCACCAGGTTGGCAACCTGCTCATTATCCGTTCTCACCATTCGAAGGAGCCTCTTCAACTCCTCTATGACCCGGGGGGCATCCCACACATAGAGGTCCAAACAACGCTGCAAAATCATATTCCGTATCTCGGGTTGATCAAGATCGTCAGGGTCCACATCCAATGCCAGCAAAACCCCAAGGTCAACCTCAGCCCGCATCAACTCGGTTAACAAATCATTTTCGTTGATCAATCTGAGAAATGGGTGGATGTGAACGTCTATGATCCCTTTCAACACGCACAAACGCCCTTATTTGGAGGTGACATCTAATCATTGTAAGAGCGAATAAAAAATTTATCAAAATTAGCCAGAAAGCCCACGTGCTTCAGCCGTGGGGTGGATGGCCTAAACCTTAAATTTTTCGACGTCCACTTCTCCCTTGGGCTGAGGGATTAGCCTCGGGGTCGACGCCCAAACGGGGTTTAGTCTCCGCTGAAGCCAGCGAGCCCAACGGCTGGTCTGTTGGGTGGGGGCTGGCCCCATGGACAGCCTGAGTCCCATGAGGAGGGCGCAACCTCCGCAAAGCTTCCACCAACCCGCTGTGCGGGCCCTGAGGAAGCCCACGAATCCATTCGTGGGAGGATGTCACTGAGGCTCCATGCGATGTTCAGCGAGCCAAACTGTTGCGCCATTATCCAGCAACTCAAGAGGTTCAAGACCTCAACGGAGAGATGAGGGTAATCCTAACGAACGTGGATGAGGCAGTGATTGATAGAGGAGACCTTGACCGCGTCATCAGATTCATGGCACCAGAAGCCCGAACCATAAGCAGAGAACTCGCTCATAAAGTCGGTATAATCATTAGGCAAGGTGCCGAAAAGCCCATCAGGTTTACCAAGGATCCAACAGAAGAGGCTGAAAAACTAGGCTGGATCACTCGATTCCCAGGAAGGGACAATGGTATTACATGCCACCTTTCGCAGCTTTGCAAAATACCATTAAGGAAATCCTCTATCAGAACCTAGCCAGACCGTTGGGCTTCGCAGAGTTTATCTGGCCGAAGCTCGTTCCCATCGAAACAGCCTTCAAGGCAAAGAAGATACAGGGCGAGCCTGGGGGTGTTCTACGTTTGTGCACCCAGGTATCGAGAGAAAGAGCGATATGTTCCATTGCAGGTCAACGCTGAAATCACCGATGCGGCGCCAATGGAAGAATTAACCCAGCTTCTTGAGGCCCCCGGGTATGTTTTGGATCTCCCTATAAGGGCCCTGGATGTGAGCGGTCCCACGTATCGTTATGAAGCCGGAGGGGTGAGGGGCATAGAGCGCCTCTGCGAGTTTTGGCGTATGGAACTCGTCTGGCTCGGAACCCCACAACAATGCATCGAGACCCGCAACCAAGTGATGGACAAGGCGGCTCAGATCGTTGATGAGTTGCTTGCTCTTAATTGGCGAATCCAGTTTGCAGGCGACACATTTTACCTGGCCGAGGATCAGCGGGTGGATGAAGACACGGAGATCCCAGAACAGCCCAAGCTGGAGCTTCAGTTCTATCTGCGCACAAGGGCGAAAGAACCCTGAACGATGCATGGATGGCGTGTGGAAGCTTCAATCTGGTTGGAAACCACTACACCAAAAGCTTTCACATTAAGTGTACAACTGGAGAAACCTTATGGACGGGCTGTTTCGGCGCTGGGCTAACCCGGTTCACCACAGCCTTTGTGGCACAACACGGCTTCGACAAGAACAGATGGCCAAACGCGATCAAGGAAAAATTAGGCGTGAAGTGTTCAACGGCTATAGTGGTTCCTTAGCAATCCAGCCATTTTTAATTCTTTTCAGTTTATAGGCTTTTTTCGTGATTCTGAACGTCTCCTTTGCCTTTTCCCAAAAGCCATCATCAAAGATCCTCTTCCCCTCATATACCGCATCTAACGCTGTTAAATCCAATCCTATAATTGCGTCAATGAATTCATTGGGTGTGTAGGCTCTAGCCTCCATCGCTATGCCCCAAGTCTTTTCTCGATGAAGCGCGGCTAGGCGCTTCCCGTATTCCTCAGGAAAATTTTCGGCCACGATAACTATGTCAGTGTCGCTCCATGGCTTCCAATCTCCCCTGGCTCTGGATCCTAAAACAACAATGGATCTTACCTTCAGCGAACTACTCAAGAGTATGTCAGCGTATTTCCTTAAAGCCCTTGCTATGTCGATTCCCAATTCGCTTTTTCCAAAGTCTGCTTCAGTTTTTTTCTTACTCTTTCCCATATCTTCCTCACAACCCCCAAACATGATTTAGCGAAGTCTTCCGTATAATCCTCTATTTTTCGTGCGGTCTTGCCCCTAAAATTGGGGTATCGCGGGGCCAAATATTGGTCGGAGAGCTCTTCTAACATCTCCCTCCGCTCTATTAAGTCTTCAACTTCTAAGCCATGCTCCTTAGAAACCATGATTAGCTCCTCTATCTTATGCCCCCTCATGATTACACCCCTTGATCGAAGAAAGGCTTTAAGGATTTTTTCACATGCCTGTTGGGAATAAAAGCATGAGTCGGAGTACCATCCTCTATTTAAGTCGTCCTCTGCTTTTTCTATGTCGTGCTTTGCTAATTTATGCCACTCCTTAACTTGTTGAATCAGCTCTTCCTCTTTTTTCTTTTTTGTGACTATGGTTTTCATGGTTCTTTTCCCAACAGATTATTGTTCCATTGCCTATTTAGTTATTCTCGCCAAGCTTCAAAGTCTTTCAAATTGGGAGTTTGGCTTGTCTAATATCCTAAATCATCTTGCTGTGAATCTCAATCTAGGCATGGCCATGATTTCTCATAACTCCAACCCCTTTTCTAAGCTGATGGACTCCCCCATCGTACGCGTCTGCTAGTGTCACTATGGGGGCGCAGTCTTCCTCTCCACTAGCCCACCCAGTTCCAGCAATCGAGATGGCTTCCTCATCAGTGGATATGGCGCCGGCATCTGCAGCTAACAACGCGCATTCCACAGCGATCTTGAAGTCATACCCCAATATGCGGCTCGGAAAGACGTGATTATCTTGGATGGTTCCGAAAACCATAAATCGGTGTCGAAGGTGCATTCACATATCCAAGGGTTCTCTTCAAGAATCTTGGCACCAAGTTCTTCAACGCGCTCTCGTTGCTCGCCGATTACTTGGAGCCAAGGCTGTCCATAGGTTCTTCTCACCCGTGCGGGTGTTAACACCCTACTACTTACCTCTCTGGTGAACGACGTCACCATAGGAGACACCCGAGGCAGGGTCTTTGGTTTTCTCAACGTTGTTAGCTGTCTTGGTAGCGCCATCGGTCCGGTTCTAGGCGGCTCATAGGGGAATCTTACGGATTATTAACGGTCATCATCTAGCAGCGATTTTCTACGCCATAGCAACCAGCCTTGATCTTCATTGGGGAAGCTGTCCGAAAATAATGTTCGACCCAATGTCTTGACATCAAGCCAATTTTTTCCTAAATGAATGGAGGTGGAGTTAAAGGGTGACAACGAACATGAGACGATCAGCCAACTCCTTGTAGCGATTCCGAATCGTGACTTCAGTTACTTGAGCGATTTCAGCGATTTCCCTCTGAGTTTTCCTTTCACCTATGAGCATAGAGGCGATGTAGCTGGCGGCCGCAGCTATGCCAGTTGGACCCCTACCCGATGTGAGTTTAAGGTCCCTCGCGGTGGTGAGGATCTTGTGGGCAATCTCCTCCACCTTCCCTTGCATGGTGAGCTGATTGGAGAATTTGGTGATGTATTGGCTGGGTGTCAGGGGTGGGATGAAATAGTCAAGCTCCTTGATGAGGAACCGATAGCTGCGCCCCACCTCCTTTTTGTTGATGCTTGAGGCTATGGCGATTTCCTCGAGGGTTCGTGCGAGTCCGCACTGTCGACAAGCCACGTATATGGCGGCGGCGGTCACACCCTGTATGGACCTCCCCCGGATGAGGTGCTCCTTCACGGCCTTTCGATAGATGACAGAGGCTGTTTCCAGGATGTTTTTGGGGAGGTTTAGGTTGTTGGCTATCTTAGAGATTTCGGATAGGGCGAAAGCGAGATTTCGCTCCGTGGCGTCGGAGACACGGATGCGACGCTGCCACTTTCGAAGCCGATAGATCTGAGCCCTCTGCCCTGGAGTAAGCCTCTTACCGTAGATGTCGCGGTCATGCCAATCGATCATGGTGGAGAGCCCTTTATCATGAATGGTAAAAGTGAGAGGAGCACCAACACGGGTTCGTTTGGCCCGCTGTTCATCATCAAACGCACGCCATTCCGGTCCACGATCTGTGAGTTTGGCGGCGACGACAAAACCACAACTCATGCATACGATCTCGGCTAACTCATAATCCCGCATGAGACGTGTGCTCCCGCATTCTGGACACCGCTGGACCTTTAAAGGGCTCGTTAGGACATCTTCTTCGTCGCTCATCTTCTCTTCTCCACCTTCGGTTTGGGAGGGGGGACGGAGTAAAGAATATGGTTAACGAGACGATACACACCTTCTATATCGGGTTTCACAGCCACATATGGAGAGGTTGTGGGTCCGAATATATCAAAAACCATTCCAACGGGCTTGAGGTGTTCATCCACAACCAAGTCGCCGATTCGGGGAAGATTTTCCGCCTTAACAATGAGGTGCCTATTCGAGCTGATATGAAGTACACAGCCGATTCTCTGCAAACTTTCGTTATCCCCTTACAAAAGTTAAGGTTTTCAAACGGAGCGCGTTATTTAAACCTTTCTGAAAAATTTAGCTATTTTCAAGATTTCTCAAGTCAGCTTTTTGCACGAATATCCAAAAGTTCTTTGGCAACCCTTCGTATAGTCTGGGCTTTGGAGCCCTTTTTAGGAATGGCGATCAAGCCAGTTTTTTGCCATGGAGCACTTGGGTATTGAGCATCAGAAACGACCTCGGGTTGGAGGCCCAGTCGCTCAACAGCCTTTTGAACCTCCTCCAACCTGGGTGAGGGTATGCCGAGGCTTTTAGGAACCCTCCGTCCCTCCAACCGGGTTTTGGTTAAATCAAAATAAACGGACCAGAGGATGATCTTATTTTGCTTTCGCATATTAACACCCACATGTTTTGAGGCCTGAATACCCAAATTAATTATAGTGATGTGGGGGGATAACGGGTGTCAAGCCCCTTTGGGAATAAGAATAGCGTTGACGAGTCCGTTTTGCCCAGGACGGGATGTGACGCGTGCCGTCCCTAACGGCGTCTCGATGATGGCTCCCTTCGTGATCACGCCTCGCCGATCGTAATCTACATTGGCGGGGGTCCTCACCACACGAAAAATCTCCGCCTTCTCGGTTTTTCCCGTGGAGGGATCAGAAACATTTGCAAATGTTACGCTTAGTATTCGGTGTTTCATGTTGCCCCCACGCCTCCGGCTGGCCTTCCTTTTTAACTCACCCAATGTAGCTTCCGTAGGGAAGGAGCCCCTCTCAAACCTCCTCTTCATACGATACGCTCGCTTCCTACCACCCGAAGCCTTTCTCTTGTGTAAGTCTCCATGCCAAACCGACAAGCCCACAATCCCCTGATGGATCTCGATGAGACTATCAAAACTCAACATATAAGCTTATCTGCATTGGCAAAATTCGTGCATCCCTTGTACGGGGAAGCTTAATAAAAGTTTCCTTCGGTACTCTGAGGGCCCAGTCATGGTCGACGGGCTGAGTAAGAGGCTTAAGCATGTAAGAATATTCTAATAAATAATAAATATTCTACAAATTCGATTTGTAAGAAAAGTTTTAAATCTGTGGAAAAAGAGCCTCTCTCATGGGGTGATATGGTGAGTGAGGTATGTTGCGAAGAGAGGAGTCTCGGAGGGTGCAAGCTTGAGGCCTTGGTTACATTGGATGAGAAGGGGCAGATCGTTATCCCAAAGGATCTGAGGGAGAAGGCAAAGATCAACGCAGGAGATAAGTTGGCGGTAATCTATTGTGAGAGAGAAGGAAGGGTATGTTGTATCTCTTTGATCAGAGCAGAAGACCTCGCTGAGAGCATAACAAAAGTATTTGGGCCAATCCTAAGGGAGTTTCTTTAATAGGGCTTCAACTTCAAAACCTTCAAACCACCCTTTTTTACTTGATCAGGTCGCTCTTTCAAGTTCGTGCCCCTTTGTTTGTGTAGGTTCGGTGAGATCCTCGAATATGCTTTTAAGTTGGTGTTTCATGGTTCGCAGGTCGTGGCTTAAGCCAAAGTAATCGGCGAAGTAATCTGTGGTTCGTATCACCTTTGTTCGTCCTGCCCTCTCTCGAAGGATCAACCCCAGTTCCTCCAGTTGCCTCAAATGGCTGTAGGCATGATGCCCCCGCACATCAATGACCTGGATTTGGGGCACAGGCTGTCGGTACGCGATATAGGATAATGTTTTCAGCGGACCGACGGAAAGGAGCGGCCTAATCGCCAGCCTTCGAACCTCGGGTGTGTACTCTGCCCTCAGTTGCAAAACAAATCGCTCATCCTCCAACTCAAGGATTTCGAGGGCGGTGTTACGGCTTTTATACTCCATCATGAGGGTTCTTGCGAGCATCCGAACCCCCTTCTTAGAGCGGGTTTTAAGGATGGATCCCAATGTCCTCAAATCCAAGGGGCGGCCAGCCACATAAAGCGCTGCCTCTATTAAGGCAAGATCTCGTTTCCGTTTTTCCTCGTTGATTAGTTCGGATAATCTTTGCCCTTCATTCTCCAATTGTCGGAGTCCCCATGAGAGTTATGAAGATTTCACCGAAGTCTTCCTCTTGCCACAGGCTGATCTCACCCCTTTGTGCGAGGAATAGGAGGGTGATGAAGGTTTTGATGGCCTCCAATTTCTCTAATCCAGCGACGACCTTAGTGAAGACGACCAGCTTTCCCTCATAGGCAAGTTGAGTCAAGAGGCGATACAATTTCTTCATCTGCTTCTCGATTTCCATCAGGTATAGATCGATGGGGGGAAGCATCTCAGGGGGTGGTAAAATGGGTTCTAAACGCGGTTTTAGGGTGAAGAGTCGCTCACCTCTCAGCACCTCATCTAATACTTCTAATAGGTGCTGGAGGGTGGTGGATGTCAGCTCATGGCGTAGGGGGAGAAATAGGGG
>LIHJ01000087.1 GCA_001399805.1 Candidatus Bathyarchaeota archaeon BA1
TCTACAGCGCTATTCCGTTTTGAAGTTTGCTAAGCAGTGATCTTGGTGTGTTATGAGTTTCTGAAAATCGGCAAATCTATTTTCTTCAAAAATCATATACATTCTTGATGTGGTCAGTATGGCATGTACGTGCGAGCATGAGATTCAGTGCTGCGGTGCCCGTGTGAAAATATGTGGCGATAAGATCGAGGTAATCAGCGAGCCGAGAATCCTTCACTGTCCCTTGCATGAGGCGCTATACGGATTTGAATCGATTAACAAAGAAACCGTGAAGAAAACGGTTGAAGCCAAGATGAGAACCTACGGATTTTGCTGTCAGCACCGGGTCTTCGATGACTCCATCGTTGTTCCCTACGGAGCCTCCGAGATGATCAAGGTCTGCATGGAGCAAGGAACGCTTCAGTGTGCTGTCACCGTGTGTGAGGGAGCAGGAACCGTCATCGCGTGGAACCCTTCTTTGGTTCAGGGCATAGGTGCCAGGCTCACCGGCATCATCAAAACGTCACCTATACAAAAAATCATCCAGCATATTGAGGCACACGGAGGCATGGTGTTGGATTCCACCAGCGCCAAAATCGATCAGGTGGAGGGCGTGAAAAAAGCCATTGAACTAGGCTTCGAGAAAATCACCGTCACCGTGGCGAACTTCCAGGCTAGGAAAATCGCCGAAATCAGAGAAATCGAGAGGAAAGAGGGCGCGAACGTTACAATTTTCTCGGTTTGCAACACATGCGCCACCGAAGACGAGACAAACTACGTCATGAACGCCGATCTGGTTTGCGCCAGTGCCTCCAGAATCATTCGAGAACGCGTAGGTCCCAGGGCCCTCATGCAGATTGGGGTCACCATACCCATCTTCGCCCTAACAGAACAAGGCAAGAAAATGGTTCTAAGCTATCTCTCAAGATTCGCTGACAAAATCGTAGTCTTCAGAAGCCGCCTACCCTACATCGTTGAGGGACGCGGACCCACACTAAAGACATAAATCGGCGCCTAAGAAAGAAACAGTAAGGTTATTACATAGAATCATCTCTATAAAAACTGCAACCGTAGCCCGGGAAACCATCTAGCCCGGTGGAGGAGCAACACTCCGCCGAATGTAGAGGACAAGCATAGCGGGCTTTGGAGGCAAGCAGACCATGGAAAAGACGAGGATAATTGCACATGCGCTTTTCGACGGATGGGTTAGCATACGCCATAATTCAGTATATGAGCTGGGCTATTGCAACAAGAATGAGGTGCTTGTCAAGCAGTTCGCCGAAGATGTGTCTAAAGTATATGGGGTGCCGATTAGCAACATTAGGCGCAGAAGTAGCAGCGCATGGGAGATAACATATCGAGACAAAACTATGGTGGCAGATTTACTGAACATCATGCCTTCATACTCGACGAAAAACTTAACTGTTAAGTTGCCAGCAGAAATCGCAAAGGCGACACATGCATATCCGACCTTTCTCAGAGCCTTCTGGGACGATGAGGGAACCGTTAATTACTATCCCCAGCACCGCACAAGAAAGCTACGTGCCCCATGCAAACCAGCCCGCCTTAGAGCCCAGCTATTAAACATGCACCTTGCGCTTGATGTAGACGCCCGTGAAGAGAGAGAACATTTTATAACAATAAGCGGACGTGAGAACCTAATTGAATTTAACGAAAAAATTGGATTTACTTCCGGGGTTCGCGTAGGTCGAGCAAAATTTGGTAAGGATGTGTGGACTGGCTACGAAAAGGCTGATGTTCTTAATTTAATGATTAGAAGTGAGACTTGCTTGCCGTAGAAACCCGCTGACGGGAGTTCGAATCTCCCCCGGGCTACCACACTTCTCTATTTGGTATCCACACCCCATTTTTTATATCGGTATTAAAGAAGAAAATCCTGTTTGGAGCGTCCCCAGATGAGCTTAAAGAGCTTTTGGAACGAAAGGAATTATGAATTTGCTCCCAGGCACGCGTACTTTCAGAGGAATAGGTACTTGCCTTGTTCTTCACGCTCCTCCAAAAATTAATCGAACCCTCGCGCGCGCCAAGAAGGTGGTTCGAGTCATCGTGATCCTCGGCTGGGTCCTCCTCATCCCCAGCATGGCATTCACCTTATATGCCACCTAACTAAACCATAAATCACCAAGCCTGCGACGTATATACCTTATATCGATCAGATAATCGCCCCATCAAGCCGTCACGCTTTTATTTCAAACTAAAGTTTTGCGTTTTTTGATTTAAGGCTTTTTTGGTGGCTTATGCTACGTGTTGTTGTAGGCTTTGATGGGAGATTTTGCGTATGCTTGACCCCAAATCAGCGAGAGCAACCTACAAAAACGGCGTGCTGGAGGTGTTCCTATCCAAAACCGCTGGGAAACGCGAGGGCGAAAGAATAAAAATCGAATAGTCACATGATTAGTACGCGCTATATGGAAGCGGGAAGCGAGGAGAATCATTAAGTTTTCTTTAAGATATTGTACGTATTCGCTTCTGGAGTGGTGCGGCCGCCGAACTCTAAAAGTGAACTTATATCCTTGATAAAAGCGATTCCCCAAATTCCTTAGACCGTTTCAGGTGATCCTCAGTGGGCGGTCTCCTTCCCACGCGTATATCTAGTTTTCCCACCACTTCTATGCCCCTCTTTCTTAATTCTCTCTCCAGAATTTCCGGCGTATCCCCAGGGTTCTCCGCACACGTCCAGAACACTGCAGCCTTCTTTGCCGCGGTCTTCTTGATGAAATCCATCACCTGTTCAACGGGTTCTCCGCCATGGACGGGGGTGCCGATGACCACGAACTCCGCATCTTCCTCGTCAAGTCTCTTTGCAACGGTTCTAAGGCCACTGGCAATGGCCTCAGCAACTTTCTCCGTATTCCCGGTCTCTGAATAATAAACAACTAAAGCTTTCATCTTCGATCTCCACCAAACAACATTTCTAAGCATCCACGCTTAAGCTTAATGGAATATGATATAATTGGAATCGACATGCACCTTTTCGTGCGCGTTAATAATTAAATTAGTGCTTTATAGAGTGGTTGGAGGGGCCCTCGTGCTGGCGGGCATGTAATGAAGGGTAAAAACTTGGTTTATCGCGCGCCTCCACGTTCCTCGGATGTGGAACCTCAGCAGGAGGCACATTCGCATAGAGACCTATGGATAGGAAGAACTTAGAGGCATGTTCCGCACGAGCAATCACAGACAAAATCCAAGCAGCCCTATATACATTTACAGTTACCAAAAGGGTAACTTCGATGACCTCCCCCTAGCGCCCGAAACCGCACGCAAATATTGATTAGCTAGAGTAGGTATAACTTTAATTATGAGTTCAATTACGCTTAAAGAAGCGGACATTCAGGATCTTTCTCCATTTATAGTTGAATTTACATGTAGATATGGAAGTTGTCATAAGGAGATGGACTTGCTTGCTAAGCGTTTTGAGGTGCCTCTCGAGCACACCTACCTCGATACGAGTAGGGCCATACGTTCACGGGCTTATGCGTTTCTCCATACCATTAATGGCACATCAAAACTGCTAGAGGTAATCGCCTACATTTTAGAAAAAGGTTTTGGACCGAAAAGACCTGCTGTAGAAGATTATAATGAAGTATTGATGAAGTACGGATTCGCTATAACGGAAGAGAATGGACAGTTTAAACTGATACACATACCCTCTGGAATGCTCGAACAGGAACGCGCCAAAGTAAAATCCTGGATTGAACAACACGCGAATCCAAAGGTCTTGTCGCACTTGAACGATGCTAAAGATAATCTTTCAAAGGGAAGGTTTGATTAGGTCTTAGATGATTGCAGGAAAGCCTTGGAAGCCTTGACAACTGGTGCGATTGGTTTTTCCGATTGCTTGACAGAGCTAATAAACCAGAACATAGTACTTCAAGGAAGCAAAAATCAAAAAATGGACGCTGAGATCTTAAGAACAATGTATGGCTTCAGCTCAACTTTAGGTTCTCACTCTTCTGCAAAGCGAGAAAAACCGGATATAGAACAAGCCGTTCTGGGATTGTATGTTACTGAAAGTTGCATTTATTTTCTTCTAAAAAGACTCGAAGTCGCCATAAAAAGCGGAAAACAATTGAAATACTGGGTTTACAGTCCTCCTTGAGATTAGCGCGCGCTAGCGATTATAAGGGCTGCTGAGGACGAGGGAATAAGGGGATTCTTTCTAGTCCCTTAAATTCAACGGGACTTGAGCAGGGGATTAATGTGGAAAAATTAGTTATGGGTGAGACTACTTTGGAGCTCGTAAAGGGAGACATGTGAGAATAAAATACTTAAACTATTCTATGTAACATGAATACCAAACAGCCTTGTTTGGCAGGCTTGTGAGCAAATGGTGGCGGAGCTTTTCAGGCCTCTTATCGAACAGGAAAACATCGAAGTGGGGATAGGCCGCCACGCTATCGAAAGGCTTTCTGAGCGCAGATCCAATACTAAATTGTCGTTATAGATGGAAAGAAAGTTTAAGGAGAGCCAAATCCTATAAACTTAAGGAACTTGAAAGAGAGCTGAAAGTTAACTGGAAAAAATGGGAAGATCGGCTTTTCAAATTTTCTGACTACAATTTGGCATGGGTAGAACCTGGCTCAGAATCAGATTTTGTAGCAATTTCTCGAATGGATTTGTTGGAGGAGCTAGTAGATAGAATCTATGAGCTTGGACATAAAGTCTTATTAGGTGTACATCATGCAGGAGCCTCTATTCCTCTAATCGAAGAAGAAAAAGTTAGAATTAATGGTTATGTCACTCCCATTAACAAACTTGGAGTTATGATGTTTCCAACCCAGCAAGAAGCCGAGATGATGATCGGAAAAGCTAGTAGTGCAGGAAAGTTGATCATCGGCATTAAACCGCTTGCTGGAGGCAGAATAGAACCAAAGGAAGCATTAAAGTATGTGTACAAAAAAGTAAAAGTGGATTCATGCATGATAGGAGTCAGCTCTGTGAAGGAAGCAGAGGAAGATTTTCAAACAGTTAGAAGTATTTCAGAGGAATACTAGAAAATTTAGGGGAGAGTGTGGAAGAGGACTGGAAGGAAGATGAATATGAAAATGGAGTTAGTTACGTTTTATTCTGAAAATCAGCAAATATTCGGAAATCTGCATTTACCTTTCGAAAAATCACCCTGTGTTATTACCTTGCATGGGTTGGAGAGTAGCAAGGATAGCGGTAAATGGCCGACTATCGCGTCCGGACTTTATGATGAAGGCTACGCATGCTTGAGATTTAATTTTCGGGGTTGTGGAGAAGGATCAGAAAAAAGTGGGGGCGATTTTGAGGATGTAAGCCTAACAGGAAGAATCAAGGATTACAGATCTGCTTTACAATTTCTACAAGATACAAGCAAGGTTGATATTCGCAGATTAGGTGTTATTGGCTCTAGCTTTGGTGGAATAGTCGCTGTAGCGGCTCAAGATGAAAGAATCAAAGCCATGGTAACTCTATCAACACCGTACAAGATGCCTCCCTTTGAGAAACCTCAAATTCTTAAAGAAATAGACAAGCACTATGAGCTTCTGTCAGGCAGAAGATTTAGAAAAAGATTCTATGAAGATATACGAAAGTATGATTTATTAGAAACTATAAAAAGTGCACCCCCTATTCTGATTATACACGGTAGCTTAGATAAAGTAGTTCCTACCGAGCATGCACAAAAATTGTATGAAGCTGCACCAGAACCAAAAAGACTGGAGATAGTTGAAGGTGCGGATCATGTTTTTTCCCAAAGTGAACATTTGAATCAAGTGATTAATTGGAGTTTAGAATGGTTTAAAAAACATCTGTGAGTTTGTATGAGGGGGTAAAGATGCTTAACAACATCCTAGCTATTCACTAAGAGTCTTTAGATTTTATTTAGTCTAAATGAAAGTAAAAATCTCTTGGTCTAAGTTCTTTAAACTCGTCAGTTTGATGTGCGATATGCTTTCTTATATCCACACAAAGATGACACTTGGAGATGTATCCTTCTTTTCGTTCTTTGTAGCCAAATTCTTTAACACCAAATTCATAAAGTTTTTCT
The DNA here is from genome assembly GCA_001399805.1 of Candidatus Bathyarchaeota archaeon BA1. Next base: position 6,014 of record LIHJ01000087.1, read on the forward strand.
AAATCGGTTACCAAGGCGTCGAGAATTGGTCGTTCTTCTAAATCTATTCCACCACAAATTGAGTCCAGATCTCTTGCGTCTCCTAAAGAAATACCTCCACAATAACCCGTCACGTAGTTACAATAGTTATCCACATGAACATGCCAATTTCGCGTTAACTCTTCTCTACAAGATTCACCAAAGAATTGTTTTGCTGGATATTCCCTGTACAAGTGCCTAAGCTTATAGGGTGCTCTGCCCATTGGAAGCAATTCTATTTTGGTTAGGCTACTAAGATCTGCTTTCTGAAAGTATTCATCAAAAGATAAAGTACCTTTGAGGTTAAACCTCTTAAATTGATGGTAGAAGAACTCCTGATAGAGTATTACGTTGGCACCAAAGATTTCTCTGCTCATTCTAACAGCCCTTTCTGTTCGTTCGAAAGGTGTTTGTTCAAGTGTGAATGGATTTACGCTGAGCAGTATACCATGTAATCCCGCATCCTTTAAATGACTAAGTTTTTCCCTTGTAGTTTTATCATCAACGCACCAGAAGGAATTGGTCTCCACAAAAGTGGAGGGAATTTGCAGCTCCTTCGCCATTTTAGTAAGTTTTAGGAGGAGATCAAAATTAAGAAATGGTTCCCCACCAGTAAAGTGGAGACCATAGTTTATGCCAATCTTATCTGGACCAAGGGGTCTTCCTTGAATTTTACCAGATAGTTGAGTTAAGATTTTCTCTGAATCCTTTTCAGAAATCCAATCCTCTTTCCATCTTGGAGAGCAAGCATACATGCAATGGCTACACTCGTTAGTACATTTATAAGAAAGGAATAGGCCTCCTGAAATGGGTTCAGGTAGGGGAAACTTATTCATGCGTAAGCACCTCTTCAAGCTTCTTTGCAAATTTTAGGTCTGTAAAAGCTCTTAAACGTTTGAGTGCAGTATCATAGGCATCGATTTGCTCCTCCTCTAGCGTTCTAGAATAGTTTGCAGCGCGCGCTCACAACCATAGCGTCTTAGGGTGGCAAGGCACCTGAAGAGGCACTGCGCTGGAAGCCCATCCACCCTAGCGACCAGATACGTCATGCCCGCCTTCATGTGGTCATGATACCATTTTCGCTCCATCTCCATGTCCGTGATCTCCTCATCCATGCTGATGAAGATGCCTTCTCGAATCACGCTGTTGAGGACCTGAACCACCTCGGGCAGATCTTGCTCCCTCAAATCCTCAAGCGTGACCATGCGACCACCCACCAATCGAAACCTCTTTCTAATCATCTCCAAATCTCCTAAGCAACCCTCGTATCATGCCCCCTCCTAAGAAAGGTTTTAAGAAGCCTTAATAACATTGTAGTTTAGCGAAGATGCAGGAGGGTCTACGCGGCCGTAGTCTAGCCTGGACTAGGACATCAGCCTGCCACGCTGACGACCCGGGTTCAAATCCCGGCGGCCGCACCATGTGCCTTTATATTAATGTTGCTATCTTATGCACGAATTCCTTTGCTTCGGAAACCCATTCTCTGATGCGTCCACACTCGCCATGATAGAAACACTCGGCATGTAGGTGTTCAAAGAGGGTGCTATATCTGCTGGAGATGTTGGCTTCGGGGTATATCTCGTCAAGAGTGTGAAGCATCTCTCTTTCCTCCTTATGATTGCTTGGAATGGGCATCCCATGCTTGCGGAGCAGGGCGTAGATGGCCTCCACACAGGCTCTATAAGCTCCTTCAGCGGCGAGCTGGAGATCAGTGACATCCTTTGCGGCCTCAAGGTCTTTTTCTGCGTGCCTCAATAAACCATATGCTCTCTCCAAGCCACAAGCCCTCTCCAATTCTTTTCTACCCTCTGACTTTATCAAAGCGTCTAGAAATAAATCTTTGTTTCCAATAAGCACCACTCCATCCCGAATGATGCTATAATAAAAAAGGGGATTTCCCTTCCCTATCGAAACCTTTTTTAATATAGTTAGCTCGGGGTGGAGGCCAAACTTTTTACTCAGTGCCAAATCCATGCCGCAAAAACTGCGGCACAGTTTGTCAACCTCTGTATCTGGCTCATCTACAACAATAAGCACGTCCAGGTCTTCCGGCTCCCCCCAGCCCCTCACCGCGGAACCAAAAAGGATCACGGAAACAAGCTTCGCTCCACTCCGCTTAACCCACTCAACGATCTCCCTCCCCTCTTCGAAAATCCTTCCGCGGGTTTCCATACGCCTCACTTGGCCCCACAATAATTGGGAATCATACCCTATAGTAAAGAAATGCGGTAATAAAAGTTCCTTTAATCAGCCGTCTAGGTATGGAACCTCAAGTTCAAATCCCAGCAGCCGCACACTCATCGAAATCCATTTTATGCTAAAAGGGGCAGCTTGGGTCTGTAATTAAGACTTTAAGCATTTGCTCATCGAAATCATTGAAAGGGCATAGCCGTGCGAAAAATAGAAATGATACAAGTCTTCTAAAATATTGAGGAGGTAAAGCCATGCCCACATACATTCTTCTCTCCACCCTAACGGATGAGGGGAGAAAGACGGTGAAGGAGAGGCCTGAGAGGATCAAAGAGGTGAATAAGGAGGTCGAGGCTCTAGGTGTGAAGGTCATCTCTCAATATGCAGTGTTGGGCCCCTACGACTTCATCAACGTGGTTGAGGCGCCCGACAACCAGACCATCGCCCGTGTTTCTGTGGAGTTGGGCTCACGAGGAACAGTCCAGATCATGAGCCTGCCCGCCATCCCCATAGAAGAGTTCATCAAGGCAGTTAAGAAAAAGTGAACACAAGAGGCAACAAATCTTCCCCCTTTTTTATCTGCTTCACGCACCATTGTTATTGGGATAAGTAAAGAATTTTAACAGCTTTTACCAGTAGCGTTCCTATAACATTGATCTTCGTTCACCATCTGCGGAATAAACCTATACCGTCTTAATTCTATACAATCCTAGGACTCAAGGCGTGGGGTGTTTATGGAGAGTCGTGAGGCCGCTTTCGAGAGGCTTAAGGAGAGGATTATCTCCTGTCGCAAGTGCCCGAGGCTAATAAATTACATCGCGAGGGTTGCAAAAGTTAACATTTCCAGATATAAGGATTGGCGTTATTGGGGTTCACCCCTCGCAGGCTTCGGCGATCCCAATGCTCGATTACTGACAGTAGGGTTGGCTCCAGCGGCCCACTGTGGGAACAGGACGGGTAGGATGTTCACGGGCAATAGTTCCGGAGATTGGCTCATCAAAGTGTTGTATGAAACGGGCTTTTCAAATCAGCCCACCAGCACCAACAGAGATGATGGGTTGAATCTGACCTCCGTGTATATCACGGCAACGGTCCGCTGTGCCCACCGGGCAACAAACCCACCATCATGGAAATCGAAAACTGCTCCGAGTACCTACTGGAGGAAATGCAACTCCTCAAAGAGGTTGACGTGGTCCTGACCCTAGGGAGGATGGCTGGTATAGAAAAGCTCAGCATAGGGAAACCAACGTTCAGATACCTAAACTAGGCGATGTGGAATTGGCTGAGTTTATTGGGGCTTTGTTAGGTGATGGCTACATCGGAAGCAAAAACAATGAAATATCAATAGTCTGCAATTTGCATTTGGATTCTATTTATGTTAGGCAACTTCTGGCACGTTTGATTGGCAGATTGTTTAATAAGGTTCCTAATGTGTACGAAGGAAAGACGGATAATACGATTAGATGCAAGTTCTACTCTAAAAGAGTGCATGATTTTTTGACGCAAAGAATAGGACTTCCAGCTGGCAAGAAAGTCAATTCAGCTAGATTACGAATTCCGCAGAGTTACTTCAAATCGGATAAGTGCCTTATCGCTTGTATAAGAGGCTTGTTTGATACAGATGGAGGAATCTATAGACATAGAAAAAGATCCTATGATAGAGTTTGCTTCTCACAACATATTCCTTAGCACCGATGCAATGAGAGCCTTGAGAAAATTAGGGTTCCACGCTTCGACGAGCCAAGGAAAAGTGTACATCTATGCGAAAGATGATATAATTAGATTCTTTGAGGTTGTTGGTAGTCGTAATCCTAGAAACCTATTTAAGTTTCTGGTCTGGAAGGAAAAAGGTGTAGTGCCTAGAACGTCTGATGTGCGGTCGTGGTCTAGTCTGGTTAGGACACAGTCATCTAAGGTGTAAGCCTTCCAAGCCTGCAATCCCGGGTTCGAATCCCGGCGGCCGCACCATTCGTATTTTTTGGGAATAATTAGGGGTTAGTTCCATTTTTTGTTGGGTGGGCTGAGGGGGTGATGTCTCGTTGGTATGGATATTGCGGTTCGGGTTCGCAAAACCCACTTAATCAACTCAACTTTTTCTATTATATTCCCCAGCATGTCCATGTCGATAGACTCAACATAAGCCACAACTTCGTATTGGCAGTGACCGCGTGCACCATCTTGACACCCTCTATCTCCAGCACTCATGATTCTCCAGAGTCTTTATTCTAAAAAAGTGGAAGGACACAATATGCCTTTTCATTAATTTCCGTTTTGAAGTGCGTTCTAGCAGATATGGAAGACAAGACATATACATAGGGAGATTGATAGTCGCCATAAAAAGTAAGGTGTGCTCATATGAAATTGTTAGAGATCTGGGTGAAGGCGCCATTCCTGAAGGGAGCCTCCCTGCTTATTGTTGGCGAGTGTGTCCAAGCCATCTTCCACGATGTGTACAAAAAGTTCGCTGAGGATCGGGTGGTTTTGAGCGGCTGCCCAGAGGCGGAGAACGTTGGGTCGATTATGGGTAAGATAGCGGCTATCCTACGCTGCTCCAATCCTAAAGAAGTCACCGTTTTGACGATCGATGGCTCCCCCCACTGCTTCACGATGCACGCCGCATTGAACGAGGCCCTCTTCGTAACGAGGTCAACCATTCCCTCCCAACACTTCGTTATCGTGGATGGGAAATCCGTGCAGGTGAGCCCAGGGAGCGTGAGGGTTGGTAGGTATCTGCACCTAGTGCAAAAATGCATCCAAAAGTGCCCTCAAATACTTGAGGATTTGAGTCAATACAGTCTGGAGCATCGCTGTTCCAAAAAGTAGAGGTATATGGCTAAATTTAGTTGACGCCACCAAATGTATGTTTGCAAGGCCTACACGTGGATGAACTCTTAACTTTAAAAGGGATAAACAACATCTATGTAAGGAATTAGCAGAGGTGAGAAGTGTGATAAACCGTGTTTTTGAATACATTGATTCGAATATTAACCGTTTTGTGGATGAGCTCTGCGTGTTGTGTAGGCAGCCAAGCGTCTCGGCGCAAAAGCTGGGGCTTGAGGAAACAGCGACTATGGTTAGGGATATGATGGAGAAGGTGGGTCTTGAAGCGATGCTTATCCCCGTCAAGGACGGCCCTCCCATTGTTTATGGTGAAGTCAAGTCTAGGTCCTCACGGAAAACCCTCCTGCTCTATAATCATTATGATGTCCAGCCACCCGAGCCCCTCGAGGAGTGGAGGCATCCCCCCTTCGAAGCCGTCATCGAAGAGGGAAAGATAATCGCTCGAGGTGCCTCCGATAACAAGGGCAACATCGTGTCCCGCTTAAAGGTGATTGAGGCCTTCCTCAAAACCACCGACGATGTGCCATGCAACATCAAGTTTGTGGTGGAGGGCGAGGAGGAGATCGGTAGCCCTCATTTCCACCATTTTATAGCCGACCAGAGAGACCTGCTTAGCGCAGACGCCGCGGTTTGGGAGTTTGGGGGACTGGATGAAAAGGACCGCCCAACGATCACCTTGGGTCTGAAGGGGATGCTTTATGTCGAGCTCACAGCCCGAGGCGCCAACATAGACATCCACTCAGCTGAAGCCGCCATCATCGAGAGCCCCATATGGAGGCTCACATGGGCACTTAACACGCTGAAGGATCAGAATGAGCGCATCTTGGTGGAGGGCTGGTACGACGACGTCAGGGAGTTCACGCCGGAGGAGCTTCAGGCCATCGACAAGATGCCTCTTGAGGAGGAAATCGTCAAGAGGGAGTATGGCATCTCAAAATTCCTCCAGAACCTAACCGGTTTCGAGCTAAAGAAAAGCCTTCTTGGAAGGCCGACATGCAACATCGCTGGCATCATATCTGGCTATACGGGGGTGGGGGCCAAAACCGTTCTTCCATCCCACGCCACGGCAAAAATAGACTTCAGGCTCGTTCCGAATCAAGACCCAGAGAGGCTCATACCAAAATTGAAGGACCACCTAAAGAATCGTGGCTTCGGCGACATTGAGGTTAAGATATTATCCTTCATCAAGGCTGGGAGAACCCCCATAACCTCTGAGATCGTGAAAGTCGCGGAGGAGACCGCAAAGGAGGTCTTCAAGAGAGAGGTGGTTATAGAAGTGACCTCGCCAGGTTCAGGACCAATCTACTTCTTCACAGACCTCCTAAAAGTGCCCACCGTATGCATTGGCTGCGACCACGCCTTCTCCAAGTCCCACGCCCCAAACGAAAACCTGCGGATCGACGTCTTCAGGGACGGGTCCAAATGGATAGCGAGCACCATGTATAAGTTCGGTGGTCAAGTCTAAGACGGGGAAAGCTTTGTTATCTTAACGGGGCGAGTTTCAACCCCTATCCCCTCGAATTTTTTGGTTAACATGATGTGTTGAAGCCAGTTCTTATCATCTGGATCGGGATAGTCGATCCGGTAGTGGACTCCACGTGACTCGGTTCTTGTGAGGGCGGCCTCTACAACCAGACTGGCGACAAGTAGTAGGTTAGTGGCTTCAAGGGCTTCCATAGCTTCATGGGGCTTCTTTCCATAAACTCTTGGTAACCTTTCCTCCCTCAATTGCGTCAAAGCCTCTTTAGCCTCGATCAAACTTTGTTGGCTTCGTATCACACCAGCCTTTCCCCACATTATCTCCTGAATCCTCGACCTCACCAGTTCTGGACTGCCCATGCTTGAAGCCTCCCTTCCAACGACCTCATCGACCCTTTCAAGTTTTTGTTCAACCTGCCTCTCATCGACCGTTTTCTTTGGGGTTGTTTTGGCTTTTTCTGCAGCGCATTTTCCTGATCTAGCTCCGAAGACTACACACTCGGTTAGGGCGCTTCCCCCAACCCGATTAGCTCCATGGACTCCACCTGTTGCTTCTCCAGCGGCGAACAGCCCGGGAAGGGCTGTTTCGCAATTCTCGTTGATTTGGATGCCCCCGATGAAGGTATGTGCCAATGGAGTTACGTGCACGGGCTTCTCCAATAGGGGGAAACCCTTAAGGAGTTCAGATAGGGATTGGATGAATGGATGCTTTTGTAGGCTTTCCGGAAGCTTCGCCAGGTTTAGTAGGATGGTGTCTCCCTCACCCCTGCCCTCGTAGATTTCCTTGGCGATGGTGTTGGTCCAAACATCCCTATGCGTGGAATACACTAGCTTCGGATTCAGACCATGCTTCCTGACTATGTCCTCGCCTTTGATGTTTTGAAGCACTCCTAACTCCAGAATAGCTAGTGGAATCAGGAGCATAAACATTGGATATCCGGGCTCAGCGGTTCCCGTCGGGAGGCACTGGACGAACTCCATGTCGATGAGGGGAAGCCCCAGTTCATATGCCATCACATAGCCATCGCCAGTCATGCGAACGGGATTATCATTTCTTCGATAAATTTGGCTGGCGCCTCCTGTTGCCAAAACCACCGCTTTAGCGCCTATCGCTACACGCTCCCCACTCAACACGTTGAATCCCACCGCTCCATTGGCTGTTCCATTGCTCAAAAGGTCGGTTATCATGGTGTTCTCCAGCATCTTGACTCCAATGCTTCTCGCATACTTCACCAAGGGGTGGATGAGACCTGCTCCCTGCATGGGAAAGGAGCAATCAACAACGCGACAACTACCATCGCCTATGGAGAGCTTTACCCCAAACTCCCGCAGCTCAAGAAGACGGGACACTGCCTCATCAACAAGCACCTCCACCAGCCCCTGATCATTAATTAACTTGCCAGTTGTTATGGTTGTCCTAAAGTGGTTTTCTTTGGTCATTGTACCAAACGCTGCGGTGAAGGCTCCACCGGAAAAGATGGAACAGCTCGCTAAACCAGCCAAGGTTTTGGAAGCCAGGAGAACCTCGACCCCCTGCCTTCGTGCCTCAATGGACGCCCTCAGCCCAGCTCCCCCACCCCCAATAACCAACACATCCGTATCAATAGCCTTGACCGCCAATTCATCACACCTAGAAAGAAGTTGAGCCTATCCGCTCTTAACAATAGCGACGCTCAGTGGCATTTCAACAGCGCTTAAGCCTTTTCTTGGGCAGAGAAATCGCCCGCTCATATTCATAGATGACCCTCGATGTGACCGTCCACGTTTCTAACATATCCGGATCAATGCTGACGACCTCGTTCGCCAACTTGACCGTTTCTTCAGAGAAGCGACCGTGAGGAAAACCGCCAACAAGAACGGCTGGTCTTTCTCTTCCAGAAAGTCTCAAAGTAGCCTCCTCAAGCGTTTGGGACTCCCCCGTCCTGCTGAACGCCATAACATAGTCGGGCTTAACTTCGTGAAGCAGTTGTGACATTATCTTATGCTCCAACTTGAGCAGGGCTGCCCCTATGGGTGGAGCTCTACTCAACTCAAACAACTGCTCCATAAGACACACAAATCGGTTGTAGTTCCTTGGCAATCGCGCCTCAGGATTCACAGTAATCACGTGATCATTAATGGTGTGCACATAGACTTGGAGAAGTCGTTCCTTATTTAGGGGCGAGCCCAAAGCCTCTAATAAAGCGAGATGGACAATGTCTGGGCGACCCCTCTTCTCACCATCCTCCAGCGCTTTCATGGCAGCATGGTGATAGGACCGGTCGAGAAGGAGGAACCGTGGATGCTTTCTCATCCTCTTCGCGTGACGATGGACTGCTGGGTGCCTCCACAAGCCTTTCGGGACCATTTCAAGGGCCGACTCAGCTAAAACAAGAATCAGCAAGTTCAGCACCTTATTTTAGGGAAAAGGCTATTCCGATAAAAACCTAATGGAAAATGTAGGAGAAATTCAAGGGAAATGAGTTCCAAAAGGGAGATAGCTTTGCAACGCGTTCATATTCTCTTTCGCGAGGCGAAAAAGACTGTTCACAAGGACCCTCAGTTGGCTCAGCGATACGTGGAGATTGCGAGGAGAATTGCTACGTCAACTAGACTGCGACTGCCCAGAGAGTATAGGCGGATGATTTGCAGGCATTGTAAAAGCTTTATCTTGCCGGGTGTGAATTGTCGTGTTCGCATCCAGCCCAGAAGGGAACCGCACGTGGTGGTTACCTGCCTCCATTGTGGAAAGCACACCCGCATGCCATTACGGAGTCGAGATAAAAAATGATCACGCCTAGAATGAGGCGCCGACTAAAACGTGAGCTGAGCGTGGAGAAGCCCACCATATGGGTCGGGAAAGAGGGAGTAACGTCACAAGCAATGAATGAAATCGGTAGGCAGTTGGAGAAAAGGGAAATGGTGAAGGTGAAATTACTGAGGAGTGCACTCAAAGAGGGGGAAGCCCTAGGTATAGCATCCAAAATCGCCCAACAAACAGAATCAGCCCTCATTGATGTTCGGGGCCACACCTTTGTGCTGTACAAGGCCCGCAAAAGAGGGGAGTTGTCTATTAACCATAGCAAAGATTCGATGAAGTTGTCTAGCTTGGAGCCCGCTTCCCTATGAAATACGGAATGTTATATGCCGAACTCTTCGTCGCGCGAGTATAATGCGGTGAGCGCGCGAAAATATTTATCAAAAACGCATACTTTTACGATTTTATTGATTCTGCATAAGCATACGTGGAGTTGGGGTTCTAGTAGCAGAACTCCTCAATTAGGTTTGCGTCTTTCTCCGAAATTGTATAATGCATGCGTGTAAAGGAGAGGGGGGTCATTCCACTTATGCTACGTGAGCTTTTGTTCTGATGACTGGTGTGTGGTAGTAGTCTCCCCGGATACTGCAACCTTCATCTTGTCTAAGATTGCATCAACATTTTTCAGGATGTCAAGGATGTTGTCGATGGTCCTGGATTTTTCAAAGCAGCTGACAATTCCCCCCTAACATTGTATAATCCGACGCGTAAAACACTGGTGAAATCCCCGCTTTATCATAAAAGCTACTGAAGGAAAATAAACATCGAATAGGCTCAGAGGCCTCTATAGAATTAGACTGAGAAGGTTTAGGCACGTAGTCAACGTTATGTTAAGAAACACGGGAGACCTCTTCGAGTTAGGCTTTTTAAAAGTAGCTGGCGGAAGAGTCCCAAAGGATTTAACTGTAAGAGTGTTACCACGAAACTAATATAAGGGGTGTCTTTTCATTACTGAAGGAAATGCTAATAGGAAGGAGGAGCTTTGCCAACGCCCTACGACGTCCCGGCGTCGGTGCTAATTGAACGGCTGGCGCGGTATCTAAAGGATAATGTAGATAAGATAATCCCACCAGCGTGGTCCCACTTCGTGAAGACAGGTTCCCACGCCGCAAAGCCGCCACAAGACCCGGATTGGTGGTTCACTCGGTGTGCCTCGCTCCTGCGAAAGATCTATATGAGGGGTCAGATAGGTGTAGAGCGACTCCGATCTGAGTATGGTGGAAGGACGGACCGGGGGACAAGACCTGGACACGCCAGGATGGGTGGGGGCTCCATCGTGAGAAAGGCGTTGCAGCAGCTTGAGGCAGCAGGGCTGGTGGAAACTTTAGGAAAACGGGGAAGAGTAGTAACCAAGGAGGGGAGACGGCTGCTGGACCGATTGGCGACTGAGATCAAGGGGGATTTGGAGGAAAGGCACCCGGAACTTGAGAAGTATTAGGGGTGGGCAAGTGAGCGAGGAAGATGAGGAAATGGAGGAGCTGAGGAGAAGACGGTTGCTTGAGTTGCAGCAGCGACTCGCTCAGGAGCAACAGCGCATCCAAGTGCAGCAGCAAATCGAAATGCAGAAACAGGCCATACTACGCCGAATCCTCACACCTGAGGCTAGACAGCGCATCACCAACCTGAAGATGGTAAGGCCAGAGTTCGCTGCTCAACTTGAACTGCAACTAATCCAGTTGGCACAACAGGGTAGGCTAAACACTCCAGTAACCGATGAACAATTAAGGGAGATCTTGGCGAGGCTGCAGTCCCGCCGTCGGGAGATAAGGATCAGGAGGGTTTAGGTGGATGACAAGGAACAAGCCAGCCGCGAAAAAACATAGGTTGGCTAAGGCGATGAGACAAAAGAAACCAGTCCCAACATGGGTTATCGCAAGAACAATGGGTCGCGTGAGAACCAACCCAAAGAGGAGGCACTGGCGGCGAAGGAAGATAAAGGCTTGAGGGGATGCGTCGATGAGTGGGGCCGTTGAGGGGGTCGATGAGGGAGCCGAGGAGAATGAGGTGGCTGAAGAGGCGGAAGAAGCCGATGGGATCAAGAAGGAGAGGGAAGCTGAGAAGGTAAAGAGGGAGGAGGCCGAAGAGGAGGTTGTGGAGGAAAGGATCTACACCATACCGTTGGGTAGAGCGTGGATATCACCACGCAGGAAAAGGGCACCACGGGCAGTACGCATCGTGAAAAGTTTCATTCAACGGCACATGAAGCCTGAGGCCCTCGTGGTGAGTAATGAGGTGAATGAGAAGATCTGGGGCATGGGTCTCAAGAAGCCCCCAAGAAGGATCAGGGTTCGGGCGGTGAAGGATAAAGAGGGAACAGTGACCCTCCGTTTGGCGGAAGGAGACTGATACTTGGCGATCTTCCTACTCAGTCTTTTTGGTAGCGCGAGCATAGGAGTTTATTCCTTGGCCACCGATAGCATGGTGGTGGTTCCGCCGCAGGTCCCTAAAACCAAGGCACAAAAACTTGAGGAGTGGTTGAAGGCGAAGGTTATTCGAACCACCATTGGAGACTCAGTTCTCATAGGAGCCTTAGCCCGAGCCAACTCCAACGGCATAATCCTCCCCCATTTTGTGCGTGAGGAAGAGATTCAAGCCATAAAATCAAACTCGGATGTTAATGTGGCGGTTATGGAGACAAAGAGGACGGCTTATGGGAACTTGATTCTGGCAAATGATTACGGGGCAATTATTGACCCCAGATTGAAAGGGGAGAATATGAAGAAGATAGCGGATACGATGGGCGTTGAGGCGGTTTCAAGCGAGATAGGAGGATTACCCTATGTGGGCTCCCTTGCCACCGCAACGAATAAAGGGGTGTTGGCCCACCCATTGCTAAAGGAGGAAGAGCAAAAGGTTTTGATGGATGTGTTGAAGGTTAGTGTGGATGTGGGAACCATAAACTGTGGGATACCGTATGTTGGCACAGGGCTTATAGGAAATAAGTATGGCGCAGTGGCGGGGTTTATAACCACGGGACCTGAGTTATTTATCATCGGTCAAGCGCTTGGCGTGGTGGAGGAGGATGAGTGAAGTCAAGGTTTTCCGAGTAATGGGGGAGCTTCGTAAGCCGAACTATCAAAGCAAGTTCACGAAGGAGGTCGCCGCTTTAAAACCTGAACAGGCCATCGAGATGATCTACACCAACATCGGGAGCAAGCACAGAGCCAAACGATATCAAATCAAAATAGATAAGGTTGAGGAGATAAGCCCAGAGAGGATTGAAAGTCCGACCATAAGGAAGCTAACTCTGACGGAAGAGGAAACCCGTTCGTAGCTAATAATCATTTCCTTGAGAAACGAACAATGCATCATCCATGTCACGGTGTGCATGTGCCCTTGAAAACTGGCCTTCCACTGTGCATTTTAAGCCTGGTCTTAGAGAGGGTTAGATCCTCACTTGGTATTTGGCCAGCATATACTCCCTCAATTTCGCTATACAGTGATTCGTGAGTGATAAGCGGCTTGATGGCAGCAAGAATTAGTATCTAACCCACCCGACAAAATCCCCTCCTAAGACTTTTTGGCGGCGAGCGTAAGCTCCTCCAGCTGCTTAAGGGAGGTCACCAGCTTAACCCTGCCCTCCAGAAGCCCGCGAACGACTTTTGCTTCTGCCGTCTCCTCCTCAAGCGCCAAATTCACCGCGCCGATTAACAAGACATTAGTATCTATGAAGACCTTTACCCCTTTGCTGCCCACCCCTCGTGTACCCTCTTCCTCACTAAACCTCAGAATGTCCTCCTTTTCTCGATAACCTGCAGCGGCAGTCCTCTTCCAAGGAGTTTAAGTGCCAGTTCCAGGTTACCCCTTTTCTCCAGCTTGGTCATCACAATGGTCCCATCCATGTATATCACCTCAAGCATCTCACCCTTCCGAATGCCCCCCTCTCCATAATGCTGCTTGGAATGGTTATCTGACCCCTCTCGCCGACCTTAACAACCTCATGTACCCATTCCTCTTCCATAACTCTCGCCAAGAGCTAAATATGAAATTCATATTGATAAACATTTCATGAAAACTTTCCCTTCCCTTGAGCACCATAATCTCATTACCAATGATGACAATGGTTTAGTGTTACTATAGTTTGTGGAGGTTGGTAGATGGACACTGTGCCGCTGATATGCTGGTCCATTTACATCAAATTGTTTAATCACTACCATGCTAAACATCATCGCACCACCGCTTAGATCCTTGATCGGATCTTTTAATTCTCTACCATGCCAATGGTGTAGCTTCCTAGCTGGGCATCTTCCAATACCTTAAGTGTTATATATCCTTCAGGCACTTCATACCTTATAATTTAGATACTTTCTAAGGGCAATTGGGGTGAGGATGTGAGGCCCTCATGGTTGTTGATTGAAAGGATGTGCAGTGAATGCCCACAAAGTGATCGATGCCCCATAGAGGATTTATCCGCACAGCATTGCGAGTTCCTGGAGGCTCGTCTCCCTGAGTCGCTAAAACAGTTTCTATCCAAGAAGAGGAGAATGAGGAGGAAGTCACTTTAGAGGAGATATGAGAACATAACGAGATGACTAAAAGTGGTGATTGTTTGGACGTGAATCCGGCGTGGCTTTTGGATCCTGCCCTCTTCTTTATTGCGGTTTCATCCCTATGATATAGTGGAGGATGAGAAAAGGGATTGGCTGGCTCTTTTTTGGTTTGGGTGCCTTAGCTTAGTTATTAGGGGTTGCGGTTAAGGCTGTCCTATCCTATTTTGCATACAGCCCGCTGTCTAGGCGCACGCGCCTAGCACAGCATAAAAGGTTCGTGCCTCACGACAACTCACCCAAATTCCGCCTTCGGCGAAACTTCTTTTATGCTGGGAACGTTATATGAAATTCCGAACCCCGCTGTTGGGAAAGAAGATAAAACCATGAGAACAACAAAACTACAAAGAGGGCCCAGTTACGGATATTTTGCGATAGGCTATTTTCTCGCCATTATAATTTTAAGCATCAGCCTTGGAATTGCGATAGCCGTGTTTCTTTGGAAACCTATCGGCATCGCTATTATGTGCTTTGGATTATATACCCTTTTGACTTATTTGATTTCCAATTTTTTAGCAGACCAAGAGAACCTTATAACTTATCCGGAATAATAGAGTTAGAAGGTAATGAACACGCTTTGGACATAGGCTGCGAATGTTTCCGTGCACAAACTAGAGAAAGTACTAAAAGAGGGTACGTTCGGATTTATTACTACTGACGAGGCTAAAGGAAAGACCATTTACATCCCCAAAAAACTTTATGCAGAACTTGAAATATAGAGGACCTAATGAACCCATCACAAAGTCTATTGAAAGATTGCTTACAATAGCAAATAAACGGGCATTTCTCGTAGTTGCAGTATTCATTCAACGTAATAAGGTGAAGGCGCTTTGTAACAAGATGAAAACGCAGCATCAACGTAACAAGGTCTACTGCAGAATACTCGAGAACATCATAAGCATAGACTATTGTATGACGAAATGTCCAGCCGCACCGATCGCGAAAGAGCTTTTGGAAAGATCAAAGGACCTAGAACCTAAAAATGCGATAGAGACGCCAGTCACTCTGGAAAACTTCCTCCCACCGAAAAATTGAACATCTTAGACGCCACCGAGAAGCTGACAAAACCCTGCTAGGGAGTTGGGGGATGTGGAGTGCAAAGTCTCTCCATGGGTCGGTGACGAAGCGTTTGACGCCGTCATGAACTACTCGCTTAGAACGCTCTCCAGTTGAAGAATGGCTGAACATTAATATTGTCGAATAAGGTAGCAATGTTAGTGATAGATATGGTTTTAGTTAAGGCAAACGTTAGATTGCTGGGCATGAAAGACAGCTACTCCTCCATGGCCCTCACCGACACTGGTGCTAGAATGAGCTTAGTCGATAGGCTCCTCGCTGAACGTATAGGGGTGGAGTATACCGGGAGGGAGATTAGTTTCGTATCCATATCGGGCCATGCTGTGAAAGCTTCAGAAGCCATCATTCCCAAGCTGGAGATGGAGGGAGAAACACTAAAGTACGAGGCCATAGCGGTCACAGAGATACCAAAAAACGTTAAGGAAACACTAAAGAATAACGAATTAGACGAAAACGTGATCATCGGTGTTTTAACACTCGAAAGGGCAAACATGATCCCGGACACCACAACAGGAACACTAAAGAGGGTGGAAAGCTTCATACTTAGCTTCACTGCAACTAACGCCTAGGTATGTCTCCATCTTTTAGGACAGAGAACCCTGAATTAAGGCGGATATAGACGGATGAAGGCTAGGCGTTGTCTTCGGAAATCCTCTCACAAATTTAGAAAAAAATTCAAAGGCGGAGTGAAGCAGTGAAGCCTAACGCCCACTTACTATTTGCCAATAAGCATATACAAAACGCTTAAAATAACTCACAATCAGTAGAGAAGCTTTAAAATAAAGGTGAATAACGAGGCTAAAATTAAGGCCGTGATCGAGACAGCATTCTATGAAGCTAAGAAAGGAAGTAACGTCATATTCATTGGTCGCTTCTTTGGCAACTCTGATTAGTATGGGCAAATTCTTTTCTCCTCTAAATCCTGAAAGGGCGATTGGCTTTGAAACTATTTCTGTGAGAAGAATTAAAATCGGTCTTTAATTACAAAACAGATTTTAACTAGTGGTTGTGTGGTTGAGGCGAGAAAAGTTGTTCAGACAATCTGAACGGTGTAGCGTGGGCTTCAGAGATATGGGTTTATCAACGAAGCATGGATGAGGCAAATCGTTTTAGATATGCCCAGAGAAAGGGGTGCTGTCAAGTTAACGCTCCTTTAGCGATGAATGAAGCTATTTTGGTGAAGAGTAATTACACCACTAGTTCTCCCTTCCTTCCATCAAACAAATAGATTTTGTTCTCGTCAAACGTAACCCATACTTCTCCTTCTAATCTACGTGCAGGCTCTGTGACCAATACGAGCTTTTTATCTCTCGCTGTAAGGTGGATGTTAAGTTCTCTTCCCAGCAGTTCCATGTGAGTTACTTTAGCTTTGAAAGCGTTATCATGATTCTCCCTTGCTAAGAGTACGAGGGCATGAAGAGGACCACACTTGTGATAACAGCCCCCAAAACAACCGAATACTGGAATACTGCTTATGTCGCTGTCAGGGATCACAAAATACCAGGTAAGCATAGGGATCGCGTACAGGCCTCCAATTTCTCCAATAATTTTAGGAATTTCATCTTTTTGTTGCAGAGGTAACTGAAGTGCTGCTTTATTAAGACTTAGCGTGAAGAGTCCCTAGCTGACCACCCATATGCGAAGAATCATTATATTAAGGATTTCCTTACCTCAACCCTAAAATATCTGGGGGACAAAGGCTTAGGTATGACGACCCAGGAAGAAACCCTCCGTCGACTCGTCGTTGAGCTAAGAATATTAGAGGGAACCGCCGATGCCCTACAATCAAGGATAAACTTGGTAAGTGCCACCCTAACTGAGCTCAGGATCTCCACCATGACACTGGAGGGAATGGAGAAAGAGAGGGAAGGGGCACTCCTCTTCGTTCCAATAGGAGGAGGCTCTTACGTGAAATCGAAACTGGAAAGCGTTGACAGGGTGATCGTTGGGATAGGGGCGGGTGTGGCCATCGAACGAACCATAAAGGAGGCGATGGAAAACATCGGGAACCGCATAGCCGATTTAGAGAAAACGAGAAACACCCTCCAACAGCAGCTAGGTCAGGTCGTGGGAAAAATTGAGGAGGGCAGAAACAAGTTTCAGGAATTAAGCGCAAAATTGAGCGAGGAGGCGAGAAGGTCGGATGTTCGAAAAACTGAGAGAGGGACTTAGCGGGCTCATCAGTAAGATCGCAATAACAGAACTGAAAGCTGAGCACCTCCGCCCCATCCTATGGGACTTCAAACTCACCCTAATCGAAGCCGATGTGGCGGTTTCGGTTGCCGACCACATCTGTGAATCAATAGAAAAACAACTGGAGGGTATCCAAGTAAAACGATTAGAGGACCGAAGAGGGATTGTGGAGAGGTCCCTCCATAAGGCCTTGCTCGACATCCTAACCACCAGCGAAAGAATCGACTTGTTAGGGGCCTTGGAGAAGAAGCGGAGAACGAAAAAGCCCCTCATTATCATCTTTGTGGGGCTCCATGGGACAGGAAAGACCACCACCATAGCCAAGATCGCCAAATTCCTCATGAAACATGGATACTCCGTCGTCCTCGCCTGCAGCGACACCTACAGGGCAGGCTCCATCGAGCAGTTGGAGGAACACGCCAAACGTCTAGGCGTGCGCATGATCAAGCACCAATATGGAGCCGACGCAGCCGCCGTGGCCTTTGACGCGGTGCGTTATGCAGAGGCCCACGGCATCAATGCTGTGCTCATCGACACGGCGGGTCGGATGCAGACAAACATCAACCTCATGAGAGAGATGGAGAAAATCGTTAAGGTGATCGGTCCTGACCTGGTTCTGTTTGTAGGCGATGCCCTAACGGGCAACGACGCGGTTATGCAGGCCCAGGAGTTCGACAAGTTTGTCCACATCAGCGGTTCCATCCTAGCCAAGGTGGACGCCGATGCCAAGGGTGGAGCAGCCATCTCCATAACCCACGTAACCAAGAAGCCCATCATATTCCTAGGCGTGGGGCAAAAGTATGAGGACCTGGAAGCATTTAAACCAGAAACCCTAGTAAAAAGGATCCTCGGGTCTTAACCCTATATTTTGCCCAACAATTTTAGGAGAATGGCCTTCGCAGAGTGCAGTCGGTTCTCGCTTTGGTCATAGATGATGGAGTTGGGGCTCTCTATGGCGTCTTCACTTATCTCATAGCCTCGGTGGATCGGCATGTCGTGCATGATGAGGGCTTGGCTTCCCCTTAGCAGTTTGGTGTTCACTTGATAGGGCATCATCAACTTGGTCCTCCTTTCCTTCTCCTTCTTAAACTTGGGGTCGAGGAAAAACTCCATGTCCACCCAGGTGTCCGTGTAAACAATGTCCGCATCCTTTACCGCCTCTTTAACATCCAATGTGGTCTTATACAACCCCGTCTGTTTGGCGCCTTCAACCAGCTCCTTATCAAGGGATGGTTCATTCACCATGGGCGTCACTGTGGTGATCTCCACCCCAGTCTTGGTGCAGCCCACTATCAGGGAGTTGCACACGTTGTTGTGGACCCCAATGTAAACCAGCCTTAACCCCTCCAGATGACCACTCTTCTCCTTGATGGTCATGAGGTCGGCGATGGCTTGGCATGGATGATACTTTTCACAACAACCATTGATCACGGGAACTCTGGAAGCCTCTGCCATGGCTCTTAGGTCGACATGCCTCAATAGACGAGCCATGATAACATCAACATTCCTCGACAGGTAGCGTGTCTCATCTCTGATATCAGCCAGGACGAAGTTTGTGGTCCTCCAATCCAGGTAGATGGCGTGTCCCCCCAGCTGGGTCATCGCCACTTCAAAGGAAACCCTCGTCCTGGTGGAGGTTTTCTGAAAAATCATCGCCAACGACTTATCCCTTAAAGAGGCTCTGTATTTGCCTGGATTTTTCTTGATCTCTATTGACCTCTCGATCACATCCCTGATCTGTTCTGGGGTCCAGTCTTTAAGGGTTAATAAATGCATTTTGCCCCCTCGTGACTGATATTCGCTTTGATTTCTGTTTATATTGATTTAAGTTTTATGGAAACCCTTAATTTTCATGAGGCTTTCTCAATAAATCGTTAGGAAGTTATCATCATGATCATCCTTGTGGCTTCAACAAGGGATGTTGCTGGCATGAACGTCGCTCAGCAAATCTTAGAACGTTATGAATTTGAAAGGCTCTCTGAGGTATTCCACAAGAACCCGGTTTACATAAAAAAGATTCGGGACCTTGAGGTCAGGCTCGTTTTTGTTAACGATGAGCCCATCCACACCCAATTCATCACGCATTTTTTCGCCCCCCAACTGCTGGTCTTTATATCAAGGCACAGCAGCGTGAGCGGGATCCCCACCCTCTCAGTTCATACCCCAGGCAACCTTGGCGTAGCGGAACTCGGCGGAATCCCAAAAAGGGTTTCCATATCCCCAGCCAGCGCCATGAGGGATGCCCTCTTGGAGATGGCGAGGATGAGGGAGGAAATGAGGTTGGATTATCAGGTTTCTTATGAGTGCACGCACCATGGCCCATCCCTGGATGTGCCCACTATGTTTGTAGAGCTCGGCAGTTCTTTAAAGCAATGGAAGGATTTGAAAGCGGCCGAGGCTGTGGCTCACGCTGCGATGGCGGCCATTTCCAAGCAATCAAGGTATCGGGCGGTGTTGGGCATGGGTGGTCCACACTATAATGAGAGGTTTACGAAAATCGCGTTAAGCTCTCCAACAGCCTTTGGGCACATAGTTCCTAAGTATTCTATCCCACAGGTGGATGCTGAAATGATAAGGCAATGCGTTGAGAGAACCGTGGAAAAAGTGGAGTCGGCGATCCTTGATTGGAAGGGAATAAGCGGTGTGGATAAGGGTAGGTTGGTTGTAACATTTGATGAGGTTGGTGTCCCAGTAGAGAGGGTCTAAAACGGTCAGATTGTTGAACAAAAAATGGACATGAAGTATGGTTTTATCTCGTCCCCAATGAAGAGTAACCGTGCCAAAGACCTGGAAATCGTACTAAAAGAGGAAAAACAAATCCTAAAATTATAGCTAAAAGTTAACTTTAGCGCTTAATGCATAATACCTCCTTAATCAGGATTAAGCGAAAACTTAAAGCTGAGCCAACGCAATTGAAGAGTAGTGATTTGCATGACTAAGGTTGCTGTGGAGGCTGCTGAGATCTATAAGGAGCTTAGAAACTTAGTTTCTGAGGCTAGGAAGTGCGGGATGGAGGACTCAGGGTCGTATAGGAAGTTGGTGAATGTCTTGAATGAGCTGGCTTCCGCGCTACATGCGATGCTATACATAGATAAGAAGCTGGATCCAGAGGTTGAGGAGAAGGTAAAGGAGGCCCTTAACCCCCCAACTTAAAACCCATATCCATTCCTTCAACCTCTGCGTTCCCAATCACAAACGGTATATCCAAATACCGACAACTTTAATAGATTGCATGAAACGGCATAAATTTAATCATGGTGTAATAGGCTTGGGACTGAGATCCTTCCTTCAATCCTGTGCCAGGTTGTTGAGGCTGTCCAAAAAGCCGGGTAGAGAGGAGCTCTGGCTCTCCATAAAGATCTGCCTACTTGGCATCACCGCGATTGGAGCCGTGGGGTTCATCATCAAACTTATATCCGGAGTTATACAAGGATTTGCGCTTTAGGAGAGCAAAACATGAAGGAAGCGGAAAAGCCTGGGTTTATTCAAAGGAATGAGGGCGAAGATAACAAATACCTATAAGCGCGCTGAAAGGAAGTTATGCTTGTGTCATAGCCATAGAAGAGAATACTGGTCATTATACGCTTTTATTATCTTTCTCCATCCTAGGCACGACAACGAGTAAACCTTTTAGCCTCATCACTGAGCGTCACGTCATCAACTTAAATTCTAATAAGCCTCTCCCGCGTTTGCAACAGAAGACTGCGAGTTTCCACGGAAGAAGTCGTAAGGATGTGAGAGCCGAGCGTGATAGCGCGAGTGCTATGCTTGAATCATCTATTTATATGCCTATCGTATATCATTTTTGTTGGTGGGTGCGTCTTAATGTTAGATGAGATGAGTGTGCTGGTTACGTTGCAGAGATATTACTTAGACGACATTACCTTTGAGAGGGTTGCTAGTGATGCAGGCATCACCCTTTACGAGCTTATAGAGTACGTGAGGAAGAACGAGCTTCCCATAGTGTTAACCGAGGAGGACAGGGTTGACGGCATTAGGAGGGTTAGCGAGCTGATGGAAAAGCACGGGATGAAAAGCGCCCTTAAGATAGCTGAGGAGGCCTATCAAAAGGTTAAAGCCCGAGGATCTTCTTAACCCTCTTAGTTCTGTATCCGGCTTCCCATATATCCCTCGCAAAGCTTTTTAATTCTACTAATCCCCTTTGTGCCGCAACATAAATGACTTCCACAAGGTCCTTAGCGTTCACCCCTAGCCCCCTCATCTTTCTTTCAGCAACCACATCAGCAACTATGACTAAACTATATCCCCCTCTTTCATAGAGCTTCGCAACCTCAGCTTCACCTACATCGATCCGAATCCTATTTGAAAGTTGGACCGCTTCCCTAACCTCATCACGGGTTAATTTAACGACTTTTATCCACTCTGAGACCTTAATCAGAGGTATTTCGGGGAACGTTATCCCAAGCCTTAAGGGCCTCTCAACCTCATCCATCACACCAGCGGTTGTATAAACAACTTGAAACAGGTCTCTAAGGATTTCCAGCCTACCAGCCTTGGCTAGAAATATCAAAGGAGAAGCGTTAACAGCCACCCTCAGCTTCATAATCTATCATTAACTAATACGCATATATTTCTTACATAACTTAGCCTGCAAGTTTAAGAACCGAGTCTGGGTCAATTGTAAGCTTAATGCCTTGTGGATATTCATCGCCTTTCTTAATTCTCTTAAGCTCTATTAATGATTAGTCCAAAAGCTTGGAAACTTTGGAACATCACCGAAATAGTTCTAAAGTAGGTCATCAACATGGCCCATTTATCAGGGTTATCTATTATCAACGTGAAAACATTAGGTCTTTTCATAAAAGACTTTAGGTCACCTACAGAATTACAAGGAAGTGAGATACTAAAGCCGAAAAGCGATGTATATAAATAGAAATTTATAGGAGAACTAATTGTTTGAAGTGTTGAGAAACCTTGGGATTGAGATCATTTCTTCAATCGTGTTCAAGATTGTTGAAGCTTGCGAAAAAGCCGGGTAGGGGGAGCTCTGGCTTTCCGTGAGGATTTGCCTACTCGGTATTCTCGTGGTTGGGGTGGTTGGGTTTATCATCAAGCTCATATCTGGCGTAATCCAAGGGTTTGCATAGTAGGAGAGCACAACCGTGAAAGAGAAGGAAGAGAGAATTCCCACAGCGATCTTTGCCGTGCGAACTACGGCGGGGCAAGAGAAGAACGTGGCGGAACTCATCGCGGCCAGGGTTGAAACCCACCAGTTGCCCATCAAGGCCATTCTTGTTCCGGAAATGCTGAAGGGCTACGTGTTCATCGAGGCAGGTGGACCACACTTCGTTGAAGAGGCCATATCAGGAATAAAGCACGTGAGGTCCCGGGTTCCAGGAATCGTGAGTTTCTCGGAAGTGGAGAGGTACATCGTTATAAAGCCCGTGATCGAGGAGCTGGATGTCGAAGACCTTGTGGAGATCGTGGGAGGCCCATTCAAAGGGATGAGGGCGAAGATCACGAGGGTAGACAGAACAAAGGAGGAGGTAACCCTAGAGCTGTTGGAGGCAACCTTCACCCTGCCCATCACCGTACACGCCGATTATGTGAAGTTAGTCGAGAAAGCTAAAAAATAAGCTATAAAACTAAATAAATGAGGGCGATAAGGTAAATGGTTATTCCTTACGAGTTAGGTGGTTAAAAATGCCAGAAAGTGTTGAGGAAAGGCTAGCGAAGGTTGAGGGGAGGCTGGAGGAGCTTAGTAAGCGTATTGATAACTTGAACCATCGCATAACAGAAGGCTTTACCATGACAAACACAAGGATCGACGACCTAGGTAAAAGCTTAAACAAGCGCATAGACGACTTAAGAAGCGAGGTAAGGCTCTGGTTTGTGGTAATAACCATAATAATCTCACTGATCACCCTACTGTTAAAATTAATCCCTTAATAATCATCATTTCAATTTTCCTTAACATTAATTACGAAACCAAAATGAGGGAAAGATGGGTGAGCGAGAGGAAGGTGGTTGAGGCGCTCGTGAGCGGTGGGCAAGCCACCGCGGGACCTCCGTTGGGACCTGCTCTGGGACCACTAGGCGTCAACGTCCTTGCCATAGTGAACAAGATCAACGAGATCACAAAGCACTATGCCGGCATGAAGGTGCCAGTCAAAATCCTCGTGGATGTGGAGACAAAGGATTTTGAGGTAAGCGTGGGTATACCTACCGCCTCCGCCTTGATTGTCAGCGAGTTGGGGGTCGAAAAGGGATCAGGGACCCCGAAAACCCAAAAAATAGGAAACCTATCCATAGCACAAATCGTGAAGATCGCCAAAATCAAGCGGGCTGAGCTTTTAGCGAGAGACCTGAAGTCGGCAGTAAAGGAGGTTTTAGGAAGCTGTATCAGCATGGGGGTAACCGTGGAAGAAAAGGACCCCAGAGAGGCTCAAAAAGAGATCGACGAAGGAAAATACGACACACTATTTGAAAAGGTGGAGTAACAATCTTTTTATAACCGTCCCTTATATGTCTCTGGCTCGAGGCTCCAAGATGCCGTTAGACACGAAAAGTATCCTTGAGGCGATCAAGGAAGCGAAGAGTAAGTCTGAAAGGAGAAACTTCACGCAATCCATAGACCTCATGATCAACCTCCAGGACATCGACCTCAAGAAGCCTGAAAGCAAAATCCAAGAACTCATCGATCTGCCATATCTCATGGGCAAGGGAAACAAAATATGCGTGATTGCCTCCGGCGAACTGGCCCTAAGAGCCAAGGAGGCGGGCGCGGATTTGGTCATTGAAAGAGGTGAACTTGAAGCCTTAACCGGCGATAAGAAGAAACAAAGGGAATTGGCGAAAAACTACGACTTCTTCATTGCGGAGGCCCCCATGATGCCCCTTGTGGGGAGGGTTTTGGGCACAACCCTGGGGCCAAAGGGGAGGATGCCGACCCCTGTTCCCCCAACAGCCAACATAGCGGAGCAAATTGAAAAACACCGAAGAATGGTGTTGGTCCGGCTACGGGGTCAGCCCACTCTTCAATGTCGGGCTGGAACTGAGAACATGCCGGATGAACAAATCGCTGAAAACGTGCAGGCGATAATAAGGAGGCTTGAGGGAAAACTTAAGAGGGGGGTCAAAAACATTGGGTCGGTCTGCCTAAAAACAACCATGGGTCCAACAGTTAAAATAAGGACCTAGGGGAAGGAATGTGTCAACTGCGCTGGGAAAGGCTGAGGAGGTTGAGGAAATAAAAGACCTCCTGCAACAACACAGGGTTATTGGGGTCGCTGGCTTACAAAAGGTTCGTGCGCCTCAGCTTCAAGAACTAAGGAGAAAACTGGAGAAAAGCGCACATCTCCGCGTTATTAAAAATACCCTGATGAAAAGGGCAATTACTGAATGTAAAAACAAACTCAAACTTGAAGATTTTGGAAATTACCTAAGTGGTTCAAACATTTTCCTCTTCGCCAACATTAACCCCTTCAAACTCGCATCCCTTCTCGAAAAAAGCAAGGTGAAAACAACCGCAAAGGCTGGAGACATAGCGGTTCACGACGTGATCATCCCAGCCGGAAACACGGGGCTGCCCCCAGGCCCCATCATCAGCCAATTCAGCGCCGTAGGCCTGCCCACCAGAATCGAGGCTGGAAGCGTGTGGATAAATCGTGACACTTTAGTTGCAAAAAAGGGAGAGGTCATAACGGCTAGGCTTGCCGGCGTGTTATCAAAGCTCGGCATAAAACCAGTGGAGGCCGGCCTCACCATGAAGGCGGTTTACGATGAGGGGCTGATCATCGCCGGGGAACAGCTGCAACTGGACCTCGAGGGGGTTAAAAAAGGCATTGGAGAGGCCCAAGCCATCGCATTTAACCTATCCCTGAACGCCGCATACCCACTACCAGAAAACATCAACACTCTCCTTCAAATCGCCCACCAAGAGGCGTATACGATGGCTCTTAACGCAAGCATCATCACCCACGACACCATAGCGGACCTTATACGAAGGGCCCATGCACAAATGTTAAGTTTAAGTAGATTATGCGGCTACCCTAACTTGCTTAAGGATGAGTGATTTGGGATTTTTAACGCAGTGAACATTTTCTTAGGGTGTCTTAGGTATATGGCTAGGTGGCGTTTGAATTTCGGTTGGTCCTTTTTCAGAACGGCTAGTTCATACTTGTCCACTTCTATAATTTTGTATTCGTTAGGACCAACTTGTATGGCGCTGGTACGGAAGGGTCCATATATGGAGGGTTTGATCTTCCTGTTTCTTTCCATGTGTGAGGCTAGAAACTCTAGGATCATTCTTTCGCAACCATATAATTTTACCGTACAAGCCAGGGGTAAAGGTGGGTGCTATGGAGCCATCCGCATCCCAGTAGCCTGCTACGAAAGCTTCAGCTCGCCAGCTTGAGCATTCATCCTTTTCGCTTTCTTATTTTTCACGTTGCATTCTCACAGTCTATATTTCTTTTGTTTCCGTGAGGTTCATTACCTTGCCGAGGGTTAGAACTAAACGCCGAAGGCCCTAGATAGTTCCACTCCATTAACGCACAAGAGCGCTCGAACAGCGTTGGCCCACCGCCGACCACTTTTGGGGAAAGGCCATCAGCTTGAAGCTCTCCCAGGTGGTCGTCTAACGTTTGGTTTAGGAGGCTTACGTTTTTAAGGTTTGAGGAGCTGTCTGGATCCATACATTTAGCCAATATTTGGTCGGGACCTTGGCCTAACCACTCGCAGAACCTATGAACGTAGTGGATGTATTGGATAAGGGAGCATGGGCTACTTGTTTTATGCTTTCTATAGCGATAAATTGAGGTGAAAACATATGCAACTTAGTTTTTGTGATTCAACAACAAAACTCATCACTTTTCCTTTTGTACGCCATCCCAACTTTAACGTTTTGTTTGGCGCATGAGATGTGTCAAAGGATTGTTAAGGGTTGACAAGAGGTTTAGGGTTCACGGACCCGAGCCTAATCCTATCAACCTTAACCTTCCTGTAGCAGGTCTCTGATCTGGTTCAGCAGGGCGATGATCGCCTTGTTCTGTTTGATCATGAGGCCCTGCTGGCTCGCGAGCCTCATGGCTCTGCAGGCTATGCAGAACATGACCGTGCGCTCCTACGGATCGTATGGGCAGACGTTCCTCTTCCTAGAAAACCTACAGTAGCGCGTGTCCTGACCTTTAGACATCCGTATAAACAAGCCATAGATGGATATGCACCAGATGAGGATACAAAATGAAGTGGATGTCAGGAAAGTTGCCTAACAGCGATTCTAAACTCAGAAGGGTTGTACGTCGCAACTTGAAACGGTGAGACGACGCGAAAACAAAAAAGAGGGGAGTTGTACACCACTTAAATTTATGCCTCGACACCTTTAAGTATGAGATTAGCTAAGTTCAATGAAAGAGCTCTACTCTAAAATCTGATTCGGGAAAGTTGAAGAGCCAGAATGTTAGAAGACATGGAGGGAAAGGGATGGAATACATATATGCTGCATTGCTCCTTCACAGGGCTGGCAAGCCCATCAGTGAGGAAAATCTGATTCACGTGCTTGACGCCGCGGGTGTCAACCCGGACCTCATTAGGGTGAAGGCCCTCGTGGCCTCCCTTGCCGAGGTTAATATTGATGAGGCCATTAAGGCCTCACCAGCCTTCATGCCTGTGACACTAGCCCCGACTGTGGCTCCGGCACCCCCTGAAGCCAAGCCAGCGGAGGAAAAGAAGAAGAGGGAAGAAGAGGAGGAGAGGGAGGAGGAAGAGAGAGCATTGGAGGGCCTTGGGGCCCTGTTTAGATGACGTAGCCACACCTTATAATGGTCTTCCCCATTCATTTCAATGGTTTGGTTTGAAACCTTCGTGTCTTTTAGAATATCCTCGGGAATCGTCTCCTCGCCTTTTAATTAATGTGAAGAAAGTCATTAGAGAGTGGCAAGGTGGTAATTTGGAGGAGGATTGCACTTGTTCGCAACCCATATGGAGTGTTTAGAGTGCAAAAAGACGTTTAGCCTGAATGAGGTCGTCTACACATGCCCCTACTGTAGCGGCCTACTAGACGTCAAATATGATTATGAGGCTCTTGAAGTAGAGGTCAGCAAACCGAAATTGGAGGCAAGAAAAACATACAGCATGTGGCGTTACTCAGAGTTCTTACCCATTAATGTGCATGATGCGGTTACGCTTTGGGAGGGTTTCACGCCTCTCTCTAGAGCAACTTCTTTAGAGCGCCTCGTCGGGTTTAAGAACCTCTATTTGAAATTCGAGTTTTTGTGCCCCACAGGCTCCTTCAAGGATAGGGGCTCATCGGTGTTGATCTCAAAGGCTAAGGGGTTAGGGGCAAAAGAAGTTACAATAGACTCTTCGGGAAATGCCGCTTCCTCCATATCATGCTATGCCGCAAGGGCTCAGCTTCGCTGCTTCGTCTTTGTTCCATCCTACGCCAGCACCAGCAAGCTGATCCAGATCATTGCTAATGGTGCCACCGTGTTTGCTGTAGAGGGAACAAGGAGGGATACCTATGAAATCGCGAAAAAGGCTTATGAAAATCATGGTTGGTATTATTGTGGTTTTCAAACAAATCCCTTTGCTTCAGAGGGGCTAAAAACCATTGCTTACGAAATCTGTGAACAGCTCAACTGGAACCCCCCTGATAAGATTGTTATTCCTGTTGGAACAGCTGGCAATCTGGTTGGTTGCTGGAAGGGTCTGGAGGAACTTTATAAAATCGGCTGGATACACAAGATTCCCTCACTCGTTTGCATACAACCCGAAGGTTGCGCCCCCATCGCCAAGGCTCATAAAGGCAAAATGAAAGAAGTTACGCCGATTGATAAACCAGAAACGGTGGCGGAAGGACTGATGATAGGGTCTCCATTCAAAGGAAAGCTTGCCTTGAAGGCCCTCGAAAAAACAAGAGGGCTTGCAGAAACCGTTTCCGACAACCAAATCATTGAGGCCGGGAAACTGCTAGCTAAAAAAGAGGGGGTTTTTGTGGAACCCTCTGCTGCAGCCTCTGTCGCTGGCATAATGAAAATGGTTGAGGAAGGGCAGATGTGTAGGGATGAAACCATAGTCTGCCTGCTAACGGGCAGCGGCTTGAAAACACAAGACTTCTTCTCGAAATTCGTTGAGAAGCCAATCGCAATAAAGCCCGACATCAACGAGCTTAGAAAAGCAATTAAAAGGTTGAAGGCTTCTGGAAGATGAAAAGGGTGAAGAAAATGCCCAGGCGACTTAGGGCACGCGAATTAGGCATCAAGATAGGGGAGATGGAAACAGGCAGGTTCAACGCCATAACAGATGTGGAGGGAGTTGGTGTGGGGCACTCAACCATAATCAGGGGTGAGGGACCCCTCGTAGTTGGAGAAGGCCCCATAAGGACAGTAGTGACGGCAATTGTTCCGCACAGGGGCAACCTATACGAGGAGAAGGTGACGGCAGCAGTTCACGTCTACAACGCTTACGGCAAGTCCGTGGGCCTCGAGCAGGTGAGACACCTCGGCACCATCGAGACTCCAATCCTCTCCACCGACACCCTCAACGTCTGGATGGTGGCTAACGCCTTGATCGACTACATGCACGAGGCGATGGGGGTGCGTGCACCCTCCATAAACCCAATCGTCGGGGAGACCAACGGAGGCTTCCTAAACGATTCCTATGGAAGGCATGTGAGGAAGCAACATGTCTTCGAGGCCTTGGAAAAGGCGCTCGGACCAAACGGTAGTGGTCCTGTGGAGGAGGGAAATGTGGGCGGAGGGACCCCCATGTCGGGCTATGGATTCAAGGGTGGAATCGGGACGGCGTCGAGGGTGGCTGACTTCTTCACGCTTGGAGTGCTTGTTCAGCTCAACCTCGGCCGGAGGGAAGACCTCATGATAGACGGCGCCCCCGTAGGAAAGGAGCTTTCCGATATAAAGGCAACGAGCACGCCGGGCTCCAACTCCATTATGGTTTATGTGGCCACGGACTTGGACTTGACCTCGCGCCAGTTGTGGAGGGTCGCGCGGAGGGCGGTTCTGGGCTTGGCTAGGACGGGCTCCTATGGCGGATGTACCAGCGGCGACTACGTGATAGCGTTCTCCACGGGCAGAAAGAGCGTGGAAGGGCCGAGACTGGACGAATGTCAATGTCTGAATCCTGTGTTCAGGGCAACAGTTGAAGCGACCGAGGAGGCTGTAGTCAATGCTCTGTTTAAGGCAGAAACCATGGTCGGGAGGGACGGTAATACCCGCATAGGGATACCTTTAGAACGAGTGAGGGAAGTCATGGAAAAATACGGGAGACTCTAACGCGCAACACTTTAAATTTCTCCTTAAACTTTTAATTTGGGAAGTTATCGAGTATCATTCTACCGGAGGATGAGGGTTGAGGCGTTTCCCAGAAAGTGAGTATCGTGTTCCCTTCTTTGACGAGTATGGATACGTTCGAAGGCTCTGTCCAGTCTGCAACGAGTATTTCTGGACGCAAAATATAGGACAGAAGACCTGCGGGGAAGCGACCCCAGAGGGCTGTGCCCCCTACACTTTTATCAACCAACCCCCAACGCGGAGACGTTATTCTTTACGGGAGATGCGAGAGGCATTCCTCTCCTTTTTTGAGAGATGTGGGCATGAGAGAATCAAACCGTATCCGGTAGTGGCTAGATGGAGAGACGACCTCTACTTTACCTCAGCCAGCATTGTCGACTTTCAACCCTATGTTACGAATGGAATAATTCCACCGCCGGCGAATCCACTTGTTATAAGCCAGCCCTGCATCCGATTTGTGGACATGGACAATGTTGGACCAACATTTGGTCGTCACCTAACAATCTTTGAGATGGGGGGCCATCACGCCTTCAACTATCCAGATAAGGAGGTTTATTGGAAGGACGAAACCGTACGTTACCACCATGAGTTCCTCACGAAGGAGCTGGGGGCACCATCTGAGGAAGTCATTTACAAGGAGGGTGTGTGGTCCGGTGGTGGAAACGCGGGACCAGATGTTGAGAGTATCATACGGGGATTAGAGGTCGCAACGCTGGTGTTTATGAAGTTTAAGGTGGTCGGCGAGGAGTTCATCGAACTGCCCATACGAACCGTTGACACGGGATATGGAATCGAGCGATACACTTGGTTGTCGCAAGGGTCGGTGAGTTGCTTCCATGCGGTGTATGGGCCTGTTCTCGATGGTATCCTGAGGATGGCGGGCATGAGCGGAATTAACAATGAGTTATTGGCGAGGACCGTGGAGCTCTCCAGTCTAATGAGCTTAGAGAAAACAGCCGATACTAGGGATGCTCGGAGAAGGATCGCTGAGCAAGTGGGCATGAGCGTGGATGCGCTCAACAGGATGTTAACTCCAATTGAAAATGCCTTCGCCGTCGCAGACCACACCAAGTGCTTGGTCTTCATGCTCGCCGAGGGTGTGGTTCCCTCAAACGTGCGCGAGGGCTACCTGACTAGATTAATGATTCGCCGAACATATCGGTTACTCAGAGCACTTGCCATTGAAGAAAAACTGTTGGACATTATTGACCTGCAGATCACCTTTTGGTCTCAGGATTTTCCGCATTTAAAGGAAATGCATGATGAGATAATAGAGATCCTTTCGGTGGAACGAAACAAGTTTAAGGAGACCCTCAAAAGGGGGGGCTCCCTTGTTAAAAGAATCACTCAAGGGTTAAAGGCAAAAGCTATCTCTCAAATTCCAACAGAAACGCTGGTGGAGCTTTACGACTCCCACGGTCTTTCACCAGAGGTGGTTAAGGAAACAGCTGAGAAGGAGAGTGTTCAGGTAAGCATACCTGAGAACTTCTATATGATGGTTGCCAAAAAGCACGTTCAAGCACCCCCACCAAAAGAAGTGGAGACCCCTAAAGGATTAGAAGCCATGGTTTCAGACCTTGCTGAAACACGGATGCTCTACTATGAAAACCCATATCTTACGGAGTTTGAAGCACGGGTTCTGCGAGTTTTAGACGATCAATTCGTGGTCCTAGAAAAAACAGCGTTCTATCCCGAGGGAGGTGGTCAAC
This sequence comes from Candidatus Bathyarchaeota archaeon BA1, assembly GCA_001399805.1. The sequence continues at coordinate 37,137 of LIHJ01000087.1, forward strand.
CAGCAGACCGCGGCTACCTAAGGTTTGATGGAACACGATCCGAGGTTGCCGATGTTCAGAAAACTGGAAACGTTATTGCTCATGTGGTGAAAGGGCCTACTCCCAGGGAAGGGGACAAGGTGTTCGGTTTCATTGACTGGGATTGGAGAAGCAGCCTCATGAAGCATCACACCTCAACCCACGTTCTTATGGGTGCGGCAAGGCGCGTGCTCGGAGAGCACGTTTGGCAGGCAGGGGCTCAAAAGGGCTTTGATAAGTCCAGAATTGACATTTCCCACTTTCAACGATTAACACTGGAGGAGATACATGAGATTGAGAGGCTGGCAAACCAGGCAGTGATGCAAAACATTCCAGTTGGAACCTCTTGGTTGCCCCGAGAGCAGGCGGAGAAACAGTATGGCTTCCGACTGTATCAGGGCGGTGTTGTGCCCGGCAGGGAGATCCGTGTCGTGAAAATCGGGGACTGGGATGTGGAAGCCTGTGGGGGAACCCATCTAAAAAACACAGGAGAGATTGGATTCATCAAGATTGTTCACACCGAGAGGATTCAGGACGGTGTGGAACGAATCTTGTTTAGCGCCGGGCTCCCAGCCTTAAGGGCGGTGCAGGAAAACGAAAGCCTACTTTGGAAGGTCTCGGGGGTGCTTAACGCTCCCATTGAAAAGGTTGAGAAAACCACAGAACGAATGGTTACAGAGTGGAAAGAAGCGCGACGTGAAGTAGAACGGCTTAGAAAGAGGGAGAGCGAAGCAAAAGCTAAAGAGTACTTAGCTGGGAGCAAACCAATTCATGAAGTGAAAGTCGTAATTCAGCCCGTTGAGGGAGCAATAGACGTTCGTAGCTTAATCGATATAAGTGGTTGGATAGCTCACTCAGAACCAAATTCAGTCACCGTGCTTGGAAGCGTTATCGAAGACAATTCCAGAATTGTTGTAGCGGCTGGACCAGGCGCAATAGATGCTGGCATAAACGCGCGGGAAATAGCAAGGGAAGCGGCTTCAGTACTTGGAGGCGGTGGCAGTGGCAGACCCGACTTCGCACAGGGAGGCGGAACCCTAATTGATAAGGTGCCAGAGGCTTTGCTTAAAGCCGAAGAAATCATAAGAAGGCAGTTAAAGGTTGAGGAATAACTTTAAATAGGTGTTACTGGCCATTATTTGGCGGTGCTGAAAATGAGGGATCGTTTCCTCTTTAGCTGACAAAACCTTTAATAGCACCCCAGGTAATCCAGAGGTTTTTATGAAACTTTTGAGGCGAATTGAAGGAAAGTGGCAGACAGCTTGGGAAAAGGCCAGAATCTTTGAGGTGAATCCAGACCCCATCAAACCCAAGTATTTCATTACCGTGGCTTACCCGTACCCCAACTCGCCACAACACATCGGACACGGCAGAACATACACGCTGGCGGACGTTCACGCCCGCTACATGCGAATGCGTGGATACAACGTGCTCTTTCCAATGGCGTTCCACTATACGGGAACACCAGTCCTCGCAATGTCAAAGCATCTAATCACCGGGGACGAAGACCTGATCGACACCTTTTTGCGGATATACCACGTGCCCAAAGAAACGCTAAAGGTGTTTACTGAGCCCATTAACATCGCCCGATACTTTCATGAGGAGATAAAGACGGGCATGAGAGACATGGGCTACTCCATTGACTGGAGGCGCGAATTCACCACAATCGACCCCCAATATAACCGATTCATTGAGTGGCAGTTCCGAAAACTGCAGGAAGCCGGCTTCATATCGCAGGGGAGCCACCCGGTGGGATGGTGCCCAAGCTGTGGAAACCCCGTGGGTCAACATGACACTGTTGGAGACGTGGAGCCCGAGATTGAGGAGTTCTCCATCATTAAATTTGGGTATGGCGAGTGTTTTTTGCCCGCCGCAACCCTACGACCCGAAACAGTATTCGGCGTAACGAACATGTGGCTAAACCCCAAGGCAGCGTATGTGAGAGCAAGGGTGAACAATGAACAATGGATCATCAGCAAGGAAAGCGTTGAAAAATTACAGTATCTAAGTCGCAAGGTTGACGTAACGGATACCTTTTTGGGAAAAGAACTGATAGGAAAGGAGGCTAGAAACCCGGCAACGAATGAGGGGATGCTCATCCTCCCAGCCGATTTCGTGGACCCAAAGAACGCAACTGGAGTCGTGATGTCGGTTCCTGGACACGCCCCATACGATTACGTTGCCCTAGAAAGCCTGAGAAAAGAAGCGTTTCGGCTAAAGGAGTATGGGATAACATCGGAGGCCATCGGCTCTGTCAAACCTATTTCCATCATCACCGTTCCCAATTACTCTGAAATTCCTGCGGCAGATGTGGTAAAGCAGATGGGCATAGAAAGCCAGCTGGATCCCAAACTTGAGGAGGCGACAGGGGAGGTCTACAGACATGAGTTCCATAGCGGAAAAATGAGGGAAAACACAGGCATATACGCGGGTCTATCCGTGGCTGAGGCAAAGGAGATGGTCAAAAGGGACCTGGTCACGTCGGGAAAAGCCGAAACCATGTATGAGCTCATCAATAGGCCAGTGGTTTGTCGATGTGGAGCCGAGTGCATCGTAAAGATCTTTGAGGATCAATGGTTCATCAACTATGGGAAACCTGAGTGGAAAGTCTCAGCGCACCAATGCCTAGATCAAATGGAAATCTTGCCGGGAGAACTCCGGCAAGAGTTCAGGCATGTTATCGATTGGCTTCATGAGAAGGCCTGCGCTAGAAGAGCTGGGCTTGGAACCAAACTGCCATGGGACCCCAAATGGATTATAGAGTCGCTCTCCGACTCCGTCATATACATGGCGTATTACACCATCGTGAAGCACATCAAAGAATACGGAATTCAACCCAATCAATTAACTGACGCTGTCTTTGATCATCTCTTCCTCGGTGTTGGGGAACTAAATCAAGTTGCAAAGGAGGCAGACTTAAAACCAAATGTCCTAGAGCAGATGCGCAATGAGTTCTCGTGCTTTTACCCCCTGGATAGCCGCCACTCTGGTCGAGACCTAGTACCCAATCACCTCACCTTTATGATCTTCAATCACACAGCCATCTTTCCAGAGAAGTTATGGCCCCGCCAGATCGTTGTGAATGGGAGCGTGCTGATGGAAGGCCAAATAATGAGCAAGTCCCTTGGCAATATCGTACCCCTCCGAGAGGCAATCCAAATGTTTGGAGCAGACCCATTAAGGATCGCGGTGCTATCTACCGCCGAGTTGTTGCAGGATGCCGATTTTAGCTCCTCATTAGCAAGGGCAAGGTCTATGCACGAACGCTTGGAACGCTTCTATCGATTTGCCATCGAAGCCACGCAAATTGCGAAGGACATCATAGACAGTCCGTTCACGTCAATAGATAGGTGGATGCTCAGCCGCTTACAAGAGCACATAAGGATGGCAACCGAAGCCATGGATAAGTTGATGGTTAGAAAGGCTGTTCATAGTGCCCTATACATGCTGGATCAAGATTTCCAGTGGTATCTACGGCGGATCGCTGGTGAGAAAGAGACCCAAGAAAGGAGGGGGGCAATCGCCAAGGTTTTCAATGAGATTTTGGATGCTCAGGTTAGGATGCTTGCCCCAATAACCCCTCACATTTGTGAGGAAGTCTGGGAGAAAATGGGGAGGAAGGGCTTTATCTCTCTAGCTTCATGGCCAACATATGACAAGACAAGGGTTGACGTTAAGGCGGAAGAAAATGAGGAGTTGATCAAAAACATGCAGGGAGACACACTCAACATCATTAAGGCGACCAGGATCGCTCCGCAAAAAATCTGCTACTACGTTGCAGCGCCATGGAAATGGAAGGCCTACTTAAAATCGTTGGAAAAATCCATTTCCACCAGAATCACGCTGGCCGATCTAATGAAGGAATTGATGACGGATCCTGACCTGAAAAGGATGGCAGAAAGGGTTTCGAGATTTGCTCATCGGATAATCGAAGAGGTCAACAGGATGGCTGAGGATAAGAAACGTAGGCGACTGCAGATTGGATCCGTGGATGAGAGCCGAGTGCTGAGGGAGGCTGAAAGCTTCTTTGAACGGGAATTCCACGCAAAGGTCTCCACTTATCTTGAAGAGGACCCGAGGTGCTATGACCCAAAGAGGAGAGCTGGATTAGCGTGTCCATATCGCCCCGCTATATACGTTGAATGACTTCCAAGGTTGGTGAACGAACCCAACCTAGCCTTAAGGGAGCATCAAAGCGCTGTTAAATTGTGGCGACAGATATCAATTGAATCGTCGACAGCGATTAACGCTTTATAGCGTGCGCTAAGTCTTTCAGCAGGACAGGCTGGTTGTGTTTTGTGATGATGGATTTTGCGTGTATCTCCACCATCCATCGAAGGCATAAACCCACAAAAACACAAGCACTAAATTCTGCCAGAACTACTCCAAGATGCAACCATCCTATTCTTTTCATACAACACTCAAATAAGTCTCTGTGGGGGATTAGCAACACAAGTCCGCATACTCCTCATGGAGTATGAACTAGGCGGCGAGGCCTACACATGAAACACAAATTATCTCCAGCAGGGAATAAAGTCCTCATCAACAAGGCGGAAAAAGTGGTGGACCTGGCCGGAGAAATGGGCAAAGGAAAATTTCAAAACAGATTGCCTGCCCTTGAAGAGATAGGTTGAATGAAAGAATTATATTTAGGGAATTCCATGACTATCACGGTTCGGGCCCGTAGGGCCCGTGAAACGAAGCCGTTGACTTCGTCCGGGAAGCGCAGCCCGGATAGCGCGTCGGCCCTCTATGGCGAGGAAAGCCGGAGATCCGGGGTTC
>LIHJ01000083.1 GCA_001399805.1 Candidatus Bathyarchaeota archaeon BA1
TACTCTTTTTTCCTCTCGAGCATCCTCTCGAGGAATGGTTTTAGTTTCTCGTTTTCTGCCTTAATTCTTTCCTTGCCTAGCGTTTTCATCTGCTCAGTCATTTCCTTAACGAGCGCTGCGAATTTGACCCCCTCTGCCGCGGATATGTAGTCGACTCGGAACCGTTCGGGGCTGAGACCTAGCTTTTCGAAGATCTTTGCCAAGGCTTCCATCCTCGCCTTCATCTTCCAGTTGCCCGAAATATAGTGGCAGTCGTAGGGTAGGTGACAAGCGGCCACCAACACCATGCCAGCGCCCAGCCGAAACGCCTCCAACACGAAGTCTCGGTCCACCCTGCCCGAGCACATCACCCGTATGGCTCGTATGGTGGGCGGATACTCAAAGCGGCTTGTGCCAGCAAGGTCAGCACCCGCATAACTGCACCAGTTGCAGAGGAAGGCGAGTATCTTGCCCTCAGGGTTCTTTTCCAAGGCGGCTCGAATCTGGGCGAAGATTTGGGCATCGGTGAAGTGCATTTGAGTAATGGCGTCAGAGGGGCATTCAGCCGCGCAGGTGCCGCAGCCGTGACACATGGCAGTCGTGACCTGAGCTGGCTGTCCCTCGGGCGCTTTTATGGCCCCGTAGGGGCACCTCTCCGCGCAGATACCGCACTTCACCTTGGTGTTTCGGCACTTTTCGGCGTCCACCACCGCTATGATGGGCTCGATCTTCCACGTTGGCTTAGAGAGGATGGTGGCGGCGCGTGCGGCGGCCCCACTTCCTTGGGCCACGCTGTAAGGTATGTCCTTGGGGCCTTGGCATGCGCCGGCCAGAAAGATTCCATCAACGGCGGTATCGATGGGCTTAAGCTTTGGGTGGCTCTCCATGAAGAATCCGTCAGCGCCTCTTGTGACGTTGAGGATTCTCGCCACTTCCTCGGAGCCCTTGCTGGGTATGGCGGCCGTGCATAGAATCACGAGCTCCGCCTCGATTTCAATGGGCTCTCCGAGGGTCATGTCCTCGACTCGTATGATGAGGTTCTTGGTCCCCGGGTCCTCGATGATCTGGGAGGCTCTCCCTCGGATGAAGCTGATGCCCATGTCTCGGGACCTCCGATAGAACTCCTCGTAGCCCTTGAAGTGGGTGCGCATGTCTATATAGATGATGTAGATCTCCATATCCTCATGGTATTTCTCCTTGAGCAGAATTGAGTTTTTCAAGGCATACATGCAGCAGAAACCAGAACAATACTCATACTTGTTGATGTCTCTCGACCCCACACATTGAATGAAGGCCACAGCGTGGGGCTTCTCACCATCGGAGGCGCGCATCACCTTGCCACCTGTGGGTCCAGCCGCTAAAACAAGCCTCTCCAGCTCCAAAGCCGTAATCACATTGTCATATCGGCCATACCCATACAGGCTGTTGTCGTAGGGCGTGTAAATGTCGAAGCCTGTGGCAACGATGATGGCCCCCACTTCGAGTTGGAGCTCCTCCGGCTTTTGATCAAAGTTGATGGCTTGACGGGCGCCACAGGCATCCACACACTTGTAACACTCAATGCAATAATCCTTATTGATGGTGTATATGAGGGGAACCGTCTGCTCAAACGGGATCGAGATGGCCTTCCTCACCCCCATGTTCATGTCCCAGTCATTGGGGTACTCAATGGGGCAGACATCCCGACACTCGCCACAGCCAGTGCAGTTATCCGCAATGATGTACCTTGGATTCTTCCGAACCCTCACCCTAAAATTACCCACAAAACCCTCCACACTAAGAAGATCCGCATACGATATTATCTCAATATTAGGATGACGGGAAACATCTACCATCTTCGGACCCTCGATACAGATGCTGCAGTCCAGAGTTGGAAACGTTTTGTCGAGTTGTGCCATGTGCCCTCCTATGCTTTCGCCCCTTTCCAGAAGGCATACCTTGAAGCCCATTTCGGCGAGGTCAAGGGCTGCGTTGATCCCTGCGATTCCACCGCCTAAGATGAGGGCTTTGTTGATAACGGGGACCTCGATGGTTTTGAGGGGTTGGAGGAGCCTCGCCTTCGCCACCGCCATATTGATGATCTCCTTCGCCTTTTTTGTGGCCTCTTTTGGGGTGCTGGGGTGGCACCATGATGAGAACTCCCGTATGTTTGCCATCTCGAAGTGGTAGGGGTTGAGGTCGGCTTCGGCGACGCACCGGCGGAAGGTTGGCTCATGTAGGCGTGGTGAGCAGGCGGCGACCACCACCCGATTGAGTTTGTAGTCCTTTATCCCCTTCCTGATCTCGTCTTGTCCAGGGTCGGCACAGGTGTATCGATTATCCTTCACGTAGACCACATTAGGCAGGGTCTTGGCGTATTCCACTAGCTCCCTTATGTCGATGACACCGGCTATGTTGAGGCCACAGTGGCAAATGAAGACCCCGATTCGCGGTTCTTCGCCGGACATTAGAATGCCCTCCATGCGAGCCTCTTCTCGACGGATTCTTGAGCCTTGGCGAGGCCCTTGGCCCGCAGCTCCTTGGTCATCTCCTTGGTGGATGTCAGCTTTTCGAGGGCCTTGTTCCAAGCTCCAGAGTGGACTGGCGTGTGGCGTATGGTGGTCCGTTGGAGCTCCAGTGCGCCCTCCACGGAGCAGACGAGCCTGCAAACGCCACAATACACGCAGTACAGCTCATTCTCATACACCTTCTTGTCCTCCTCTGATAGATACAGGGCGCCGATGATGGGACAAACGTCGAGGCAATCTTGACAGCCCTCGGGGCATTTTTCAGGATTTATTTTGATGGTTCCGTGAAATATTTTTCGCACATGGATGGCGTCTTCGGGGCATTTCATCTCGCATAATCGACAGCATGGACATTGGTCCCCTTTTATGTCTACCGTAACTGTGAGGCTCTCTTTATTTGTGATGGACTCTATGTCCTTCACTTCCTCCCCCTCCGGGGTCCGCACCATAACCTTGATGAGGTTGAGTGGACAAGCCTTCTCGCACTCCACACACCCAACGTCACATTTTTTCGTGTCCACTTCAATCTCACGGATGAGCTGAGGGAAGCTTTCCGTTTTGATGACGGGAATCATGGGTTCACCGCTGGTTCTCACCATTATGGCTCCGTAGGGGCAGATGACGTTGCATATCCCACAATAATGGCACCTCTGCTCATTAATGTCAATGTCTGGGCGTTGAGCCTTCCCTCCCGTTACTTTAGGAAAACTTTTGATCTCAACAGCTTCCTTAGGGCAGACAATCTTACAAATCTCGCAGCCAACACACACATTCTTATCAAGAATTAGTGAGTAGCGCTTGGCATGATGAACTCTCTCAATGATGAGCTCCTTCTCGTTCTCGGTTTTTAACAGCTTCATGGGCATGGTGCTTCCCCGTGGATGAATGAAGGAACGGGAACCTTTGAAAAATATTAACAATGTCAACTATTATATTTAATGTTAATAAGTCGCTCGATTATTTAACATCGCGGCTATGTTAGGATGGCATCGCAGCATAAAGTTAGAAGCATCCAAAGCTGCAGAGGCAAGTTGCGTTATTAGTTCTAAGAGATTAGCGTTCCCTTTTCCCTCGATTGAAAGCTCATAAGTTATGGGATTCTCTTGGCAAAAACCAGTTTTTTCTCCCTCGATCTTCGTAAATATTTATGTTCGATGAACTTAAGAACAACTATTCTCAATGTTGTTTAGAAGTGATTAAACTATGGAACGAATCACGATGGTTCATGGTGCCGGCGGAACCGTCATGCATGATCTAATCAAAAAATATTTGCTCAGGTATCTGGGCGGAAGCAATGCTGAGGTTCCCTTGGAGGCACTGGACGATGCTGCCGTGATTGATGACACCGTTTTGAAGTCAGATTCACATGCGGTGAAGCCCCTCTTCTTTCCTGGTGGAGACATTGGGAGACTGGCGGTGGCTGGCACCGTGAATGACATTGCAGTGATGGGGGCTGAGCCCATAGCGCTTGCCTCGGGCTTTGTGCTGGAGGAGGGTCTGTCCATCACCGACCTAGAGAAGATTTTAGAAAGCATGAGGGAAACCTGCCGAGAGGCGGGCGTCCACATCATCACAGGCGATACGAAGGTGGTGGAGAAGGGCGCCCTAGGAGGATGTGTCATCAACACGTCAGGGATAGGCAGAAGAAACGAAGCCCTAGAGAAAAACATAGCGGAGGTGAAGAAATACCGCTCCTTCAATGCACGGTGGACCCTCGACTCCAACCTACGGGCTGGAGACAAAATCGTCGTTTCCGGCACCATGGGGGATCATGGACTCGCAGTATTGTCGGCGCAGGAGGGCTATAGCTTCGGAAGCCAGATCATATCCGACATAACTCCACTGAATAAGTTGATTATGCAACTGTTAGATACAGGTGGGATTGTGGCGATGAAGGACCCGACTAGGGGTGGCTTGTCCAATGCGCTGAATGAGTGGAGCGAGAAGTCTAAGGTGGGCATACTGACCTACGAGGAGAGGATACCCATACGAGAGGATGTACGAGCGGCTTGTGAGATGCTGGGCATCGACCCACTGGAAGTAGGAAACGAAGGAAAAGTGATGATAGGGGTGGTGCCACAAAAGGCAGAAGAAGTGTTGGAGGCGCTGAAGGAGACAAGGGAGGGGAAAGAGGCCCAAATCATAGGGGAAGCAACACGGCAATTTAACGAGGTCGTCCTCCAAACCATAGTGGGCGGAAAAAGAATCCTAGCACCACCAATAGGAGACCCCATACCTCGAATTTGTTGAAGCCACCTATGCATAAACGCCTGCAAGTTTCCAAGAAATCCTGAGTTTCGCCATATTTTTGGTCTATATCGAATGGATTTCCCTTTTTTCCACTCCATATTAGACCGCCAATTTTGAAGAAATGGAAGTTGGGAATGTCGGAAGTCTCTTTCTTTACAAAATCCGTGAGTTTGTGCTCTAAGTCCCAAACTGTTAACAGATGAGTTAAGTAAAAGATATGCATTTCTTGAAAAACAGGTAGCTTGCAGAAGGTGGCCAAACCAAACAATTCAAAATAATTTAGATACGATTTGCACTCAAGAAGACAAACTGGCTTATTGTGATACCCAAAAATTGCTAAGTCAAATTTATGACGTATCTTCTCATAAAGTGTAAGTTTGACTTTTTCACGACTCTCCTTGTCTTCGTCTAGGCCCCAAAAGCACTTTATTTTTATTGATTGAAGATGAATACAATTAGGTCGTGAATATGCTCTTCAAACGATGCACCATTAAATGCTCCTAAAAGTCCACGTGCAACACGTAGGTTCGTCTCTCTCCAAAAGTCGTCAAAACTGTCGGTGTATGGTTGGATTTCCAGATTTCATATTTGCTCCAGATTCTTTTCTGGATATATTTATTTTCTTTTTCCAAAATTTCAGATAAGTAATGTTTACTTTGCTTTGGAGACATGAGACCTCCCACGAAATACTCCTAAAACTTCACTTTATATCTTTGCCCTTATTCTGCATGTTCCTTTAATAGATGTCATGCAGGCTCCCTTCGGCGCCTTAATCTTTTAAATCATTGTAAGGTGATCATATTCTACATTGAGGGGAGTGATGGAAAATGGAGATAAGGAACTAAACGAAATAATATTATTAATATTGTTGATGAGGATAGGAGAGCATGCAAAATCTAGAAGAATGGACGATGGCTTGACCAAGCAAGAGCCGACTTCAAAACAGCCAAAGGCTGCCTAAAGGACAAGAATTATTATGCTAGTGCCTTTTTCTCTCAGCAGACTGCTGAGAAAGCGTTAAGAGGTTTCTTGTACTCGAAAGGATTTAGAGCCCTGGTGACGCACTCAGTAACTGAACTGCTTGAAGAGTCCTCAAAACACAAAAATGTCTTCAATGGATTGATCAAGGAAAGGAACGCGATAGACACTATATAGGTTCGAGATATCCAAACTTCTATCCTAAGGGTCCAGCCTACAAGTACTATACGGAGGAGATTGCCAAAAGATGCGTAAACTATGCAGAGTCAATATTGGAAGAAGTGGAGAAGTTTATAAGAAGATAGACGACTGCGTAGGCGAGGTTGTCAGAAAGCTCAACCCCGAACTCGTCATTCTGTTCGGCTCCTTTGCAACAGGCGACATCAACGAAGGCTCAGACGTTGACATCCTCGTCGTCGCAGACTTCAAAGAACCCTTCCTCGATAGAATACGAACCCTCATGGACTTGAACACATTCAAAATCCCAATCGAACCCGTAGGTTACACGCCAGAAGAATTCAACGAGATGAAAAACAGAAAAAACCCATTCATCATGGAAGTCCTAGAAAAAGGCAAAGTCATGTATAAGTCGTAGCCTAGTGCACAAGCCTTCTCTTCATAGTTTTTCTAGCGGGATTCTCTTCACTTCCTTCACATTTTCAAAGCTCATATCGCTACTTACAATTTGCTGGTCATGTTCTATAGTTGTTCCTAAATGAAGCGAGTCAAAGTAGAAATCTGAAAAACCGTAAGCTTTCTGTAAACGTCCTGCAATGGCTAGTGTTTGGTGACTTAACTTGCAAACCACCTCGAGTGGTATGTGAGGCCTCAATGACTCAAAAACGTCAATACGGCCTTCTAAGGACACGCCCCCCTTCTTTAAAAGTAAGTCAAACTCTAAGAAAGCCGAAGAAGCCACATACCACTGCCCTCCCTCCACTCTTTTTAACGCCTTAACCGCCTTGTCGTGAAGCCTATCTCGCGGATCAATCAAAGCCTTAAGGAAATCCGTCTCCAAGACAGGCATCTGACAAAACCTCCGATAAACTAATATATTTCAGACAATTATAACATTATCGGACAATAAATGTTCAAAAACAAATGTACAAATTAGTATGTGAAAACTATGACATTGACTAAAATAGGAAAAAGAGGAACAGTAGTTATACCATCCAAAGAGAGAAAAAGGGCGGAGATTCAAGAAGGAGACTATGTTGAAATCACTGCTAGAGAAACCGGGCTAATCCTAATAAGAAAAGCACCAAGCCTGAAAGAAGTGCAAGCAAAAATGGCTGGGAAACTGCCTCAATGGAGCGAACTGGAAGGGAAAGCCGACGAACTTTTAGAAAAAGAAACGTAACTATCTTTCTCGATGTGTGTTCTGCAGAGTGATTAGTTTTGTTTTTTCTAAGTCTTTGATGAACCCTAACGCGTGTTCGATGTTGGTCTCTGCGTATTCTGCCGAAATCGCTTTGACAATGTCGTGTACTGTTCTTTTTCCATCCATGAAGTTGAGGATTTCCACCCTCTTTCTTGCGAATTGCTTGTCTTCCTCGCCCATCTCTTCGGCTATGTCTATTACGATTACGAAGGGTCCTAGCCTCTGTCTCTTTCTGTGTCAAGTTTAGAGTTTATTTTTCTGAAGGTTTTCCACGAGACGAGCTGAGCTTCCTGCAAAGCTGATGCATATATCATCCCTATCCAAGCATTTTTGACAAGTGTTATATGTGTTGCTTTTATTCTTATTACTTAAAAGGGTGAAATCCAGGTTGAGCATGGAGGAAAAGCCTCAAGAAGTTGGTAAAGTGACACACTTCTTCTCCAAAATCAGCGTGGCTGTTGTCGAGTTGAAGGCGCCACTCTCAGTAGGCGACAAAATCCGCATTCAGGGTCCAACCACAAACTTTGAACAGACCGTGCAGTCCATGCAGATTGAACACAAAGACGTGAAGACGGCGAAGGCAGGTCAGAGCATAGGGTTAAAGGTCAACGACCGCGTCAGAGAGAAAGACACCGTGTACAAAATAGCCTAATTTAGTTTCGTCTTAGCCGAGAACATGTGTTTCTTCACTTCCTAGGGAAGCAAGTAGTCTAAAATAAGCGAGTAAGGTATAGAATACCCATGATCATAAAATCTGTTTGACTGTCTGTGTTACTGTTTTATCCTTTTTTCAAGCACACTTTTCGTGTCTCGCTGAGCGGAAAAGCTCATGTATTGGCATGCTTTCTGATATTGGTAGATTAAACAGGTAAGCAAGAGCAACCTTGCCCATTGTTCATTCATCCGAATAAGGGAAAAGTGGTGATATTCCGGAGCAGCGTGGTTGTTGTGGATGAAACAACGATGAACACCAAAAACGTAAGGGGGTTAGGTCTCGAGCCTATAGCCAAAGGCTAATGGAATGAAGCCTCCATGAAACGAAAATAACCATGGAAAAGTTTGTTCATGAATTATGGAATCACCTCATGCATCTGAAAAAGGGATACAAAAAGCCAGCTGGCCTAGAAAAGGTTAAGCACATTAATCAGGTGTGTTTGCCTTAAAACTAGTCAAGGTATTTTTTATGGACCTATACGAGCGTTTTCCCGAGACTCTCTGACACCTGCGGCATACATACTCCCCTGACAGGTATTCCAGAGGCTTAATCTTACCATTTTGTCCATTACATTTATTCAACTTTGTTGATTTTTAAGCTTCTTTCTTGGATATTTGATTATCTATTTTGGTTTTATCAGACAGATGTGTGATATTTTGACCAAAAAATATATATTTATCATTTTAGATCCATTTTCATCCATGGTGTCACCTTTTCTTTTGGGGAAAAATGGGGTAAAGTTCGTTGAGGCAAAATTTTTAGATCTGAATGGAGTCTTGAGGAGCAGAACTTTCCCTGTAGATAGGTATCTCACGGTTATCAGAGAAATTGGATTCGGATTTGACGGTTCTTCCGTTGGTTTTTTTCCAGTGGAAGACTCTGATGCGGTGGCCATGCCCTTGGAAGATACGTTGAGGATAACTCCGTACAAAGACACCGCCATGGTGCTCTGCGATGTCTTGAAGGATGGCAAGTCCTTCCACGGCTTTGGAAAAAACATCTTAAAGAACCTTTTGGAAAAGATTCCCTACGATGTGTTTATTGGACCTGAGATAGAGTTCTACTTGACGAAGGATGGTAGGCCAGTGGATGAAGCTGGATACATGAGCTCAAGCCCCATGGACGTTGGCGAAGGCTTCAAAAAAGAGTTTATGAACTTCCTACAAGAATCGAACTCTGACTTCAATATTCAAGTGGCGCATCACGAGGTGGGTCCCAGCCAACACGAAGTTGAGTTAAAATATGACAAAGCAATTCCTATGATAAACAAGCTCATATCCTATAAGTATCTGCTGAGAAAAATCGCCGAACAAAAGGGTTTTGAAGTCACATATATGCCAAAGCCCTTCTTTGAAAAAGCTGGCAGTGGCATGCACTTCCACATCAGCCTATGGGAAGGCGAAAATCCCCTCTTCTTTGAAAACGAGAATGAAATATCGGATCTTGCAAAGAGCTTCATCGCTGGCATCTTAGAACATTCCAGAGAAATAGCGTTGGTAACTAATGGAACCGTCAACTCTTATAAGAGACTGATAGCGGGGTATGAAGCACCAGTCTATTGCGTGTGGGGGTTTGCAAACAGATCCGCCGAAATCAGAATACCAAAGTACCGCATTCTAAAGCCCAGCACAGCCAGAATTGAGGTGAGGTCACTGGATGGATTAAACGATCACTTCCTAGCGTGCGCGGTTTTGATCAAGGCTGGGATGATTGGAATAGAGAAGGAAATGGAAGCACCCGAGCCCTTCCAGAAAAATGCGTATAGGCTTACAGAAGACGAATGTGAAAAGCTGGGAGTAAAGATGCTCCCAAAAAGCTTAGGCGAGGCCATAGAAGAAGCAAAAAAGGGAACCATAGTTAAGGGGCTTCTTGGCAATGACCTTTTTGACAATTTTGTCGAAGATAAGGAGAGAGAATGGGAACAGTATTGCGATTATCTCAATAACAATAGTGAATCCATTGAGACGAAGAACGTTACAAACTGGGAACTGAAAAAATACTTCCGTATGTAATGTGAATGCATCTCAAGAGAAGCCATTATCATCTTTACCCCTTACTTCATGAAGAGATGTGGCTACGGAAATTAGCTAAGGTCACGTCTCCTTTACTCATGCTTCTGTGGCTTGGTGTTTTGCCCATATTCGGCATGTGCCTTCGATGGAGACCATGCAGGCTCCCTTCGGCGCCTGCGGCGTGCATGCCCTCATGTAGAGGGGGCACTCCGGCGGCTTGATCTTCCCAATCATGATGAGGTGGCATTGGCATCCGGGCAGCAGGTCCCTGGGACGCTCAATCTTCACGTTGTACTTTTTCCGAGCATCGTACCCATCGAATTCTTCCCTCAGCGCCAGCGTGGAGGCGGGAATCCTCCCCATCCCCCTCCAGTGTCCATCCACCACCTGGAACACCTGCTCGATGAGCTGCTGAGCCTTAACGTTGCCTTCCCAGGTAACCGACCTAGTGTACTCGTTTTCCAGCAGGGCTTCGCCGTCCCGTATTTGCTTGAGTAGCATGGAGATGGCGAAGAGAACATCCAAGGGCTCAAACCCGGCTACCACGGTGGGCATGCGATAGGCTCGTGGAAAAACCTCATACGGCTTCATTCCGATGATGGTGGAGACATGGCCAGGAGCAATAAACCCGTCGAAATGGAGGTCGCCGATGCCGAGCAGCAGCTCCATGGCTGGTGGGATCAAGCGATGCGAAACCAAAAAGCTTAGATTCTCAGGTGGCCTGTTCAGTATCTCGACGGCGGTGGAAGGCGCTGTGGTCTCAAAACCGATCGCAAAAAAGGCAAAATCCTTGATGGGCTCCTTCTCCGCCATCCTCACCGCGTCGCTCACGCTGTATACGATTCGGACGTCTCCGCCAGATGCCCTCGCCTCCTGAAGGGACATCCCAGAGGCGGGAACACGGATCACATCCCCAAACGAAACTATCGTCACGCCCTTCAAGGCCAATTGTATCGCCTCATCGATCTCAGCCGCTGGGGTGACGCACACCGGACAGCCCGGACCAGCAAATACATCCACGGTTTCGGGGAGAAGTGCCCTCAGCCCATAATGGGCGATGGTCCACTCATGTGTCTTGTGCACACCCAGCTAGACGACTAGGTATGTTCCACACACATGCATTAGCTGGATTGGGCTGCTGATCTCTGCAGCGGTTTTCTTGATCATGTGTGCGACTTTCTCAACCAGCGAGGGGCTTCTAAATGCGTACATTTTGTGGTCAGATTCTTATTGATGGTTGCTGTTTATAAATGGTGACGGTCTCGCTTGCGTGCCTTTTCTGGTATGCGCTTGTCAACGTCTTAGGTTAAATTAAGTGAAAAGAGGATGGTTTAGACAAATTTTAATAGGTTGTAATGACATCTCATTACAGTGACGCCTATGGCAACTATAACCGTTAGAATACCTAATGAGCTGAAAAAGAGGATGTCACTCTTCTCGGACGTGAATTGGAGTGAGGTCGTGAGGGCGGCCCTTAGTGAGCGCGTCGAGCTCGAGTTTCGACGCAGGAGGGTGAGGGATGTGGAAAAAGTCAAGGAGGCTAGCGCAATTGCGGGGAGAATCTTCGAAACGCTTCTCTCCACGTATGGGAAAATATCGTATAACAGCGCTGAGCTTATAAGGCAGTGGCGTGACGCTGGATGGAATACGTCGTAGACGCCTCGGTTATCGTCAAGTGGTTTATTCCCGAGGAAGATAGCGATAAGGCGGGGAGGCTCAAAGATCTATTAATACGAGGGGAGGTAAGCCTGTACTCGCCTCGATGTACCCTTGTGGAGGTTGCTAATGCCCTGACTCTGCATCCCCTTGTTAAGCTCTCTGAAGACGACATAGTAGACGCCGTCTCAGCCTCAGAAAAGATCGTTGCTCACGCCGACCTGACCCGTGAAGAATGGATGACAGCCATAAAACTAGCGAGGGAGATTCCCGCAGCCGTATACGATTCAGCATATCTAGCTTTATCCTTAAATATGGATACGAACCTCATAACCGCAGACTCCAAATTGTATGAAGGGCTCCCCAATAACCTCAAGCCCCATGTAATATTGTTAAGAGATTTACACGTACCCCTTTAACGGAAGTTTTCTTAAGATAGTTTCATGAAATACGCGCCACAGGCTCCTCGACTACCTTTTTCTTGTCAATATCCTTAAGCATCGCCAACTAAGCTGATAAGGTTTATATGCGTTGGGATGTTGATTTGTTTGGGCGGCGTCATGGTTAAGGTTAAGGGTTTGAAGCTCACGGTGGTTTTGAGGGAGGAAGAGGAGGGAGGGTATTCTGCCCAATGTCTAGAACTCCCTGGCTGTATCAGCGAGGGAGAGACCAGGGAGGAAACGTTGGCAAATATTCGAGAGGCTATCGAAGGATACTTGGAAGCCTTTCCCGAAGAGCTCGATCAACTCATGCGAAAGAAAGAGTTGGTTGGAGATAACTGTCTGAGAAGCTACCATCCCTTTCTTGGCGTGAAGTCATTAAGACTCTGAGTAAAGCAGGTTTTAAACTCGTCCATCAAAGAGGAAGCCACATATACTTAACTGACGGAAAACGGAAACTCACCGTCCCACGTCATGACACCATAAAGAAGGACACCTTACTCTCAATCATAATCCAAGCAGGGCTAACAAAGGAAGAATTTCTAAAACTATTAAAGAAAAGATAGCGCTTTTATGCAGCCTTTTCGAATCGGTACTAGAAGTTACCCAGCCATTATAAACGAAATATCACTGAGCGTGCCCGCTTCAACACCGCTGAGCGGCGAGAGAATACCTGATTCAGATGAAGGTAACCCAAGATGAATCCATGCAGTTTGTGGAGGATCGCCCAGCAGATGTAGCCGTGAGCCAGTTAAAAGATGGAGAGCAAAAGCGGGGAAGTCGACCACTCGAAAAGTTGACAGAACTATTCAAGCGAAGGTGAAAAGCATATTAAAAGCGTTCCAAATACTTGAAATCTAGAGTGACATCCGGTCATTTTCACGTTTTCGAATTGAAAGGATCCAAAAAAGTTCTATTCACACGGTACATTAAAACCTAGGGGTAGGCCTGGCGTACACATGAAAGCATCAATGTCTAGGGCATGACCAACTTTATACTTTTTATTAGGCATTCTTTTCCGCCCAAGATTTCGACGATGCCTCTGCATTTTGGACAATTCAGTGTCGGGGTTGGAATATGATACATGGGGTCATCTTGGTATTGGAAGTCGCCTTTGTAGCCACAATTGGCGCATTTTATAACGCCGTCCTTCTCCTCGATGTGAAGCTTTGAGCCCTCCATGATCGTGCCTTTCACCAGCGCCTCATACGCAAACCGAACCTGCTCCAGCCCCAAAAAAGTCAGCTTCCCAATGACTAAGTGAACCTCAAGAACCTTTTTGGCGTGGTGCTTCTCTGCCTCTTGCAAGATGCATTGCACGATCTGCGAGGTCGTGGAAAACTCATGCACTTCATGGTATCTCCGTTAGAGCCCAAGCGCCTCGATGACCTCGTTGATGCCCTCCCCAGTTCGGCAATTCGTCACCGCAACCTTTGCCTTTGGGTTGATCGCTTTCACATCCCTTTCCAACCTTTTCACGTTCACATCCATGGCTTGGGCTAGGTCCACCTTATTGATGACCGCCACCTCGGCTTCCATGAAGATGAAGGGGTGCTTCACCACCATGTATGGTCCCTCTGTGACGCTGATCACCACGACGCGCTTCTCCGAGCCCAGGGGGAAATCCGCTGGGCAGATGAGGTTCCCAACATTCTCGATGAATAAAAGATCGATGTTGTCTAGGTTGATCTTCTGAAGGGCCTTTCTCACCAGGTTGGCGTCTAGGTGGCACTCCTTTCCCGTGTTGATCGCCACCACCTCCACACTATGCCTGCTAATCAGCTCCGCATCGATCGTGGTTGTCAGGTCCCCTTTGAAAGCTGCCATTCGATATCTCCCCTTCAGCGCCTGAACCATCTTCTCAATGAGAGAGGTTTTACCAGAGCCAATGGCCCCCATCACATCGATTGCCTTTACTCCGTGCCTCCGCAAGAGTTCCTTATTCTCCATTGCCAATCGTTCATTCGCCTTAAGGATGTCGGCCTCCAACTCGATGTCCAAAACCTCTCCTTCCTCTGCCCTCACCACTTCTCTCACGCCATTCCCCCCTGCTACATGGAAGATTCTGACTGACGAAGGATTTCGTCCCACAATTGGAGGTTTTCCTCCGCAGCCTCCTGATCAAGCACCTGAATGGCGTATCCTGCGTGAACCAAAACGTACTCCCCTACCTGAACATCCACCAGCATGATGTTCACGTCTCGGAGGACCCCCTGACCAAAATCCACCCTAGCGATTTCCCCCTTGACCTCTACGACCTTGGCGGGTATAGCGAGACACATACTTATCACCTAATACACGGGCTCCCAACATAAATCGATTATGTTTTAACATTCCCATGTTGTCTGTCACATCGTAAATTCAGTTCTAGAAGCGATTTATTAAGGTGGTTAAGGTTTACTTACGTGTGGGTCTCTAGCTAAATCCTCATGCAACTCCTCACTATCCTTTCTCTTAATCAACTAACATCTTTCCGGTTTTTCAACTTGCCACACGTCCCAAGTGTCTGTTACAATTTTTCTATTGCTTCCATGATCTTGGCATAGCTTTCTATGCTACATCTCCAGCCTGCAAAAATCATCTCGTTTATCGCTTGTTTGGCTCTCTCTTTTGTAATCAGCCTTTGTACAACAGCTCTCATCAAAATGTATGGTGTACCCACATAGGATATTCCATAGATTCTTGCGGTTTTTCTAGCTACCTCATCGTCTATAACCGCTATTCCATCACGTTCTCTGGCAATGGCCAAAACCTCTGCATCAGTTATATGGAGACCTCTTGTTTCCAAAAGGCTTGCTAGAAATTTCCGGTTTCTAATATCAGTTACTTTGAATATGTTATTTTGGAACATCTTCTCCAAAATGATAGCGTCTGGGACACCCTTACGCTTTCCTTCATTCACAACTTCTCTCTTAACCTCTGGTGATGTCAGTTTTTCATTTTTTAAGTCTTCAAAAACCTTACCTAACCCTACTTTGGTTATGTAAATTAATGGTGTAGCATTAAAAATGAGTGGCTTCACTTGGACTCCGCCACTGATGCCTCCTTGACTTCCCTCTCAATTTCTTTAGGCGTATACCTAACCCACTCCACATTGCGCTGTCTCACTAAGTCAGCGAACTCCCAAAGCGAAAGCTTGGCCATTTCTGCAGCCTTGGCAAAAGTTACCTTACCATCGCGTAACAACTCTAAGGCAGTTTGTTTTCTCCACTCCGCTATTCCCATTTCAATTAGGGTTCTCACAGCCGTAGCCTTGTCCAGCTTTTCACGTTCAACTATTTCAAGAATTTCCTTCTCTACTTCTACTGGTATTCTTACAGCTAGGGGTTTAAGTGTCAAGGGTCACCGTATTCAAACGATATCACATGCATACATAAATACCTTGCGATGAACTTCCCTCATAAACAAAATACTCGAATCAGGGAAAGGGACGAATGCGTTAACTTTTGTTCCGCTTCTCAGCTACCCTCATTTTAGAAGTATGCTATCCTTCCTTCTCCTATCTGAGCTCACATTTCTTGGATTTCCCAACTTCCCGCCTACTCTTAAAACACGTATCACATAGGGATAGATCTGCACGTTTTCAATCTCCTCTTTAATCAGTTTTAAGATCGACAATCAAGCTGTTGAGCCTATCCCTCCACAGGCTCCCGATGAAGGCGTTGTACTGAATCCTCGTTAAACCGTTTAAAGGGAAAATCCATTAAAAGGGAATTAAAAGTTTCTGGTCATTATGGTGCCAAGAACAAATCGATTCTGGTTAATGGGCGCTGAAGGCGGCAGCCATAGCCTGTCCAAAGGAGATGCCCCCATCCCCAGGGAGCACCAGATTATGAGTAAAAAACTTAAAGCCGCTTTCCTCCACCACCTTCCTGATGGTTAGCGTGATGTGCTCATTGTAGGCCACGCCCCCTGAGAAACCGATGACGCCGACGCCCAATCGTTCCGCCTTCTCCACCGCCAGCTGAGCCAAGCCCCTAGCCAAATATGACTGAGCGGAGCAAGCCATGTCAGCAACCGAAAGACTGCCCCTTCGACTAAAGATTTCATGAATCACTAACGTGGTGTTGAGGGTGTCTCCTTCGAGCATGGGCGTCAGGTTTAGCGTATCCTTTCCCTTGATGGCGGCGGACTCCAGTTTCATGGCCGGCTCACCCTCATAGGTGCGCTCATGGCATATGCCAAGTATGGCTGAGACCGCGTCCAGCACCCTACCGCAACTTGTGGTTGTGGGTATCGACAGCCTTTCCAACTGCTTAATAATGATTTTGATCTCTCTTTCTCCATGTGGAAGCCGGTCAATGTTGGATAACAGCCAGTCTTCGATGTCAACTACATTGTGGAGAATCCCGGCAGCCATCCGCAATGGGTATCGCGTGGCGAGGTCACCCCCCACCATCGGCTGCTCCTGAAGATGCCCCAAGCGCTGAAAGCCCTCACGGTTGCAGTAGAGGATCTCTCCACCCCATGCGCCACCATCTGAGCCGTAGCCATATCCGTCGCAGGCGATGCCCACAATCTCATTAACGTTGTGCTCGCCCATAAGAGACGCTATATGAGCGTGGTGATGCTGAACAGGAACAACAGGGCACTCAAACTCCTTTCCAAGATTGTGAGCCAGCCTGGTGGTGGTGAATTTTGGATGGAGATCGTGGGCGATGACCCCAACCTTGCTGTTTGTTAATCGGATTAAATGGTTAGTGGCGCCCTTCAAGAATTCAAGCGTCTCAAGGTTCTCTACATCCCCGATGTGCTGGGAGATGAAGGCTTTGCCTCGAAGGAGCACGCAGGAGGTGACGTTCAGCTCCGCGCCCAGGCCCAAGACACAATTGTTCACCGTCCATTTTAGGCGAATCGGTTCGGGGGCGTATCCCCTTGATCGACGGATTAGGCTTTGACTTTCGCCATGGAGGCGAACAACCGAGTCATCGCATCGCTGAGCAATACTTCTGTTGTGAAAGAGGAAGAAGTCCACGATGGAGCCGAGCCTTCGTATGGCTTCGCTATTTTCGGTGACTATGGGCTCGTTGGGCGGGTTGGCGCTCGTCATTACGAAGGCGGGTTCCCTTACCCCATTAAACATCAGGACATGTAGGCCCGTGTAGGGGAGCATCACGCCGATGTTGTGTAAGCCAGGCGAAATCAACTCAGAGAGGTAATAATATTCGCTTTTCCTCAACAATACAATCGGCTTGATATAGGAGGTGAGGAGTTCCGCTTCCCTTAGGCTCACCTCCGCAAACGAGCGTATGGCCTTAATGCTGCGGGCCATGATAGCGAAGGGTTTTTGGGCTCGATGCTTCGCCCTTCTCAATCGAGCAATAGGCTCGGACCGGGTAGTGGCGGTCGCCACATGAAAGCCCCCATACCCCTTGATCGCAACGATGTAGCCCTCCTCAAGGAGTTTGCCCGCCTCCCGTATGGGATCGCTATGCTCGATGAGCTCGCTGCGATTGTTTGTAAGGTAGGCCCTTGGACCACACCTTCTGCATGCCACGGTTTGTGCATGAAATCGGCGGTCGGATGGATCCCTGTATTCTCTGGAGCAAAAGTCGCACATCATGAAGCCCTGCATGGTTGTATTCGGTCGGTCGTAGGGAAGCCTCTCGATGATGGTGTATCGGGGACCACAATCCGTGCATGTAATGAAAAAATAGTCATGGCGCTCATTTCCTGGGTCTCGAAGCTCGCTCAGGCATTCATCGCAGATGGCAACATCTGGTGGAATAACAGACCCGGAGAGCTCAACTTCCTCAGAGCTTTTGAGTATCCTAAACGCTTCAAACTCATTTGTGTCCTCCACGAAGTTCGTGATTATCTCATAGATTCTGGCGAGGGGGGGCTTTTTCCCTCTTAAGTCTTCAAGAAAACGCTTTACGCTGCTTTCCTTCCCCTCTACCACGATTTCCACGAAGGCGTCCCCTCGATTCCTCACATAGCCAACTAACTGGTTTTTCGTGGCAATTCGATAGATGAAGGGTCGGAAACCTACTCCTTGAACAATGCCGCTGACCTTGATCTCGGCACGCAACCGCTAATCGACTCCCACCTCTGTAATGGCACTTATGAATATTAGGTATCCGTTATTCTGAGGCTTGGCCTATCCATATACTTTTGTTTTTAGGGGCACTATTAAACAAAATGAAACTCACCATGCCTACGATAGGACGGTCACAATTTTTTGATAAGGGAGTCTGTGGGGATGGCGTTATTGTATAGGCCCAGTTTCTCTGGCTCCAACCCCAACGCGAGTCCCAGCAGTTGCACGTAATGCAATACCGGGATGTTGAAGTCTATACCGAATTGATTTCGTATGTCGATTTGTCCTCTATCAAATTGGAGGTGGCAGAAGGCACAAGGGGTAACGACACACTCTGCGTCCACTTCCCTTATGTTTTGGAGCTTTTCCCGGGCCATGTCTAATGAAACGTCGGGGTAGCTGGACTTTACCCCGCCCCCTGCTCCACAACACATCATCTTGTCTCGGTATGGGACGCTCTTTGCGCCAAGGACTTCAACCAGTTCGTCCAGGAACCTGGGGCGTTCGGAGCTCTTCATCTCCCGGTATTTCGTGGGTTTTAATAGGTGACAGCCGTATTGAACCGCAACTTTCAGGTTTAAGAGCCTCTTCACCAGCTTCCCCAATTTTTCTGTTCCAATCTCATGGTAGAGGACCTCCACGATGTGCTTCACCTCGATGCTACCCCGAAATTCCTTATTAAAGTCGTGTAAGACCTTGTTCACCTTGCCTCGTGTTGCCGGATCATCCTTTAAGATGGTGTTCGCCTCCTTTAGGGTGCTGTAGCAGCCATTGCAGAGCAGCGCGATGTCTAAGCCCTTGGCTTCAGCTACGCTTAGGTTTCGGGCAGCTAGGGCGAGCCATGTGGCCTTATCGAAGGATTTCACCACGCCGGGTGGCGGACAGCAAGAGACCCCCTCCATGTCTTTAAGCTCGATCCCAAGCACCCTCGCAACATTTCGCATAGCCAACTCAATCCCTGGATATCGATTGGGGACAACACAACCAAGAAAAAGGGCGTATTGCATAGTGCTCATCCACCATTCATTTCCATTCAAAGCCAATGAGCCCATCGAAGCCTACCTTCTTGATGACCCCCTGAACCTCAATGAGGGCATCCCTGAACATGTGTGTGGTCGGCGGGACCTCGCTGAGACCAAGGCTTAGGCGTAGCTTCCGGTTTCCATCGTCGATCGGAATGGCGTGACCATACCTGACAATAAGACCGGCCACTGATTTATGGCGATCAAGCATATATCCAGCCCTCACCGCCATATTTCTTAAAGCCAAGATGACATCGGTTGGGTCGACCCCACGCGGGCATCGCTCCAGGCAGGTGTAGCAGGTGGTGCACAACCAAAGGTCCTTATCGGAAAGGACCTTATCCCTGAATCCCAGCAATGCCCTTCTGATGATTTGGCGTGTTCGAAAAGCCGTCCTACGGCCGGATGGACAGCTAGCGGTGCAGGTCCCGCATTGAATGCAGAGGTTTATCTTCTCCCCGCCTGCCTTGGCCACTGCCTCGGCAAATCCCATGTCCAATTCGTCCAACCGCACGATGGTCTTTTGAAGTTGAGCCACGGTTACGCCTCCACATTTTATTCTTTGTGAAAGCTTTTGACTAGGAATAAAGTGTTGTCTTAATGCATCTTATTAAATCTCCTTTTAAAGTGTATGGTGAGCGTTTCCATTTTGATGACTCCAAGATCCTCAGCGAGTCGATACCCGTATTGTCGAGATTTTTAAAAGTTTAAAAGAATATAGCTTGCTTAATCTTTGAGATTGCTCAGAAACTATGCACGAGACGGAGAAGCAAAAATGACGCGAGAAGAAGCAAAAGTTGGAGTATACATTTGCCACTGCGGAGGAAACATAAGCGATACGGTGGACGTGGCAAGGCTGAAGGAGGCCTCTGCCAATCTTAAAGGCGTGAAGGTTGCGGAAACATACGAATACGTGTGTAGCGACCCTGGGCAAGAAATGATAACGAATGGCATAAAGGAGCATGGTCTCGATCGAATCGTGGTGGCGTCATGTTCGCCGCGGATGCACCTTGACACCTTCAGACGAACCGTTGAGTCGGCCGGGCTCAACCCGTATCTCCTTGAGATGGCGAATATCAGAGAGCAGTGTAGCTGGGTTCATGATGACAAAGAGGCCGCAACATCCAAGGCGATCGATCTTATACGTGGGGCGGTGGAACGAGCCGGTTACCTTGAACCATTAGAGCCCAGGATCATGTCAGTGAATAGGGATGTCCTCGTCATCGGAGGCGGCATTGCAGGCATCATCACCTCCATCGAGTTGGCGGACAAGGGATATCAAGTATACTTGGTGGAGAAAAGCCCGAGCATAGGCGGCCATATGGCCCAGCTTAGCAAAACCTTCCCTACCCTCGACTGCTCGCAGTGTATCCTCACCCCAAAAATGGTGTACGCTGGGCAGCATCCAAACATCGAGATCATCAGCATGGCGGAGCCAACCGCCATTGAGGGGTCGCCTGGCAATTACCGGGTCTTGATCACGAAGCGGCCAAGGTTTGTGGACGCAGCCAGATGCACGGCTTGCGGAGAGTGCGAGAAGGTGTGCCCGGTCAAAGTTCCGAGCGAGTTCGAGGCTGGCCTCATTCAGCGGAAGGCTATTTATAGCCCGTTCAAGCAGGCGGTTCCTAGAACATACGTGATAGACAAGGACCCCTGCCTCTACTTCACCAAAGGAGTTTGCAGGCTTTGCGAGAGATTCTGCAAAGGCAAGGCCGTTGATTTTAGCCAAAAAGAGGAGAGCATGGAGTTGGATGTGGGTGCAATCGTTGCCTGCACAGGATTGGAGCAAATCGACCCAAGAACCCTTGAGGAATACAGCTTCGGTTTGCACCCAGACATCGTGACGAACCTGCAGTTCGAGCGCCTCCTGGGGCAGGGAATACGCCGGCCTTCCAACGGAAAGGTGGCGAAGAAGGTCGCCTTCATCCTCTGCGTGGGAAGCCGAATGATGAACAAGGGTGCGGGGGTGGAGCATTGCTGCAAGATAGGCTGTATGGCAGCGATTAAGCAGGCCGTGTTGCTTCAAAAGATCGTGCCAGACGCTGAACCATGGATCTTCTACACAGACATCAGAGCCGATGGAAAAGGGTATGAGGAATTCTACGCGACCGCGCAAGATCATAACGTGCGATTTGTTAGGGGTCGTGTAGCAGAAGTCGCCCCCTTCAACGGTGACGAGGTGCTGGTGAGGGCTGAAGACACCCTACTGGGAACAGACATAGAAGGAACCTTCGATCTAGCGGTGCTCAGCCTAGGGATCATCTCTAACCCCGGCACTCAAGAATTAGCTCGAAAGCTAGGCGTTCAAGTCGGCGCGGACGGTTTTCTCTTGGAACGTCACTACAAGCTTAGACCGGTGGATAGCCAACGTGAGGGGGTGTTTGTTGCTGGATGCGCCTTAGGTCCAAAGGACGTGAGAGAAACCACTTTAGAGGCGATGGCGACTGCTTCAAGGGTGGCAACCTTCGTGGGCAAGGGCGAAATCTCTGTTTCGCCGGAAGTAGCCTACGTCATTCCAGAGAAATGTGACTCTTGCGGGATATGCATACAAGTCTGCCCCGTGGCGGCGGTGGAAAAGTCTCCGACTGGCATAATAATCAACCCAGTCTCGTGTGTTGAATGTGGAATATGCGTTCCAAGATGCCAAAAGCAGGCAATTGACCTAAATCACTGCACCGAAGCCCAGTTGATAGCTCAAATACGAGGAATATGTGAGGGCGGGAAACCCCCGAAGATCATCGCCTTCCTTGAAAAAAATACGGCTTACGGGTCTGCAGACCTTGCTGGACAAACTAGAGAATCGTATTCTCCGAACGTAGAAATAATTGGAGTGCCAAGCACCGGGCGAGTTGGCTTGAGGCATTTGCTACACGCTTTCGCCGCTGGAGCCGACGGCATCATATTCATTGAGGATCACGGTGGCATTTTCACGGAAGAAGCCTTAAGGGAACACGTCACGCAATTGAAAAAAGAGCTAAGCATATATGGCATTGAACCCCTCCGTCTGATCTCATTCACCACAACACTCCCAGAATACAACAAGATACTTAACATATTCGAAACATTCAATGCCAGAATTTCGAAGATGGGCCCGCTCTCAAAGGAAACACGTTCAAAAATCGAGGAAAGCTTGTAGGGTATAAAGGATCGTTGCATTCTTCGTCTGTATCCCGCCGAGAAATGGCTTTGATTAGTGCCCTGATTTGCTAATTGCTTTCCTTCAGAAGCTCTAAAACCCACTCTTCAAATTTTGGTATAACGCGATTAACAATTTCACGAGCCCCACTGAATAGTCTATAGTAGTCAACTTCAATGTATCTATGAACGAGCACATTCCTTAGTTTTGCAGCTTCTTCAAGCGCCTCAGCCAGAGCGGATGGTATTAGGTTATGCTCCCTTAATAAGCGTGGGAAGTCGGCGTATGTTTCAGCAACACCAAGGGCTTTCACGGAAACTATGTGGCGGCATACATCAAGCATGGCCTCAATCAGCTCATGTATGGACCTAGCCATAGCCCTTCGCAGAGTCCCGTCTACAATGACAGCTTCGATCTCCATCACCAATATCTCTTCCTTCAGGTAGGTTGCTTCCTCCCTTACTTTTTGGAGCCTTGAATATAGAATGTCATGCCTTAAGCTGAAAGCGCCACTTTCAATAGCTTCGCGTATCGACGAATTTATTATTATACGTGTCTCAGGAAACTTATCGTTTAATTCCTCAATCAACCCTTTATCGAAATTTTTCCTATCGATAAGCCTTAGCCCCTTAACTATGCTAAATTTAAGGGAAGGTGAAGCCCTAGAGATATCGATAACATCGATTCTATCCTCATTAATCTTTAGTTCCCTAGCAATTTTGTCCTTGACCTCGCCAGCCTTCAATAATGGGTCGCCGCGATGCAAAATTGCAACATCAATATCACTATGCTTCATTGCTCTTTCCTCCGCACATGAGCCAAATAAGTATGCAAGTAAAACCTCGTTGTCAGCTCTGACTACTTTTCTGAGCTTGGCCGCTAAATCTTCGATATGCTGCATATGAGCATCTCCGATAATACCTTTAAAGGAACGCAACTAGTTAAATTATATGTTGCCTATCGAGATTTCCTGACTTTTTCTTTAAGCTTTTTCTAAACTGAGCCCATCCGTTTAGAGAGTAGCAAAATTAATGTCTTCATAAGCTAGTAGAACGGTACGTTTAAAGTGAAGTAACGTTCAATAAAAGACTAAGATACATGGTATTCATCAAAATAGGGAACAAGATAAGTTGACAAGATTGTTTTGCTCTGAGCTTTAGCGGAAATGGAAGGTAGAAGCACCTTAACAGCAGACAGTGAATTGGCTGGAGCGAAAGAAGTTAAAGTTGAATACTTTAAAGTTTGACGTTAGTAATGCAGAGGCTTTCTTATCTTAACTTCACCCTTTTAGTTGAGGACAAATAATCTAATTCCATGGAGGTGTTTCGCTGGCATTCGTATTTAATTACTACGTAGAATTACTTAATGATCTCCCCGGGGATAACTCGTTTTAGTTGTGGTATATTGTTAAAATGGTTGTCATATGATATTATTTGATTAATATCGCAGGCCCTCATGGCTTGGTAGGTTGTTCCATCATCAAAATCTAGGTTATACAGCCTCATGAATTCTGTAGTCATTATTCTGTCTGCAAGGCTTAAGCTATAGATGCGAAGGCTAGTGTATCGAGTTAGGCTCAGTAGAAATTTCCTTATTTCCGCCCATGTTTTTCCATAATCCTCCATGATAATTGCGATGGTATCAACGATGAAGTCGGTGGTTAAGCCCTCCACTTCTCCTCTTTTAAGCTTATTAAGGAAGGCTTTACAGAATCTTCCCCTTTCTTGTTTTAACTCAACTTCTAAAAATATGTTGGCATCGACCATGTAGGCTGTCATTCTCTCAAAACCTTGCGCGCCCTGATCCTACGAGCTTCGTGCTGTAACTCAACACCACTTTTACCTACACCCTCTAAAAGGCCCTCTATAGCCTCAACGGGGTCTCCCATGAACTCAAAAAGGCCCAGCACCTTTTCCACTTCAGAGGACCATCGGTTAAATGCTTCTTCAGCCGCCTTGCTAAGCGCCCCTCTTCCATAACCATAAACTGCCATTGCGGTTTTCCTAAAACGTTGCTCAACGCTATCAGATATATAGACTTTGATGCCAGCCATGAAATACACCAAAATGTATTAAGAACTAAAGATATAAATATCTTTTGTACTATTATTTTGCTTCATGAGTGTTCTAAGAATGAAACTGAGAAGCATCGATGCGTTAAAGGTCAACTATTCAAGAGATAAATCGTGGATGTCCAAGGCTGCCCTTTTAACTACAGTCTTCCCTCCACTGATGACTATGTGAACGTCATCTTGGAACTCGATCATCACGCTGAATTGCTCCGCGATGTCTTGAACCCTTTCTTCAGCAATGGGTTTGGGCAGGGTCAGTCGTATCCATCCCTTTTCAAGATCCTTAGGAAGTCCTGGAACAAAGCTGGATACGGTGTGGATCATGGTTTATCTAGCTCGGCGCGTTCTGCTTTGTCGATTTTGTTCATCCATTCCTTCGCGTAGTTTTCACTAACCTCTTGAGCTGCTGAGATTAAACTATGCTTTATTTTACCTAGAATTTGCGATGAACTCCGTAGAGAGTCATCGATGGTCGAAAGCTCTTTCACTGGAGGATGAAGAACGTTCGTTCGTATAAAATGGATTAAAGTTTTGCAGTTTCTTAACTCAGAAGCAACATCAACATGAACATCCTTTCGAGATAAATCTTGGTAAAGGTCAGCCAAAACCAGCCAAACTTGTTCCAACCTTTTAATTTCCTCATGTAGAAGCAATCTCAACGCCTTGCATTCATTAACCTTAAACTTAATTAAAAACATAGCGTGGGATTTATCTCTAGTTTCCTTCAAAACGTAAATTATCTATTAAAGTTTCAGTTTTCGAGAATGAAAATGGCTACTTTTGTTGTGGCTGAAGGATATTCATGATAAATTCACTCATTGTTTTGATGCTTTTACTAGCCATTCAATACTTAGGGCCGACATTCTTGACTTAGAACTGTGGTTGGTTAAAAGTTGAATTTTATCTTTAGGCTTTCCTTAGTGGCCTCAGAGTAGATTGAGCTATGTTTGGCCTCATTTTTGGTTGCTAGGTGTATCTGAATTGGGTGGTGGGGGGGTAGGTTCGCCAGCCTCTCTATCTCCTCCTTGACCTTAGCCCTTTCCATGATGCTTTGGGGCAAGCTTTCGGCTATGACCAGTATGTCGATGTCGCTTGCTGCAGTTAACGCGCCGCTTGCGGCGCTTCCGAACATGTAAACTTCACAGCTCTTTAGAAGGGACTCGGCTGCCCTTGCGACCTCGTTCACGTATTTCTTCCATTGTTTAAGGATCTCTAATCGTTCTTTGTACAAGTTCAGTCACCTCCCTCACGATGCGGATGCACTCCTCTGCGTCATCCCTCGTGAACTCCTTGACAAAGTATCTGGAGGATATGTAGGCGTCTTCCAGTGCCATCAGCTCAAGCCTGTGGGTCTTAACGTATTCGCCTAACTCTTGCGCGTTTAGCTGCTTGGCTAAGGTTCCAATTAGCTCGCGGATGCTGTGGGTGCGAGGGATGTATCCAAGCTTCTTAAGTGTGAGGGCCTTGAGGAGCAGCTGGGCTCCTTGCTGGGCGTTGAAGCACGCTAGATCGTATACTTCCTGCTTAACGCATGTGGAAGCCAGATTTATGAACTTCTCAGACCTAGCCAATAACGCTTCAGCCTCATTCATGCTACCAGCCATAGATCCAGCATCCTCTTGTTGAACCATTAATGCACTCGTGAGATTAAAACCTACTTCCTGCATCCTATATATACTCGAATTGCTGAAACCTTGCGACTAAACTTTGATCCCAATTTTTCCTCTGCAAAGATAATCTCTTAGGTGTAATAGTTTCTGGCTTCTTGGCTCACATGCCATTGTGGTGTCCACGGGTCTCAACTTAAGATGGGCCTCCATGAGGAAGCCGTCTGGACTTATGGGTATTTTGAGCATCCGCGCCAACAACACCTCACCCCTACGGGGTCTAAGGGGCGTTGAAAGCACAACCCAGTCGCATGAAAAATCGACTCCCCGACTACGAGCTGTGTATAATCAAAGCCTAGCCATGT
>LIHJ01000082.1 GCA_001399805.1 Candidatus Bathyarchaeota archaeon BA1
TTAAATTCCAGAATAGATTGGTATAACGCACGAAAACTTAATGTCGTATATTCAAATTTCCTACAACGGCTAACAAAGTGCATGGCAAAACTTATATCTAACATCCATATCTTTTCATCATCAATAGCTTACCAGAACGGGCCACGCATCATGTCGATTTTGTCGACGATGCCGGTTCTGTTGGTGGCTATTTCCGCGATAAGGGACGAAAGAGTACATGCCGAGAAGGCTTCCAGAAAAAACGAGACTCACAGAGAGAAGAACCAGAAGGTTCCGTGGTCCGAGATTCCGCTCAGAGCCTTTTCAATCGGCCCCAGTGAGGGAAGGAAAAGAGGTCGATGTGGTTATAGATGATATAGGCAGCAGGGGCGATGGGATAACTAGGATACAGAGTTTCCTCGTCTTTGTGCCTCAAACCAAAATCGGGGAGCGCCTAAGGGTTAAGATCGTGAGGGTTAAAGGAAGGTTCGCCATCGCGGAAAAAATCAAGTAGAAAGGAGGAAAAATTTGAAAATTAGAGAGCTGAGGAACGGGATGAAGAGGGTGGACGTTGTGGCGAAGGTGACGGAGAAATCAGGAACGCGAGAGGTGATTTCAAGATTCAAGGACGAGATGCATCGGGTGGCCACCGCCGTCATCAGCGATGCAACCGGCACAATAAAGCTAACACTATGGGATGATCAGATAGATCAAGTCAACGTCAACGACACCGTCAAAATCGAAAATGGGTACATCACCACCTTCCGAGGGGAAATTCAGCTAAACGTGGGTAGATATGGAAGACTGAGCGTCACATAAGCTACTTCAAAATCCGAGTGAGAACTTTTATTAAAAAGATGAGAGGTGAGAAAGATGCAATATGAAAGAAGAGAAAGAAGAGAGTGGGGAAGAGGCTTCGGACCACGGTTTCCTCCAAAGCCAGTTGAATTGGGAAAGGAATATGATGTGGAAATTCAAGAGACCAGCAGACGGGGCGAGGGCATAGCGCGAATCAAGGGACTCGTAACCTTTATTCCCAATGCCAAACCTGGCGACCATGTGCGAATTCGGATCACCAGGATAAGCAGGCGGTTCGCAGAGGCAGAAGTGGTTGGGAAGCCCGAGGAAGAGGCTGAAGAAGAGGCAGAGTAGCTTCAAGATACACCGTAAGACCCCTATCTCCCTCAAATTCTTTTAGCGATTTCATCGAGTCTCCTTAAAGGAGTAGTCTCACCCATACTTGGTAATTTCAAACAACATTTTTATTTGACAAAATCAGCATGCTGATAGCTTAAAAATCTTATGTCTCATGAAAACGTGACGAAGAAAAACCGGGGGATAAGTCAGCTTACCTGCCTCGTTTCTTGAAGAGGTCAATAGCCTTTTTATGTTTGGCTAGCAACTTTTTAAAGGCTTCAGTTGCATCCTTCTCTAGCCAGTTTAGGTAGGCTAAACCCACCAACACAACATCCGCAATGTCCACTTCGATGTCCTTCGCATCTCTGCCTTCATGAACATATTTCTCCGCAACCTGCCCAGCCCTGCTCCGCTGATAATGTGACAAAGAAGGAGGAAGTATACACCTTCGCTTTGTGTGTTTCATATGAAATCTCTTTGATGGCTTCCTGTGCCTCCTTTAAGGACATGATTCTACCTCCGAGATTCAAAATGTGCATAGTCATATATTATAGTTACCGGGAAATGGTGATGTAAGCGACCATAAGGACCAAGGATTCTGTGGTGGGATAATTTATTTAAGAACCTGATCTTAGCTTGTGGTATTCTTGCATATATACGTTGAATCTCGGAATGGCCATCCACTTCTTCTTAAACTCCTCTAGTCCTAGGTTGCATCCCCATCCGACATCCAGCCACTCAAAACCCTGCCTCTTGGCATACAGAATCTCCTTGTATATCATGAAGTCAGCCAGTGAAGGGTAGTCTAAATAGAACCCTAGGGGCGTTGCCATGGTGTTGCTTAATACATCTACGATGTCAAATCCTATCAGTAAGTCACCCAAGAATGCGTTGAAAAGTCTTGGCGACGAGAATTTTCTAACATATTCTTCGGCGCCTAAGTATAGTTCATAATCCCATATGTTGTAAATCTCCTTTGTCATGTGGAGGGCAATGAGGTGTGAGTGAGCCGGCGTCATCTCCCTACCGATGGCGATGGTGTATCCCCGCTTTTTGGCGTTGTTTACCCGATACCTAAGGGTCTTGTAGGGGGGCCCCTGAAGATTCTCATCAAATTCATGAAGATTGATTTGGTAATCTTTATCAAAGAAGGTTCTCTCACAACGGTACTCACCTATTTCCACTGGTAGTTCCTCAGGTGAGGTGATCCAAAGCGTCCTTGGCTTAAATGTATTCAATGAGGTTTGGACGCATTCCAATTTGTCTTCATCACCATTGAGTCCAAATAGAGTAATCGAGAGGTTTTTGCTTAAGGCATCATAATAGACTAAGTATGTGTCCTTGTGGATGTAGGGTTCACCATACGCTGTCGAGTACAGGGTCACTAAGTGTTCATCGAAGTATCCACGCCTCTGATAGTAAATCATATCGTCATCAGTAAGCTTCTTCAATTTCCAAAAGGCGCCTTCCAAAAAATTGTATCAGAGTATGCCTTAAAATATTTTTTGGCTCCATTTTGATGGAAACCCCGAATAGAGCTAGCGTATAAAACATGACTTAGGAGGAAAAAATGCTGGTCTTACGCGGGAATGAGGAAAATTAAGATTCTTTCTTTAGGATGAAACGAAATTCTGGCCTTCAACTCGATGGTGACCTTAGGGAAAAACTTTTCACCTTAATTAGTATAAAGTATGCCATCTCAGGAGGAACTGAGGTGAAGCGTGAAGATTTCCTCTATGAACACGTGGTGCACATGGAACTCAGGCCAGGGATGACCGTGAATCAGCTCGTCCAGGAATTTGGCAAGTCGGGCTCTTTTGGGGCTGGTAGATTATCCACCGCTTGTGATATCTTCGAGGGGATGATCCGTGATGAGCAGTGCACGATTTTCCTTGCTGTCGCTGGAGCAGTTGTTCCCGCTGGGCTACGCACCGTTATCGCGGACCTGATACGTAAAAGGCTCATCGACGCGCTTGTGAGCACAGGGGCCAACATTGTCCATGACCTCATTGAGGCGCTGGGTGGGCATCATTATAAGGGTCACTGGGTTGTTGACGACTTTCTGCTATACAAGTACCACATATTCCGTATCTATGACATCTTTGTGCCTGAAGAGGACTTTGTGAAGGCTGATAAAGCCATGATAGATATGTTTGATGAAATCGCGAGAGAGCGTGGGGGGCATACCTTCTCCACACCTGAACTCATGCGAGAAGTAGGAAGCCGACTCAGCGACAGCACCTCAATCCTAAGGGCAGCCTATGAAGCCAACGTCCCGGTGTTTCTCCCAGCCATCCGTGACTCAGAGTTTGCCTTCATATACCGAACTCACCTGGAACGCAATCCAACAAGTGGCTCCATCAAGGTTGACAGTTTTAAGGAGATACCAGAGATGATTGAAATTGCGGATCGATCTCCACACCTCGGAATGATGGTCATCGGGGGCGGTGTCCCCCGTAACGCTGTTCAACATGTCGCATTAATGGCTGGGAAGGGTATGGACTACGCAGTGGTCATCACCATGGATCGCCCCGAGACCGGGGGGCTCTCTGGATCCACCATCGAAGAAACGGTCAGCTGGGGAAAGGTGAAGAAAAGGGCTGACAAGGTTATGGTGATCGGCGACGCCTTGATCATCTTTCCCATGATGGTGTCCGCTGTTTTGGAGAGACTGGGAGAGGAATTTAAAAGGAGGGCGTCTAGTCCTTAGCCGGATGGGTAGATCATGGAGAAAACCTCAGAGTCAAAGGAGAGATTTTGCGGAAATTGCAGCTATCATAATGTGTATCAATACCCAGACCTCATCTTTTGTTTCATACGCTATCAGAAACGCAAGGACCCGGTTGTTCCCACCCTCGGATGCTGTGAACAATGGACGTTTGAACCTCAGGAATGCTTCTGCGTCGAAGAGGCCTTAAAGAAGAAACATAATCAATAATAAGCGTCAACGCAATATGAATCCCTCCTAAAAAGCCTTTAAGGTTGGTCGAGGGATTATGGCCCCTAGGCTCATGCTCATTTTGACCTTCACCTAAGCCTTTTTTTAACGCATGTGAAAATGAATATTAACATGTCCGCTAAGTTTAATTTGAAGGTATCAAAAAATGGGATACGAGCGGGTGGTCTATCCCTTCTCCGCGATAGTTGGTCAGGAAAAACTTAAGTTAGCCCTCATCCTCAATGTCGTGAACCCTAGGATAGGTGGGGCCCTTTTAACAGGAACGAAGGGCACTGGAAAATCCCTGGTGGTCAATGCGCTCGCCGATCTCCTTCCTGGGGTGGAGGTGGTGGCGGGCTGCGTCTTCAACTGCAGCCCCAGGGACCCCACCAATATGTGCGATGAGTGCAGGGGCAGGCTGGAGAGGGGCCAAAACCTACCCATCGAAAAGAGGAAGATGAAGGTCGTTCATCTCCCCATAGGCGCGACGGAGGACAGGGTGATTGGCACAGTGGATATCGAAAAAGTATTTCGCGAGGGAGTTAAAGCTCTCCAAACTGGTCTTCTTGCTGAGGCCAATCGGAACATACTATACATCGATCAGGTAAACCTGCTTCCAGACCACATCGTGGACGACATCCTGGACGCCGCATCCTCAGGCTGGAACGTTATTCAGCGAGAGGAAATCTCCATCACGCATCCATCACGTTTCATTCTGGTTGGCTCCATGAACCCAGAGGAGGGAGAGCTCAGACCCCAAATCCTGGATCGGTTCTCCCTTCACGCCAAAGCTGAAACCCTGTACACCCGTGATCAGCGAATCGAGATTGCGAGGAGAAATCTCGCCTTCGAGGAAGACCCTGTGGGTTTTTGTAAGAGATATGAGGCGGAGCAGAGAGATCTCAGGCAAAGGATTGTGGCGGCGAGGGAGCTCCTCCCCAAGGTGCGAGCATCCGAACCCATCTGCGAGGCCGTTGCCAAGATGTGCGCCGAATTGGAGGTGGATGGCCACCGACCCGACATCGTGGCGGTAAAGGCGGCGGAGGCCCTCGCCGCTTTTCATGGAAGAACCTCGATCCAACCTGAAGACATTTTTATGGCCTCCGAGTTGGCTCTTAGCCATAGAACAAGAAAGTCTGGTTTGGAGAAGCCCGCCGCCCCCGAAGAGATTCGGAAATCTTTGGAGCGGGCCATTCAGTCCTCAGATATTCTTGAGCAACTCACGAAAATGGAAGCCGGCCCTGAGATATCGCTTAGCCTCCCCTCCGAGGTTATGGTTCCTGGAATAGGGCTCATTGAAATAGTTACGCCTTCAGCTGAGATCCCAAGATTGCCCCCTATAAAGATTGTTCATAGAGGGTTTCCTCTAATACTCGCCATGACCCTCTCCTATCTCCTTCTTCCATTCCTCTTGTTTCTCCTCACCGCCTTCACCGTCCTTTTGTACGCTTTTCCACCCCAGCTTCCCCAAGGGATCACTGAGGAGGCACAGATACCCTCCTTAATGCTTGGTTGGCGGGGCACATACTCGATCGCCGCTGCCACAACCGGCCTTATTATCTACATGCTCCTCCTTTACCGCGCACGACGAGAGGCCCCGGTAATTTACTATGCTCCCTTCACCCCGGAAATCAAGGTTCCGAGAAGGGCTCTGTCTCGTCTCTATGCGCCCGTGAAGGGTGTTCAGGGAACACCCATCTACACACTTGTAGCGGATCAAGGTGTTACTCTTCTTCGTGCGTACAGAGCCATCGTGGGTTTTGGGCAGAAAATTGTCTCCACCATTCAAGAGTTCTTGAAGTTGGTGAGGTACCGTCCAGAATTCGAACTACCATTGGAGAAAACTGCAAGATCCACCAAGCGTGCCAAAACAGTGACCACCACACAGCGGGGACGTTATATTTGGTTTAAGCTTCCGGAGGAGCGCCCCTGGGATATCGCGTTGGGTCCAACCATCCGCGCTGCGGCTCCCCACCAATCTAGGCGGAGGCCCAGTAAGCTGGCGTTAAAGATTCATCCTCAAGACGTTAGAATAAAGGTGCGGGAGTATCGGCCTCCAAACTCCACCGTGCTTCTTCTTGACATGAGCGAGTCCATGACCGCCTCCCTCGTGAATGTCCGTAAAGCCATTCTTAGTCTGCATCAAGCTGCGTATAAGCGTCGTGACAGCGTGGGTCTTGTGGTGTTCAAGGGAACAGAGGCCGTCATCCTACAACGCCCAACAACGAATCTCAACCTTGTGGTGCGAAAACTGCTCGAGGTGGGAGCCAGCGATTTCACCCCTCTAGCAGCCGGCCTCCTCAGGGCTCGAGAGATTCTACAATTTGAAAGACGGAGAAACAAGGACGTGATCCTAACCCTTGTGATAATATCTGACGGCATTGCTAACGTTCCGCTTGAACGACCCCTCTCACCATTCACCCGACAGCGATTCTCCAACCCATCACAAGCGGACGCGATGGATGTAGCCCATCAATTAGCCAAGGACAACATCCAGGTCATCATCATAAACACCGATCATCGTCCAGAGGAGATGGGCATTCAAAGAGTATCCACGCTGCGTTGGTACTCCCCGACGGATTTCCTCATGGGGATCGCCAGAACCACAGGCGGCCACTACTATGGGTTGTCGCTGGGTGGGGGGAAAGAAACGTTTTCCTCACTCAAGCCCTTATTGAAGCCAACGGTTGCGGTGGGCACCACTCCGTGGCCGATCAGAGGTGTCCCTGTCTAAGGTCATGTGCGCAATTGGGTTGCCGCAGTCACACCGCGCTCTTTGTAAGAGGCTTCTATGGCTTCGTTAAAAACACGGCGTATCTCCCCTGGGGAAGCTGGCTCATCGAAGCCCCCTCGCCGAGTTCTGTGGCTTAACGCCATCTCAGCAACCTTAAGAATGTCCTCGGGCGTGACCTCCTCCCTCCCTTCGAAGGCAGCCAGCGTTTTCGCCGCCCTTAATATTATGATGTCTGGTCTATGGCCATCCACGGTGAGGCTTATGCATGCCCTGGCTACAGCGTCTAGTATTGCCTCTGGGATAACAACCCTATTCAGGGCTTCTTGAGCCATAACGATTCTTTCCCTCAACTCCCGCTGCTGTTTTTCATATAGCTTTCTGAAACCCAACGGGTCCTCATCAAACTCAAGATTCTTCTTGATGATCTCTACGCGGGCTTCCTTCTCAAAGATTCCAGTGACAGCGATGTGAAGGGCCAGCCTATCCAAAATTTGGGGTCTGAGTTCCCCCTCCTCTGGGTTCATGGTCCCTATGAGTATGAATCGGGAGGGGTGAGCAACCGAAACGGCCTCCCTCTCCACGACGTTCCAGCCTGAGGATGCGGCGTCCAGGATGTCGTCCACGATGTGGTCGGGAAGCAGGTTGATCTCATCCACGTAGAGGATGTTTTGATTCACCTCGGCGAGCAATCCAGGCTCCAACGCGCGAATACCCTCGCGAATGGCCTTCTCGATGTCTAGGGTTCCAATCACCCTATCTTCGGTAGCCCCAAGTGGTAGGGTGATCACACGCATCTTCCTCTTTTCGATGGGTAGGTTTTGGCCCCTCTCCAGCCTGCCCCTGCACTCATCGCACATATTGGTGGGGTCCCTGGGGCTGCAGTTGAAGACGCAGCCCGCCACCACCTCCACCCCAGGAAGGAGATCGGCTAGCGCATTGACCACCAGGGATTTTCCAGTGCCCTTCGTTCCTGTTAAAAGGGCACAACGGTGCTTTTCCCCGTGCCCTTCTGCCCACGAATAAGAACTCCGCCGATCCTAGGGTTGATTGCGTTTAGTATCAAAGCCAGCTTCAATGACTCCTGATTAACGAATGCGGTGAATGGGAATGAGATGCGCTCAAACGACATGGCTCTATCCAGCTTTTGTTTCAAGGTTATATCTGATGTTGAATTTGAGTGGGCTCCCATAAATGTTTCTAAGAGAATTCCTAGCTAAACGACATAAAACTTAATTGCAGATCGCCACCAATACTTTTACATGGAGTGATTATGTATGTCGCTGGAGTTAGGAAGGAAGGCTCTCGATGAGGCTGCTGAAAGAGGTGCTTCCTACGCGGACATTAGGATTGGCGAGATTTTCGATGAGCATCTCACAGTAAGGAGGGGTGTTCCGGAGGAGGTCAGTCTTTTGCGGGCCAGTGGTTTCGGGGTGCGGGTTATTGTTAATGGTGCATGGGGGTTTGCTGGCTCGGTGGAGTTAACGCCAAAGGAGGTTCTGGAAATAACTCACAAGGCGATCAGCATAGCATCAGCAAGCTCGAGGCTGAAGAGGAAGGATGTCACCTTAGTATCAGTGGAGGCTCGAAAGGATAAATATTCGACGCCTATAAAGAAGGATCCCTTCGAGGTCCCCATAGATGAGAAGATGGATGTTCTCATGCAGGCGGAGCGGACCGTTGCTGAGCATTCCCCCCTCATCAAGTCTTCATCGGCCTTTTTCCGAGCCTTGCGTGAAAACAAGCTTTTCATGAGCAGCGAGGGTGCGGAGATCACCCAACAAATTACTTGGTGTGGTGGTGGGGTGGTGGGCATCGCCATTAGGAATGGAGAGGTACAGCGGAGATCATACCCGAGCACGTTTCGGGGCAACTTCCACACAAGTGGTTATGAATTCTTCGAGTCGCTGAAGCTGGTGGATCGGGCAAGGGACGTGGGTCGAGAAGCGGTGTTGCTCTTAGACGCTGAAAAATGTCCCCCCATGGAAACCGACGTTATTCTCACCGGGGATCAACTGGCGCTTCAAATCCATGAAAGCTGCGGGCATCCCACAGAACTTGATAGGGCGCTGGGCACAGAAGCCGACTATGCGGGCACCAGCTTCCTCACCCCGGATAAGCTGGGGAAGCTTAGGTACGGATCTGAACACGTGAACATTGTAGCAGACGCCACCGTGCCAGAGGGATTGGGAACATTTGGCTATGATGATGAAGGAACCCCCGCTAAGCAAGTTTACTTAATCAAGAAGGGCATGTTCGTTGGGTATCAAACCTCCCGTGAAACGGCTGTTGAATTGGGGTTTGATGAAAGCAGTGGAGGCATGCGGGCTGACTCACCCTTGGCTCTCCCATTAATCAGAATGACAAACATCAACCTGCTACCCGGTGACTGGGCGGCTGAGGAAATCGTCGAGGACACAAAGAGGGGGATCCTGATGTTCACGAATAGGTCCTGGAGCATCGATGACAAACGCTTGAACTTCCAATTCGGAACCGAAATCGCATGGGAAATAAAAAATGGGAGTAAAGAGAGGATAATCAAAAACCCCACATACACGGGTATCACCTCAGAGTTCTGGGGGGCCTGCGACGCCATAAGCAGAGACGACTGGATGATGTGGGGCACCCCCAACTGTGGCAAGGGTGTGCCTGGGCAGATCATGTACGTGGGGCACGGCTGTGCCACAGCTCGCTTCAAAAACATAAGGGTGGGGCTCATTCAATAGGGGTGATAAGAATGGGGACCGAGTGGTTAATGGGATTTTCAGAAAAGGCTGTCCAGCTCGCCCTGAAGGAGGAGGTTAGCCAGGTTCAGGCCGCTTCATTCCTCTTGGACACGGCATTGACGCGCTTCGCCAACTCTCAGATTCATCAAAATGTTGCCAGCCGGGCTGGAGGGGTGGTGCTAAAGGTTGTACTGGATAAAAAGATTGGAATGTTGCGCTTCGCCACACTGGAGGAAAAACAGCTCGAAGATGCGGTGAAAAAGGCGATCAAAATTGCTGAGGTCACACCTCCCAACAAAGACTTCAGAAGCCTGCCCGAGCCCGAGAAGTGGGCTCCGATGGAAGGTGCCTTCGACGAGAACACAGCCGCCTGCAGCCCCGACTATCGAGCAGAGAAGGTCAAGGAATTGATAGGCA
The DNA here is from genome assembly GCA_001399805.1 of Candidatus Bathyarchaeota archaeon BA1. The sequence goes on from LIHJ01000082.1 coordinate 9,929, forward strand.
CGGCACATTCAAAGTCGTTAAACGTTAAGGCGGTCGCGGGGTCCTTTTCAACAGGCTCAATAGCGTTCGCGGTTTCTAGTTCCTTGGGCGTTTCCGCCTTCGCTGAAATGTCTTTGGCTTCCATAAAGGCAACGGTAATTTCGGAGGTGGAGGGCTCTGAGGGCTTCGGATACGCTGAGCAATACTCGAGATTTGTGAAGGACATCGACCCGATCCGAATCGCTGATGAAGCGGCTGGGAAGTCGGTGAACAGCGTGAAACCTGTGGAGATGCCCCCTGGCGAGTATGAGGTGGTTCTCTCCCCATTGGCCGTCAGCACCATCGTTGACTATCTGGGGTACATAGGATTCTCAGCAACCCCCTATCAAGACGGGGAGTCCTTCGTGAAGTATCACTTGAATGAGCAGGTTTTTGATGAGAAGATCAGCATGAAGGACGATGCCAGAGACCCCTGGAGCCTCTATGCCATACCAATCGATGGGGAAGGTGTTCCCAAAAGAGCCGTGCAATTGGTCGATAAGGGCGTGGTCTCTGAGCAGAGCATCTGCCATGACTCCTTCACCGCAGGGAGGGAGGGAAAAAGAAGCACTGGACACTCACTACCTCCGATCGCGCGGGGCATCCCAACACGACCCCTGCCCATGAACGTCATAGCGAGCCCTGGCGATGCCTCCCTAGAGGAGATGATCGCCGACACAAAACGCGGCATCTTCGTCACCAGATTTCACTACACCAATCCGGTGGAGCCCACCAAGGCCATACTCACAGGGCTCACCAGGGACGGAACCTTCCTGATCGAAAACGGCGAGGTCACCAAGCCCATCATGAACCTACGATACACGGACAGCATGCTCTCCGCCCTCAAGGATACCCCTATGATCAGCAAGACGCTGGAAAAAATAGATAGCACCACGGTTCCGTCCATGAAGCTGAGGAGGCTGAGGTTCACAGGGGTAACCAAGTATTAGAGACGGCTCATAATCGAAAGCCTCTCACCATTTTTAACCCTTCTTCTTCAACCTTCGTTTCTTATCGGGGCACTATGATTTTTAGTAGCGATATTATGACTAAGCCGTTATTTTGTTACGCTATTTCATCTGATGCATGTGAGCCGAGAAGGTATCGGGTCGAGAAAGGCCTTCAACAGGCCTGGAGGGCTACAACCCAAATCCTGGTAAAGTGGGGTGAAGGCTATAACCGAACTTTCACATCCGAACCTGATTCCTCGTATCCCACGACAAAGACGATGAGTGGGATGGACAAGAAAGTGTAAGTTTAGAGGGCCAGGCAAAAAGAAAAGAGATATAGGGGGTGAATGAATACTAAATGAGGTGATCGAAATGGAGGCGGGTTGATGAAAAACTCTTTGAAAGATGGTTGGACGCTACTGAGGCGATGGAGACCCTATCATGGAACGAAGCACGGAGGGATTAAGTGAAGAGTATAGGTCGTATAGTGCATATCAGAGTTCGGAAGCGGATTGGGAGGATTATTCCCTTAAGGTTGTTACGTGGAGAAGTGAATTGGTCGTAAGGGTTAGGGTGAGACTTAAGCCAGTTAAGGGAAGACTTCACGCCTCAATTGAGACGGCGGCCATAGCGAATGCTGGATACGAATCCGATGTACCAGAGGTTGTCATACCTGAGTTATTAGCGGAGAGACTGGGCCTCTTCCCTGAGCTACCCAGCGGGACTAGGATTGAGGCTTACCAAACAGCCGGTGGGGAAGTCAGGGTTCACTACATTCCAGACGCGTTGGAGACATCAGTTCTAACTGAGGATAGGGTTGAGGGCCCGGTTCTGATAGGAGTAGCGATATAGGTGAGGAGGACGAAGTGCTACTCAGCGATAAGCTCATTGACGCGTTAAAGCTCGACCTGTGCTACGTGGGGAAGGGGCTTTGGAGGTTCGCGGACGAGCCCCCATCTATGATCAGAGGAAGCGTGCGTCCTGAGGAATGGGGACGGAGAGGAGAGCGATTTCGTTAGAGGTTTGAGAGGCGGTAGCAGGTTATTTTCTTAAATTCACAGGCTTTGAGCCTCCTCGATGTATCGCTAAATGGCTCGAGCTGAGACATCTCCAACGCTCTCAGCATAGTACCTTGGCACCCACAAGTGTCCATGCCAAGCTTCGTTATTCAAATGGGTGCCCAGAAAACCATGCTTTCAAGTGTGGGATGAACGGGCTTAAATGTCCTCATGTGAGTTCGCAAGGAAGCTACCTGCTTTAGCGGGAGAAACGTAGCTTGATTGAAATCGTGAGGAGAACGTGGACCGAAATCGGCTAGACGTTTCCGTCAACACCAACGGCTTTGCAGCCTCTGAAAAAGGCAATTGAAAGCCATAGAGAGCCATATAGGTAAGGTGAGTAAGAAGTGATTGTTAATCCTAAGCTAAAGAAAAGGTCTTAACCCTAAGATTACGTAACTGTATGACTTTAAAAAATTTATATTAATTAACGTGTTTATTATAGGTAGCGTTATCATTATTTCGAGGGGCAATCGGCATGTCGCTGCTTGAGGTAAGGAACTTAAAGACATATTACTTTCTTGAGGCTGGAGGTGTTGTGAAGGCTGTCGATGATGTCAGCTTTGAGGTGAACAGGGGCGAGCCCTTGGGTCTCGTTGGCGAGTCTGGCTGCGGCAAAACCACAGCCGCCATGTCCATCATGCGCTTAATAGAGCCCCCTGGCAAGATTGTTGAAGGTGAAGTACTCCTGGATGGCGACCAACTATTGGAGAAGACCGAGGAGGATATGAGGGAGATTCGATGGAAGAGGATCTCCGTAGTCTTTCAAGGGGCCTTAAACGCTTTGAACCCTGTTATTAAGGTGGGTGATCAGATCGCTGAGGCTGTCATGCTCCATGAGAGGGGTGTTGGGAAAGGGGAGGCTTTAGAAAGGGCTGCCGAGCTGCTTGAGTTGGTGGGTATTGAGCGCAAGAGGGTAAATCACTACCCCTTCGAGTTCAGTGGGGGCATGAAGCAGAGGACCATGATCGCGATGGCACTCGCCTGCAACCCCGAGTTGATCATTTTGGATGAGCCCGCAACAGCCCTTGACGTCATTGTGGAGGCGCAGGTCATCAGCCTCCTCAGGTCGTTGGAGCATAAGCTTGACCTGAATATGATGTTGATTACACATGATTTTTCGTTGGTTTCTGAGATTTGTAGGAGGGTCGCTGTCATGTATGCAGGTAAAATTGTGGAGTACGCTGACATACTCGCAATCTACAAAAAACCGCTGCACCCATACACCCAAGGCTTGGTTCGCGCATTTCCCCGGGTTAAGGAGGCGAAGCGGCAGATGTTCTCAATACCGGGCTTTCCCCCAGACCTTGTTAACCCGCCTTCAGGGTGTCGTTTCCACCCGAGGTGCGCCTATACAAAGGATGTTTGCCGTGTGGAGGAACCTAAGATTATGGAAGTTAAGGGTAGACACTATGTTGCGTGTCATTTGATATCATAGGTGAATGTCATGAAAAGTGAAGCATTTCAGAAGGATGCTCTGATTAAAGCTGAGGATTTGGTTAAGTGGTTCCCCGTTAGGATGGAACTCTTAAGGGTTCTTAGGAGAAGGGAACGACTATTTGGCAAACTGTTTGTTAGGGCGGTGGATGGAGTCAGCTTTCATATAAATAGAGGCGAGATCTTCGGCCTCGCTGGGGAGAGCGGGTGTGGAAAGACAACCACAGGACGCCTGCTTCTGAGGCTTGTGGAGCCAACAGGCGGCAGGGTCTATTATGGGGAGAGAGACGTTTTTTCTCTCGATAAGAGGGAGATGAGGACCCTTCGTCAGGAGATGCAGATAATCTTTCAAGATCCTTACGAGTCGATCAACCCAAGAATGACGGTCCACGATATTCTCACCGAGCCCCTTAGGGTTCATAAGCTTGTTGGAAGCAGAGAGGAGGAGCTTGAAAGGGTGATGAGGACCCTGGAGGATGTGGAGTTAACGCCACCCGAGGATTTCATTTTAAGGTTTCCCCATCAGCTGAGTGGTGGTCAGAGGCAGAGGATCGCTGTCGCGAGGGCCTTGATCTTGGGACCAAAGTTTATCGTGGCGGATGAGCCCGTTTCCATGCTTGATGTTTCGATACGGGCGGAGATTTTGAATCTGCTCTTGGAATTGAAGGAAAAATTTGACCTCACCCTGCTTTATATAACACACGACCTGGCCCTTGCCAGACACATGTGTGACAGGCTCGCCATAATGTACCTTGGAAAAATTGTGGAGATGGGCTCCATCGAAAGCGTTGTCAATGAATCCCTACATCCCTACACCGATGCCTTAATGTTGGCGGTTCCAGACCCTGACCCAGCTGGCGAACGATCGAAGGTTGTAATAAAGGGGGAGGTGCCCAGCCCGATAAGCCCGCCCTCAGGTTGCCGATTCCATCCGAGGTGCCCACAAGCCTCAGAGAAATGCGAAAGGGAGGAGCCTCCATTAATGGAAATGAGAAGAGAGCACATCGTAGCCTGCCACTATCCATTGAGGGTAGCATAGTGTCAGCTACCCACGAATAAATTCATGGGCTTGCAACTCCAAGGTGGTTTGACGCCATCTTTCAACCTCTTCATCTTGCCAAACTCGCCTATTGACGGAGGCGTTCACCTGAGGAAGCTGACCCTTAGTTCAAGCTAAGTTTCTTACACTTCTGGTGAAATGCATTTTCAGTCTTACCAATCTGGGCAGCTATTGTCTCAACTGATTCCTCAAGCCTCCCATGATTTTAGTCACGGCTTCCAGCGTTTAGCGTGGACTTTGCGTCGCACACCGCATCTGCTGGTTCGCGGCTCAATGATCTGCTCGAAACAGCTACTCGGCGTTGCGAGCCTCCTTAACGCCTCCCTCAATTCCAGGCACTCAGCCCTACGCTCATACTCGTTAATCATGAGTTGGGAAAAGGCATCCGTCTCAAATCGATCTCCCAAAATTTTAGAGGAGGAAAAATACACTATGCTCTCCCTCGCGACAATATCCTCGTTACACTTCTGTCCTAGGTGTAGAACTTCATGGAGTAAAATCTGCACGTTCTCTCCCACGCTCTCCTTCAATACCACCAGCATTTTCTCCCTGATGGAAAGGCCGAGGGTGAACTTAGCCCTTAACTTCGCCAGCTCCTCGCTCCTCAACCTCTCCATATAAAACTTGTAGAAGAAGTTGTAGTCTCCAACAAGCAAGTCGAAGCGTGGTGCCTCTACATTTGAAACTTGAAGAAGCTCTGAAACCTCCTTGATGAGACTCTCTGTTCTATCGGTTTTCCATAGCACTTGATTCACCGATATATTCGGCTAGGCTATGTGCAGCCCACTTTAACTCGCTCTTAAATATGGGCTCATACTTTCTCATTAACAGAACAGCTTCTCTAACGGGGCTCTCCCCCTTGATGGAGCTAAGAAGGGTCAGGACCTTGGTGGAAAGCTCCCTCACCAACATGTAACGATACACATCCGCCAATCTCCTCGCCAATTCATCCTCCGCCAGCTCAAAGACTCCTGCCCCTCTCTTCCTAACCAGCCCAGCTTCAACAAGCTTAGATAATGCTTGATACACCTGATTTCTGCTATACCCCGTGAATTCACAAAGCTCTCTAACACTAACAGACTTCCATATGGACAGAAGCTCTAAAATCTCATGGGCAGACCTTAAACTCAAACTCTCCTTGACGTCATCCGCCAACCTCAACATACAATAACGCCTAACAAAATGCCACCTAACACAGTATTTAACAGTTATGCTACCAAAAATAGCGACCTAGCGCGATATTTTTTGCAAACATGAATGCTATTTCTTCAGAAAGAGTGAAATTATATCTTTCGAATACTACGATGCGCACCCAATGATCGTAGATGAACTATTGGGGTTTTATTATTCGGATTGGCGCATATCGTATTAGCTTCATCCCTGTTTTCTTTGGCGAAGCCTTACTAAGACCGTCACAATGATAATGGCAAGTGTGGTTAAGGCAACGCCAAGAACTGTGATGCTTAATGGAAACATGAGGTATATCACTTGCTCTTTAGAAGCGTCGCCTTCAAGGGTCGCGGATTGACCAAGATATGAAACTTCAGCTTTGAATGTTCCGAGCGGAATCAAGCTTAATCGAATAACCCCATCCCCACCACTCTTCAATTGAGTGCTGGTTTGGTTGGCAAGGGTGATCTTGGCGTGGGCATCTGTGATGGGTAGTCCCAGTGGATCGCGAATACGTATTTCCATATCATAGATTTCAAGATTTATCCTCACAATGCTTGGTTTATCGAGAGTGAAGATTTTTTTAGGTTGGGGTTTTACATCCACGCCCATCCACTCCACTCCTCTTAAAACATATTGACCTGAGTCCATCCAGATGGCCGCATACTCCGTAAGCCTTATCGTAGCCACTATGCTTACTTTGTCGGTTTGTGAGAAATCAAGCTCGATGAAGCTTGGCTTAATCTTGACAATGCCTTTCGCGTCAAAGAACTCAAAGGTGAGCTGGTGCTGAAGCTTCCAAAATGCAACCATTGTCTTCGGCCTGTTGACCACTATTTCTACGCTTGGCTTCGGGAGCGCTTTTTCTGCCTCCATCCACCTTAAGAACACGGCACGGGTTCCGTTCTTTATGACCACGATTTCTTCGATCGAAACCTCGGCTATACTTTTTTCATCGTACCATCCCGATCCCCTTGGCTCACCGTACTCTGAGAGAACGTTTAGAAAATGCTGAGTCTTCCATTCAGCCATTAATCGATGGGGCTGTTTTAAAACTACGCTGATCTCCCTCACATCTGTGATATGTGTTCCAGACCATCGAACGAAAACTCGGCGAGTGCCGTTTCCAAAATCCACCATAGATTCAATGGAGCACTTAACGATTCCTCCCTTGTCATACCATTCCACATCCGTCATATTCTTGCCAAAAGAGGTACCGGAAACTTTTGGATGACCATAGAGGCTTCTGGCGATGAAGCGAAGCTGGTGATAATAAAGAGATGGCGTAGCTCCAACTCCAGCCGGTCCGGTCTGATTCGCCCCAAAACTGTTAATCCATCGCTCATCTTTGGTGGAGCCTGAGGCAAGCATATCAATACTCCACATGCTTCCGCGGTCAACCCAAACTGTTTGAGCTCTCTCTGTAAGCTGCAGTTGAGCTGGTTTGCCAAAGAGCACATAATTTAGGAAGATGTCGCCTCTCAACCGGTCTCCGCCTGGAGCCACTTGGTAGAAGTGGGACGTGGACAGCTGATGATAATAGAGGATAGTAACATTGGTGGATGCAGTAGCTACGCCAGTTTCTTCGCTGGTTGCCCATCGCTCCCTCTCGTTGGAGCCACTGCTCAGAAGGTCGACACTCCATGTGGATTTGTCGTCGATCCAGATGCGTTCAGGAGAGGTGGTGAGGGTGACGGTAAAGGGGGTGGCTTTGACATGGCCTGGCGTTGTGGACCTATACCGGAGATGAACAAATCCACGCATTGGCTCTCCGCCTGGAGCAATAGCGTAAGAGTAAGCGGTGCTCCACTGCCTTTGCCATCGCCAGGTCAGGTTTGCACTATTTTTGATAGTGGTGGAGGTGCCTTCACTAGGTGGGTTCAGGTTAAGGATGTGGCCAGCACTAACATAGCGGGCATTCGGGGCTAGAGGCAAAACTTGGTCCACAGAAATGTGTATAGCCTCTCCAAATTTGAACGCGAAGTCTCGGGCTTTAGGCGGATCAATCGGGATAGTGAGCGTTCGATTAATATAGGTGTTGACACGTTGGGGCGGAATAACCCCACTTGCCGAGAGGCTTACCACGTGGTAAAGCTCCTTGAAGGTGTTGAAGGCGTCCACCTTACCATAACCCCACACGAGGTTCCACGGCTCGCCAGCTTTGGTGACGAATGCATCTACGCGGGCTCGATGAAGGATTGCACTTTTCACCTGCTCAGCTGTAAGCGTTGGATTGGCTTCAAGTAGAAGGGCTGCAACGCCAGCCACAAACGGGGCAGACGCACTTGTTCCAGAGAAGCTCCTTCTAATATCATCGATTCTTGGGTCAACAAAACGCGGGTCGTGCACGTATGCCCCTGAGGCAGCTGTGACGATTCTAAAGCCTGGCGCCGTAATATCGGGCTTCTTAAAGCCGTCAACTCTTGGCCCTAGGCTGCTGAAGGTTGTGATGTCCCCCATGTGGGTGGGGGGAGAGTAGGCGTAGGCGCCCACCACGATCATCGAATCAGCGACGGGCTCAGCATGAAGGGTGTAATGAGGGTCAACATTTTTGGTGAACATGGATGGTGTCGTGATTCCTTCCCAGTCATATCCCCTCATGTAAGCGTGAAACTCTACATCGCGGTTCGAGGGGTTCCGGATTGTTATGAGCCATTCTCCGTTGGGAAGCTGTTCGCCAGGCGGAGGCGTCGTGTCATGGGGAGCTAGATGATGGGCGGCTATGTCGAAACGTGTGGTCCCTCGCCGCGAAGTGCTACGCCATGAATAGTATTCCATGTCGCCGACGATTGTGGTGTTGTCTCTTCCAGTTAGCGGCACCGGGGGCAGTCCAGGCGGCTTGATCGAGAAAGTTAGGTTGATGGCTGGTTCTCGCCAGAGTATAGTGAAAGCCAGGATGTGGGAGGGTGTAAAGTCGGGCCTGTAGATCCTGTTATCCATGGCTTGGGCGGTTAGAGTGACAGCACTCTTGCCGGGTACAACCATTCGTGCATGCCGATGCTTATCCGCCTCATTTCCCGCGGCGCCGGCTACCACTATTCCTCGAGCGGAGAGTTCGTCGATGATAGCGTCCACGTTTCCTGATCCATCAAAGAATCGGAACAGGGGCCAACCCCATGAGATGGAGATCACTCTTGCGCCCTTAGCCCCGAGCCAAGAGAGAGCTAAGTCAGGGGAAACCCGATACTCCTTATGGAAGATGTCGACAACAAGAAGGGCTGCGTGTGGAGCAACACCAACATACTCATCAACCCCGGGTCGCCCAGCCACCAGGATTCCAGCAATAGGAGTGCCGTGGCCCATCTCATCCCGTGGGGCCCCTGTTAGATTGACCCCTCGAATGTAGACCCCTCGGCTGGTTAAGACTCTTAAAACCTTCTCGGTCCCATTCTCATATCGAAGCCATGGATGCGCCCAATCCACGCCTGTATCGGGAAGCCCGATGAGAACTCCTTTGCCAGTGAAGCCTTCCCGTGTCCAAGTTACTAACCCATGAATCCGATCAGCGCCCACATAGGGCGCGTTGGTCCTCAGCATGGGCTCAAGGAACGGGTCGTGGGAAGAGTCGATCTGAACCACGTCGGGTCGAGCCGCAAGAGACTCAATTAGACCCCAAGGCACCT
>LIHJ01000088.1 GCA_001399805.1 Candidatus Bathyarchaeota archaeon BA1
CCCCTTTTAAGGCGATAAAAAATGGAGTGATCGTTTTTGGAAATGGAAAGATCTTGGCGGTTGGTGAGGAAGATGACACTAAAATACCCAGGGAAGCCAGAATAATAGACGCTTCAGATAAAATCGTGTCTCCCGGCTTTATCGACATTCATATTCATGGTGGTAAAGGCAGGGACACCATGGATGGCTCTTATGAGGCAATTAACGATATTGCGAAATTTGTAGTGGGTCATGGGACCACAGCCTTTGTGCCTACGACGATCTCCGAATCGCACAAGAATATATTAGATGCTGCCACAGCGGTTAAGATGGCTATGGGAAAGGGAACAGATGGCGCACAGGTCTTGGGATTGCACATGGAGGGTCCCTACATAAGCCTTGAGAAACGCGGGGCTCATGATCCTGATTTCATTAGGCCGCCTTCCCTAAAAGAGCTCAGGGAGATTTGGACGGCTTCGAATGGAACCATAAAAATTGTGACCTTGGCTCCCGAGGTTAATGGAGCGAAAGAGTTGATAGAGGAGCTTCGAAGGTTAAAGGTGGTGGCTTCGGTTGGGCACTCCAACGCCACGTACATCGAAGTTGATGATGCAATCAAGAGTGGCGTCAGACACACAACACACACGTTTAATGAGATGAGGGGTTTTCATCATAGAGAACCTGGCGTGGTCGGCGCTGTTCTTGTTCACGATAAACTAACGGCTGAGTTGATTGCTGATAACATTCATGTGCATCCCGCTTCAATGAAACTGTTAACGATGGCAAAGGAACCACAGAGGGTAGCCTTAATAACCGACGCAATTCGAGCTGCTGNAAAATTGGCAAGCAAGATGTTATCGTGAAAAATGGTATTTGCAGGCTGGAATCTGGTGAACTTGCTGGAAGCACCCTAACGATGGACAAGGCTGTTAGGAACATGGTGAAATCAGTCGGACTGCCTCTACAAACAGCGATAAAAATGGCGACAATAAACCCTGCGAAGGTCATAAGAGACTATGGGAAAAAGGGAAGCTTAGAACCAGATAAAGATGCTGATATTTTGATAATTGATGAAAACGTGAACGTTTACATGAGCATAGTGAAAGGAAAAATCGCATATAAAAACAAACTAAGCGAAGGCTAACCCTCAACCATAGATAATTGTTTAGCTGAGCGGGAAACCCATGCCTTTTCCGTTAACGGTTTCTCTCATGCTCCAAGCGTAACTGGTTGTTGACGTTTGCTCACTCTAGCAGAAGCACAAAGCTTTGCTTCTCTGGAACCGTAATTCCTTAAGTTTTCTGGCACTCCCTCTAAGCCGAGACGTGCCATGTGCATCTTAGGTTAATTGTTATACCAGCATCCAATGAAATCTACCGGTAAGCAACGGCAGAGGCGTACTTGACGTATTTCTTAATGTTGGAGCCGCCGTGTGTTATCCAAGCCGTGGACCATGCGCTGGAATAAATAAGAGGTCTTAGCGGCTGACGATGTCTGCAGCCGTTAAGGGTGAGATAACTGATCCTCGAACCTTTCTCTAGGAAGTGAAAAAATATGTCCAGAAAATACGTGGTAGAGTATGGAAATTTAATGATAATGTAGATATGATGTGATAATTCCGATAAGAGTTGTAACATTCACATCGGATCCATACGAGTGGGCAAGACATATCATGGAGCCTTTAGATCCAGATTTTCATAAAAAGTGGAAAAATGAGCCGGAAGCCAACCTTGAAGCACGCAAAAAATACGGAGCCACAATCGTTAGAAGGTTTACTGGAGGAGGAGCGGTTTATCACGATTATGGGAACTTAAATTATGCCATTTCTATACGTAACGATCATCCATTAGTTCCAAATGACGTTCTTGAAATCTACAAGGTTCTCAGCGTGGGAATCATCGAAGGACTTAGATTATTAGGGCTAACTGCGGAGTTTATACCGGTGAATGATATTCAAATAGATGGTAAAAAAAGTTTCTGGAATGGCGGCGTCTCTAAACTGGGGAGCAGTTTTTGTCACGGCTCATTGCTGGTTAGTTCAAACTTAAGTATTTATCAGAGGTTTTAGACGCCACCTAAGAAAAACTAAAACGAAAGGTCAAAGGTGTGCGGGGCGTTAAAAAAGGTTACCACGCTTCGAGACGAGTTGGGTAGAGACGTATCGATATCAGAAGTAAAAGAGGCGTTAATAAAAGGATTCGAAAACGCGTACAGGATTAATCTAGTCGAGTCCAAGAGTTTAATGGACAAAAGTGTGCAAACTTATCTATCATTTCAATCGAGTTGAACATACTTAAAACTAAGTGGGTTAGGCATAACGGCTTGTTCAAATGCTCTTGTAGAACTGAACGCTGACTACAACGGAACTGAAAATATCATGAAATGATGGGCTTATGGACAGTATGAGTCCGATGATGAGATAGAAGCCACCTATTTCAATGGGTGGTGGTTCACCTTGCTAGGAAAACTAGAAGCTGCACTAACAGGCTTATGATAAATAGGTGCAGAGAAAGGTTTGCAGATATGTCGATGGCAATTAGGGTTTCTAACTTTGGTGTGCCCTTAGACAGCCACCTCCTTAAAGCTAAAAAGGAGAGAACAAACGTGATGGCAGAGAGAAAAGCGGATACCGCTAAAACCCAAAGGATATTCAACTTCTATCAACCATCATACGTGGAGCGTGAGCATTTATAAACATTCTTTTAATTCCGCGAGCTTATTTACTCAAATATTGTACGCTTCTTTTAATAACGAATTAAATCCACAGTCCCGTATTATTTGCAAAGCGAAATCTGCACAAACAACATCGGCTTTCGCCGCTTCCTTCGATGGGGTACACCGTGAAGCCGGCCTTCCTAGAGGCGCGCTGACTGAGCGCCTTAGGAACATCAAGAAAGCTTGAGGAGCGGATGCCCAGGCTAGCCTCTTAGGTGTTTAGAGCAGAACTCCAGGAGGTGGGGCAACGTGGGGTGCGCTCCAGCCGGACTTGAAATGTAATAGGCGGCGACCGCATTTGCCAAGGTTAGCCTGCAGTGGTCTGGAAGGGCAAGAGCGTCGCCGAAGATGTTCCCAGCGTTCCAAGAGTCCCCGGCTCCCGTGGTTCTCAGCACGGGAACCCTAAAAGTGGGCACAATGACCTCAGATTGGCGGGTGAACGATCCCGTGAAGGTTGTGGTATGAAGATCGATGCGGGCTGAGAGATTCCTCGACAAGATTCTTGCGCACTCCTTTGCCAACTCATCCAGCTTCATTGTTCCCCGAAGAGTGTCCACTTCCTCGCTGAGTTGGGAGGCATACCAAACCGCCTCGTTCTCATTGATGCTGAAGATGTCGATCAGATTTCCTAACAGAACGCTTTCTACAAGCCTCGGAATCTCCTCTCTCTTCGGACCTGGATCTGAAGTGTCATAATATGTCTTCCCCCTCCCCCTCTCCTTGGTGTAGCTGAAAACCCCCTGAGCTAATTCGGTTCCCCAACGTCGTGTCCCCGCCCAATGAAACACGCATACGTAGTGGGCTTCCTGCAGGAGCAGAAAATCCTCGGGGGTGAGATCACTCAAGCCGAAATCGGGCAGGGAACCAAGATCGCTCATCATCACATTCACCTTTTCACCTTGATGGATTAACTCAAAGGCAGTGGTAACCGACACCGAACCATGAGTTTTCACATGGGAAAGATCCACGCCGAAGGAGCCGAGATAAAACTTGAGCAAATGAAGCCCAAGTGGGCTCGTGTTAACGATGGGATGGACCCTAGCCCCTAAAGCAGCCAAAGCGGCTGCGGTGTTCGTCGCGTTTCCACCCCTCAGCTCCATCTGCTTGACTCCGTGTATGCTTCCTCCCTTTCGCCTCGCAACCTCCTCGAGGGCCTCGGAAAGATGTTTAATATCCCCCTCATATGTTATTAGGCGGTCTAAGAAAAAGTCTGGCATAACCACCACGCTGAAGTCTATTGGCGGCTTTAACCGCTCCAAAGAATGAAAGAGCTCCTTTACATAATGAGAAAGCAACATCCTCACCTTTAAGATTCAAGGACAATTGACAATTCTGATTCTTGAAGCCCCCATTAAAGCTCTATCATGCAATTTATCTAATAATAGCAGAGTACTCCGCAATGTTTGTTTTTCTAACATTATTTTTGCTTTTCACATAATTCCAACAGCACGCCCTTTGTGCTTCTGGGGTGTAGGAAGGCAATCTTGGTTCGATGAGCACCCACTCTCGGTTTTTCATCTATCAGCTGTATTCCATCCTCCCTCAATCTTTGTAAGGCATCTTCGATCCTGTCAACCTCCAAGGCTATGTGGTGTATTCCTTCGCCCCTCTTTGTGATGAAGGTGGCGATGGGTCCCTCCGGGTCGGTGGACTGGAGCAGCTCGATTCTGCTCTCTCCCACAGGGATAAAAGCGATCTTCACCTTTTGTTCTATAACCTCCTCGATTCCTTCCACCTCCAAGCATAGGCTTTCTTTGTAAAATTTCATAGCTTCATTCAGATCCCTCACCCCGATACCAACATGATCAATCTTCTTTATCATCTGGTTCACACCCGAGGACGCTCACGCGCATTTTCATGGATATACTTAACAAGGGTATCAGTGGGGGTGCCTGGGCCAAACACGTCTGCTATCCCCGCTTTCTTTAAGGCTGGGATGTCCTCCTCAGGGATTATACCACCCCCGATCACCAGCACGTCATCAATCCCCCTTTCGTTCAGCAGCCTCATCACCTTGGGGAATAAGGTCAGGTGGGCGCCTGATAGGATGCTTAAGCCTATCACGTCCACATCCTCCTGTATGGCGGCCTCCACTATCTGCTCTGGGGTCTGCCGTATTCCAGTGTAAATTACCTCCATCCCCGCGTCCCTCAAGGCTCTGACTATCACCTTCGCTCCTCTGTCATGGCCATTCAATCCTGGTTTTGCTATCAGCACCCTTATCCTTCTCCCTGAACTCAACCCAATCCCTCCACTGGGATCATCTCTCCTAAACGATGGTCATTGCCTTATATTCACCGAATACATGTCTCAGCGTGTCCGATATTTCTCCATTGGTCGCGTAGGCCTTAACCGCCTCAAATATGAAGGGCATTAGGTTCTCATCTCCTTCCGCGGCTTTCTGAAGCTTTTCAAGCGCCTCCTTTACTTTCCTTGCATCCCTTTCCTGTTTCCCTTTCCTTAGCCTTTCCACCTGTTTTTCCTCCGCCCTAGGATCCACCTTTAAAAGCTTAATCGGCGCCTTGGCCTCGGTGATGTACTCATTTACGCCCACAACTATCCTTTTCTTGCTCTCCACTTCCCTTTGATACTTGTATGCGCTGTCGGCGATCTCTTTCTGGTAAAACCCTTTTTGGATGGCTGCCATCGCCCCGCCCAAGGCATCTATCCTCTCGATGTATGCTGTGGCTTCCTCCTCTATTCTATTTGTTAGGTGTTCCACGAAATAGGAACCGCCCAACGGATCAACAGTGTTCGTTACCCCGCTTTCATGGGCGATTATTTGCTGAGTCCTTAAAGCGGTTACCACAGCGGTCTCGGACGGTAGAGCCAAAGCCTCATCAAACGAGTTAGTGTGTAATGACTGCGTACCACCCAGCACCGCCGCTAGTGATTGTATAGTCACCCTCACAATGTTGTTGTAGGGCTGTTGGGCTGTTAGGGTGCACCCAGATGTTTGTACATGGTATCTCAGAAGCATGGACCTTGGATCCTTGGCACCAAATCTTTCTTTCACAATCTTGGCCCATAGCCTTCTTGCCGCCCTAAATTTGGCGATCTCTTCAAAAAAGTCGTTGTGGCATGCAAAGAAGAAGGAAACCCTCGGGGCGAAATCATCGATGGGCATCCCTCTATTTAAAGCAGCCGCTACATATGCAATGCCGTTCATTAACGTGAACGCCAGTTCTTGAACAGCTGTTGCTCCCGCCTCCCTCATGTGATACCCACTTATGCTTATCGTGTTAAATCTAGGTGCACTCTTGCGGCAAAACTCGATGATGTCGATGGAAAGTCTCATAGAAGCGTCGGGCGGATATATGTATGTGCCGCGGGACACATACTCCTTCAGTACGTCGTTTTGAACGGTACCATCCACATTGCTTAGGGGCACCCCTTGCTTCTCGGCCACAGCGAAATACATGGCTAGTATCTGTGGGGCAGTTGCATTGATGGTCATGGATGTGCTTATTTTGTCCAGCGGGATTCCATCAAAAAGGATCTCCATGTCCCTCAACGAGCTTATGGGAACCCCAACCTTACCCACCTCCCCCTCCGCCATGGGATGATCGGAATCATATCCAATCTGGGTGGGCAGATCAAAGGCGACGCTTAAACCGGTTTGTCCTTGCTCAATGAGATACTTGTATCTTTGGTTGGATTCCTCAGCGGTGCCAAACCCTGCGTATTGCCGCATAGTCCACAGCCGGCCCCTGTAAACGGTTGGGTAAACCCCCCTGGTGAATGGGAATTCACCGGGAAATCCCAAATCTTTCACATAGTCGAGGCCCTCCACATCCACCGGAGTATATAATCGCTCGATAGGCATGCCTGATACTGTCGTGAACTCCGATAGACGCTCCGGAAACCTTGCAAGGGTCTTGGCTAAAGTTTCCCTTTCCCAACGATGTTTCTCGTTAACAACGGAATCTAATTTCCTCTTTTCAAACATTATGTTCCCGTCCACTCTCATACTCAGGCTATCCCGATCATAAACGAAAAAACAGAGCAAATATGCTTTGCGCCCGAAGACCAGAATATGCGCTATCCGTACATGGTGCTGAATGGCTTACATAATACCTTCTTAGGATAATCAATGCTGGTTGGTTGTCCAAATGTTGCACGATTAACCCTAGAGCTACACTCTATTGACATACTGACGAGTTCAACCCATCATAGAGCTCTAATTCCACTTTATGCTGGTCAATGACACTACCTAAAAGCATATTTTTTAACGACTTCTTGTAGGTTGTGGATTCACGCGCGCTGCCTTTGAGGGGGCGCACATAACGCATGGAATGAAGGCATCGAGCGGGGCCGTCGAGGGTGTCAGAATAGACCCGGATGCTTTGGAGGTGTCTCTTCAAACGATAGACGATGCTGAGCCCAAAGGGTTATGTGGCTCAGGCATCGTAGACATCGTAGCGGAGATGCTTAAGGGGGAGGTCATTGATGAAAGGGGCATCATTGAAGCAGATTCTTCACGCGTGGGGATAAATAAGGACGGCGAACGAGAGTTTGTTGTTGTTCAAGCGGGGAAAGCAGGCCCCGCAGACATCGTTGTGACTCAAGGGGATATACGCGAGATTCAATTGGCTAAGGGGGCGATACGCGCTGGCGTTTCAATCTTAATGCAGAAGATGGGCCTTCAACCAGAACAGATCAAGCACCTGTATATTGCCGGAGCTTTTGGAACCTACATTAACCCAGCCAGCGCCAGGGTGATAGGGATGATCCCCAATGTCCCCCTTAATATCGTTTCGAGTGTTGGCAATGCGGCGGGTACTGGTGCTAGAATGGCTCTCATCTTGAGTAAGGCTAGAAAGATGTGTGAAAAGATCTCTAACGGTGTGGAATATGTTGAGCTGGCTGCGCATCCAACTTTCATTCCGTCTTTATCGAATCCCTTCGCTTTTCCCGTGGAGAGAATTAGAAAATTTTAAAGAGAGGATGATTACGCCGTGAAATATGGTGTATACCCTATTGAAATCAAATGAAGGGGCGTAAGATTATGGCAGAGGAAAGCGTTCTACGGAGAGTGCGGAACTGCGTGGTGAACCTTGAATTTGAAGATATAAAGAGCGTTGTAAAGGAGGCATTAGAGGCAGACATAAGGCCCGAGGAAATAATCGATGCGATGTCGAAGGGAATGGACATCGTTGGAGAACGATACGAGAAGCATGAATACTTTCTAACAGAGCTTATCATGGCTGGCGAAACGATGAAGGCTGGATTAGAGCCGCTACTACCATACATAGAAACTATGACTGCCAAATACAAGGGTGTTGTTGTCATGGGCACGGTTAAGGGGGACATCCACGACATTGGGAAGAACATCGTTGTAGCGTTCTTAACTTCAGCGGGTTTTAAGGTCCACGACTTAGGGGTTGACGTCCCAGCAGAGAAATTTGTTAAGAAGGCTATAGAGACTAAGGCAGAAATAGTCGGCATATCCACTATATACTCCGTTCATGCCTAACATGAAAGCCGTCATAGAAGCCCTAAAGAAGGCGGGTATCAGGGATAAGATTAAAGTCATCGTGGGTGGTGCTCCAGCGAGCTTTGATGGGCCTGAAAGGCAAACAGTCCGATGGGCCCCGGACATATAATGGCCACAAGGTCACCAAGGGTTATATGAGCTGACTCAACAGCATGAAGAGCTACGCCAGTAGGTTCCGCTAAGGCAGCTTCCTCGTACGACACGTTATTTGGTACTTTATGAGTTATTTCAGCGGGTACAGCTATGTACTCAGCCATTGCGCCATTCCTTTCAAGCCCCAGTCTAGAGTTCCTTTCCTGCGGGCACAGATTTTCCCTTCCACTCCTGCAGAAGAAGCACCTCCTACAAGCCATGGCGAAAAACTCGCTGGTGACTCTGTCTCCCTCTTTAACAT
Source organism: Candidatus Bathyarchaeota archaeon BA1 (assembly GCA_001399805.1). Next base: position 8,586 of record LIHJ01000088.1, read on the forward strand.
CAACTTTCACGCCCTCTCCAACTTTAATAACTCTGCCAGAAAATTCGTGCCCTAAAATGACTGGCAACCATTTAGCCAGCCACTCAAATCCAGGCACCCACTCGTAAACGTGAACATCCGTTCCACAGATGCCAACCGCTTTTACCTCAACAAGCACCTCGTCCGGCTTTATTTTTGGCTTATCAACTTCTTTTACATCTATACCCGGTTTCGGATCAGTTTTAATAACAGCTTTCATCACCACTCACCCGTGGAATTACTATCAGATTTTTCCTGGCAGGTTTATCAATACTTAAGCGGTACTGTGCTTGGATATAACTTCGAGGGGCGAAAAGCTTAAACTCGCGGTAATTTTTAGACTAGGGCAGAGGTTTTTCACTTGAGCTTAGAGAGATGGCATGAGAAGGGTGAAAGAGTCCGTGAACATTTGCGGCTACGGACTTTCCCGGTAGCCATCCGGTTGTGTAAGGATGAAGGGGAGTTTCCGGAGGACGTAGGAAGGCCGTCGCGCGACTTTAAGCATCGAATCGCGGTCTGCCAAGCTATCGGCATGGCGAGAATGTATGGGTGGACTCTTGGATTAACATGGGAAGAGGACATGTGGTGCATTCGACCAGCAATACTATGGGGGATAATTGAGCCTCCAGAATACGTATTAGAGGGGGCGCTCATGCACGGATTCTACAATGCAACAGTAGAAGCCGCTAAGAAATCGGAGGAAGCATGGATAAAAATAGCCGCAGGAAGCTTCTGTGGCGCCGTGTTTTCGCCGCTAGAACGGACACCAGTTGAGCCTCATGTTATTGCGATTTACGGAACTCCAGCTCAAATGTGTAGGCTTATTGGAGCAGCATTATGGAAGGAGGGAGGGGCGTTGGAGGCCGCTTTTCAGGCTGGTGCTGAGATATGTCACAAAATTGCACGTGCGTATAGAATTAAGGAGCCGCAGGTGGTGGTTCCTGGAGGCGGTGACCGGGTGTTTACTGGAACAGAGGACGATGAGATGGCTATGGTAATACCGATGGATAAGGTTGATGAGATTTTGGGAGGACTAGAGGCCATCAAGATAGTTAGCTATCCAATCCCGAAGTATATACGATGGGAACCAAGAGTTCCACGAAATTATAAAATCTCATACCATGATTACATAGAGTGGCTCAAGCTAAAAAAGAAGGCATAGCCGCTTTCTTTGGGCACTGTAACGATGCATGGCGGCCGAGGCTTTGACCGCCCTCGTTATATAGGGGTAGACCGGGAACCCTCTTCTCTCAAGAACTCCTGTCATCAATTCTGCATAATCCTTATCCCCGATGATGCAGAAGAGAAGCGGCTTATCTAAGTGTCTCTTCTCTTTCAATATATCAAGGTCACACGGTAACACCATCCCTTTAAACACCGCCAAGATGACTATAACCTCGTCCACGCCTTCGTCCTCGACTATGGCCTTTATCGCAGTGTTACATGCCTCAATGGTTCCTGAGGCTTCCACTGCTGGCCACAAGTCCACCGGGTTTAAGATTCTATGCCATTTAGGCGTAACCCTTCTCAGTCTCTTTTCAGTCTCGCGGGATATTCTGGCAACCGCAAGCCCATTTTCTGCGCATGCGTCGGTGGCGATCACGCCCCCGGCTCCAGTAAAGCTGACCACCGCAACGCGATTGCCCCTGGGTAATGGTTGAAACGCGAAGGCTTTGGTTAGATCGATGAGCTCCTCTAAGCTTCTGACGCGAATAATCCCCGCTTGTTTGCATGCGGCATCGAACACCTCATCTTTCCCGGATAAGGAGCCAGTGTGCGACAGCACGACTTTAGACCCAACCTCGGTGATGCCGGACTTTAAGATCAGCACTGGCTTTTCTTTCGTAACCCTTTGTGATACTTCCAAAAACCCTCGACCATCCTTGATTCCCTCAATATACATCCCAATGAGAGCGGTTTCTGGGTCTTGGGCTAAATACTCCAAGGCCTCCCAGTCGTCAACATCACACTTGTTACCTAGACCCACCACCTTACTTACACCAAAATGTTGAGACGACGCGATGCTCCTTAACATTGCACCCAAAAACATACCTGTTTGGGCGACAAGAGCCACGTTTCCCCTTCGCAAATTCTCGATAGGCACAAAGGTGGTTATAAAATTATTCGCGGTATTTAAAACGCCAGTCGTATTCGGCCCAATAACTCTTATCCCTGCCCTCTTCGCAATCTTGACTATTTCTTGCTCAAGTCTCTTGTTTCCCTCTTCAGAAAAGCCCGACGAAACCACTATAGCCGCCTTTACACCCTTTCTTGCACAACTTTCCATGATCTCAACTACGGTGGATGCTGGAGTAGCTATGATGGCTGTGTCCACCTCATCCGGAATTAGATCCACGCTAGGATAGGCCTTAACCTGAAAAAATCTGGTGCACCTTCGGATTTACAGGATATACCTTTCCTTTAAACTTGAGTTCCGTGAGGTTTCTAAATATAATAGAGCCAGCCTTTTCAGGGCTTCTAGACACGCCGATTACCGCAACGCTTCGAGGCTCGAAGCAAGGTTTTAAGCTGGAGACTGTGCCTAAACTGGCAGTTGTCGGGTTCTTCACCGCGAAAGCCTCCAATAATGAAACCCATTTATGCCTATTTGTAACATGAGAACCTCTTATATTGTTCGCCCTCCTAGTTTCGCAGTTCAGAAAGGATCCCTAGCTACATTAAAACTTTTTAAGCGTTTCAGCTAAGCATATTAACGGTGTTAAAGTTGGGTGTTAGCATGTATGCCCCATATATAACACCGGAGATAGAAGAGCATAGAGCAGAGGTAAGGAAGTGGGCCGAAACCGAACTAGCCCCCCTCAGGGATAAATACGAGGAGGCGAACCTCGATGGTTTAGGGAAAAACCCTCCATTAGAAGTATACAAGAAACTTGGTGAGAAGGGGCTACTTGCAGAGCATATCCCAGAGAAATATTGTGGAAAAGGAAAGAGCTTCGTATGGGAGATCATTACAATAGAGGAGATATCACGGATATGCGCCAGCTTCTGCTCCCTGGTCGACTATACGCCAACCCTGGTTTGTAACCCCATCTTCATCTTCGGCACCGAAGAGCAGAAGAAGAAATACCTCCCACCCTTGATAAGAGGCGAAAAAATAGGATCTTTTGCAGTGACCGAGTCAGAAGCATCCTCGAACGTGGCTGCGATAGAAACGAGGGCTAAGCGTGAGGGAGATGAGTATGTCATCGATGGGCATAAGAAATTCATAACGATGGGAAACCTGGCTGACATAATGCTGGTCTTCGCTAAGACAAAGCCCGAAGCCGAAGCGAGAGGTATAACCGCTTTCATAATTGAACCTAATACAAGAGGGATATCTTATCCAAAACAGGAGAAGAAACTGGGTTTAAGAGCCATACCAGTCAGTGAAATCAAATTCGAGAATGTAAAAGTTTCATCAGACAGCATATTAGGGGGATCAGAGCAAGAAAACAGAGGGATTTACGTAGCCCTGAACGCGTTGGATCATGGTAGATGTGGAGTAGCCGCTCAGGCCATAGGAATAATCCAAGCCGCCATCGAGCAGGCGACTAGGTATGCCAGTGAACGGGTGCAATTTGGCAAAGAAATCATAAACTTCGAAGCTATGCAATGGATGATTGCAGATATGGCCGTGAGGCTTGACGCTGCTCGTTTATTAACATATCGAGCAGCTCATCTGAGGGATCTAGCCATTAAAGGCGAAGTAGACTATAGAATGGTTACTGTCCCTACTGCGATGGCGAAGTGCTACTCAACAGAGGCAGCTACATGGGCTGCCCACAGGGCCATACAGATATTCGGGGGGAGGGGATATATGATGGACCCGGAGTATGTGCCAATCAAGGAGCTGCCGACCCCCGAGAAACTATACCGCGACTCCAGAATTACAGAGATATATGAAGGAACGAATGAGATACAAAGAATGGTCATATCAAGCGGAATAGCGCGGCTATATGGAAAGAAAAAATAGGGTTGCTGGTTGACCAATACTGCCGCTGGCTGGTGTTATTCACCGAGCATTCTCCGGTAGCCTTCCCACTGCTCATTTACCCATGCTTGGATAGCCTCAATATGCTCATCGGTTAAACGAGCAAACCTCCCCTGAAGCCTGAGGTACTCCCTAATCGGCACCCGCTTAGAGGGGTCAAGCAGCCCGCGGCTCACACCACTCAAGCTAAACTTCCCATCCTCAATCTCGTAGAGGGCCCACATCCCAGTTCTAACGGCCAATCTCCCGACCTCAACCGTCCTATTTACATCCACTCGCCAGCCAGGACCGCATGGACATAGTATGTGAATATATCGCGTGGCACCCTTCTTTTCACTGGCTTTTTTCACCTTTCGAAAGATATCTTGTGGATAAGATGAGCAAGATGTGGCGATATATGGGATTTTATGGGCGGCCATGATTAAGGGCATGTCTTTTTTATGTTGGCGCTTTCCAATTATGGGTGTCGTGGTCGTAATGGCGCCAAATGGTGTCGCCCCTGATCGCTGTATTCCAGTGTTCATGTAAGCCTCGTTATCGAAACAAATGTAGAGGAGATCATCTCCTCTCTCCGCAGCTCCGGAGAGGGCCTGGATGCCTATGTCCGCGGTTCCTCCGTCCCCAGCACATGCGGCCACCGTTATATCATTAACTCCCTTGGCCTTAAGCGCAGCAATGACACCCGAAGCCCCCGCTGCCGCTGCCTCAAAAGCTATGTTTAAAACCGAGACCCTATAGGATATCCTTGGAAATAGCCCTGCAACGGTTGGAATGCACCCTGCTGGGATAACCAATATCGCCTTTTTGCCCAATCCCTTAAGGCAGTGTCTTAAGGCCAGGAATTCACCACATCCGGGACAGCTGTAGAATCCTGGGTGCAAGTATTCCTCCTCGGGCAATCCTAAAATCGGCACCTTCACTCACCTCCTCAAGCGCGCAGCCCAATCCATTCCATGCTCTTCTCTACCCATCCTCTTTCAATGTCTTTGAATGTTTTTTGTACGGCGAGCCTTTGCTCCGATGGCGTAACATCTCTACCACCCAAACCCATTACGTATCCCTTGACGATGGGCCTGTCTTTTACATCGCACAGCGCTGCCTTAATTTCCATGAGCCCTGCTCCCACATGTCCAAAGGACATGTTTCGATCAATGACTGCAAATGCCTTAACATGCTTGGCGAGTTCCTGAATCTCTTCCACTGGAAATGGACGAAACACCCTCAATTTTAATGCCCCCACGGAGTAGCCCTCATCACACATGGCATCTACAACATCTTCTGCCTGTGTGGCAAGAGAACCCATACTTACCAAGACCACTTCGGCATCATCGCAGCGATATCTCTCAACCAGATCTCCGTGAAACCTCCCAAACCTCCGCTTAAATTCCCCGCAGACCTCCTTAATTTTTTCCTTAGCTTTAATCATGGACTCTTGCATTAAAAATCGATACTCCGTATACCAGTCTGAGAAGGGTACATTTGGCATGGCTGGGGCGCCGTGTGTAACAGGGTTCTCCGGGTCATCAAGTTTGAAGGCAGGCTCATAAGGAGGCAAAAAGTCGTCAACATCCTTTTGATCGGGCACCTCAACTGGCATCGTCATATGGGACAAAGTGAAGCCATCAGCGCAGATCATCGCGGGAAGAAGAACCTCCCTATCTTCAGCTATTTTATATGCCATCAGGATTGTATCAAAAATCTCCTGATTATCTTCAACGTAAAACTGCATCCAGCCCGTGTCTCTTTGAGAGATGGTGTCTTGATGATCGCACCAAATGCTCCATGGCGGAGCCATCGCACGATTAGCAACGTACATAACGATGGGAAGACGCGCACCAGACGCCCAATGTAACATTTCATGCATCAACGCTAACCCATGAGCGGACGTGGCTGTAAAAGTTCTCACCCCTGTGGCGGATGCCCCTATCAACGCAGCCATTGCCGTATGCTCACTTTCAACACATATGAACTCTGCCTTCAGCTCACCGCTTTCAACAAGCTCTGAAAGCCTCTCTACGGTTGGACTCTGAGGCGTTATGGGATAGGCGGCAATAACTTGCGCTTTAGCAGCCTTAACCGCATAAGCTGCCGCGTGATTTCCGGTTGTAAGGATAACCTCAGCCAACGATCACGCCTCCCTCACGAGTTCTATGGCCTCAAAACGACATTCGTGTGCGCAGATCCCGCAACCTTTGCAATACTCGTAGTCAAATATGGGGTATTTCTCCTCGCTTATTGTGATCACTCCGTCGGGGCAATAGAGCCAGCAGAGCATGCACTTTTCGCATTTTTCTTTATTTAACACCGGACGATGCTCTCTCCAAGCCCCTGTTGGAGCGCCCATTGATGCTTTTGTCGGTTTTGACACTGGTGATATTGGAAGTTCTTTAAAACTTTTGATCTCTGAGCCTTTACCTCCTATCGTTGGCGGATCTACAAGGCAAGAGCCAGTGTAAGAACCCATGACCATCGTTCGTTCATATGCTGTTTCAGCGGCTTTTACGTTCAATTCAGCCCGCTTCGCACCAAAATGCTTAACTATGGCCTTTGTGATGGACTCCAATCCTACCAGGTTCGTAGATTTTGAGAATGCCCCAAGCATTGGTGTATTGTAAATCGGTATCCCGGCGACCTTAAGGTTGAGCTCTTCAGCTATGCTTAATGCGTCTACAGTGGCGATTTTGAAATCCCCTTTTAAGCCCACCTCGCTCGGCTTGTGTGGCGAGTTAAGTATCACATAACCACCCTTCTTAATTCCAGCAGTTACGTCAATTTGCATAGGCAGCATCGGATCCAACACAATCAGGACATCAGGCTCGTAGATTAGACTTCTAGTTCGAATTTCTCGATCTCCAAGTCTTGTGAATGCAGAAACTGGGGCACCTCTACGCTCGCCACCAAAGAAGGGAAACGCCTGAACGCCCTTATAGCCTTCCAGATAAGCGGCTGTAGCTAAGATGTCACTTGCGGTAACCGCCCCTTGTCCCCCGCGCCCTAACCATTTAACCTCAATTAGTTCAGCTTCCCTTGATTTCATTCAACGCCCACCTACCATTAATATGGTTCCTTTTCGCATGCAGAATGTAATGTAGGGAATTAAAGAGTTTCACTTTCCATGAACCCCATTTAATAATTTCTAAGGCGTAAGGCTTTGATGGTGGTGTTACGGTAAAGGCCTTATGGAAAAGCGTTTAAAGCAATACCGCCCAGGCGGAGGCCATATTGTGCAGTTGAGACGGTAAGGTAAGGAAGATAGGAAGATAGGTGGACCTTTGGTGGAAAATTGTAAATAAAAGTAGCATCTTAGTAAAACCTACGAGGGATTAAATTGGCTAAAGCCAGAGTTGTTAAGTCGATGCTTTTAGAGTGGTATGAGCCCCTGCTTCACACGCGGACATTAGCCAAGAACCTAGTGACCCCAGAGAACGTAGGGTCTGAGAATCTCGCTGTAAGGGCATTTCGAATGGAGCCCGGTGGCACAGGAGAGCGGCATCAACATGAAAAAATGGAGCACACCTTCGTCATCTTAGAAGGCCATGTAGCTGTGGTTTGCAACGATGAGCGGTACGACCTCGGACCTGGGGACGTGATTTACATACCTCCAAAAGTCGAACATCGCTTCAATAACAGTGGACTGCGTCCGGCGTACATCTTGGCAGCATATTCGCCGCCTACAGAAATGAAAGAAGAATAGCATCTAACTCCTTCCCTTTTTTACTCGAACCTTATATTCTTATATTCAAGCGGATTGCTGAAGTCATGCGATATTTTGGGTCTGCTTGAGAACATCATGACGGAGCTCGGCAGAGATGGAATCGAGATGCTTAAAAAAGCCACGCTTAAGGTTGGGTGAGATGCAAGCGACGATAGCCCTCGATCCCAGGTCTGCAATTAGAATTCCAAAGTGCCTGCTTTTTAAGGTGTGATTTATTAATGTAAGGTATGGGATTGTAAGCTGAGTGGTGTTATGATCTCTGATGAGAAGCTTAGGAGTAAGCGTATACTTAATTAAAGCCCTATGTAGACATCTTTGTGGAGGGGAGGAGAGGGCTAGATGGATTCCACGGCACCAACCTTGACGCGATTCTCCGTTATAGACATATCAAAAATGTCGCCATCGCAGGTTTTCTCACCAATGTCTGCGTCGAGTCAACAGCGAGAACCGCCTTCGACCTAAACTACAGAGTCATAATCCTAAAGGACTGCACCGCAGCAACGACGAGAGAAGAGCAGACATATGCTGAAACAAAAATATTCCCACTAATTGGAGAGGTGACAACACACCAAGATTTCCTTAAAAACTTGAGTGAAAACCGATCCTTCATATCCCCATTCCCCGCTTCTTTTTCATTAGCGTGCATAGAGGAATTCAAGAAAATAAGGTCGTTATGCATATTCTCAGGCTATGGGCTTGTGGCTCGGTCCATGCTTTGTTTTGACCACAATTCTGCATTTGGAATCTTAGAGACAACATGGAAGGGGCTGATGAGATGAACCTAACCTTTAGTTCTGTGGATATAGGATAGATGTAACGGGACGTTAGCGAAAGACTTTAACGTTTAGCCACCGATGTTTGAGTGGTGTGAAAAATTGAAGTTTGCTAAACAACTCTTAGAGACCTATAAAGAGTTGCTACGGATGTTGGATGAGGAGAGGAGGGAGCATGGAGGCAAGGATTATTATGAGAAAATCATAGATGCGATAGACTGCATCGGAAGCTCTATCACCAGGATGAGGGCACGCGGCATCATAGACCCAGAGACATACCGTGCCTACGAGGAAATCATCGCCAGAGAAGCAGGGGGAGGGTGAATCACACCCTTAAAACCCTACCTTCGCCGGCTCAATAGTTCTGAACACGAAACTTTATTGACCTTTAGGGATCTAAATATCTCCAAGTGAGTAACGATCTTACAAAAGACTAGCCAGAAAGCCACGAATAAATTCGTGGGATGAATCCTCCAAAGCTTTTATTCTTATTCATGGCTGCTCCCTTTTGATGGGCATCCAGAGGCATGGATAAAAGACTCTGGTGGGAGGCTATTTTCTTAAAAGCGAGCTTTGCTGCTTCCCTTAGTTGTTTCCTTTCCTTAGCTACCTCAACACCAACCACCGTTTAATATTATTTAAAGGAAAGTTTTCTTACTAAGTGTATGACTCCGACTTTTGGTAAAGCACTTATATGCCAGTTCAGTCCTTCTCGATCCCCGCTAGGGTTTTTGCCAGTTTTTTCTTCGCTTCTAGGTCGGTCAGTCGTGATATCATTATTCTCTGCGTCTGCGGCGATCCTGCCCCGTGTAGGTCTTCGAGCAAACCCGTTCCTAACGCCATGTTTTCGATAAGCCTAACGATGCGCATCCTATGCTCAGTTGGAACGTCAGCCTTACCCCTTAGGTATTTATCTACGTATTTTCCGAGTTCTGGGTGTTTGAAGTCCTTTTCTGATGGCATAGTTCCCACGAGCCCTCCAGCTATGTCCATAGCCAACCTAGCCATTTCGTAGGGAAACCTGGTTACGTTGTGTTTGACGATGTTTGCTAGCAGGGGATTTACGAAGTAGGTTCCAGATGGAAGTTCATAGCCCTCATAAGAGCATGAAAGGCCACACGAATACATGGTTTCGTTCAAATGGATCATTTCTGTGATCTTATCCCGGATGTGGGAGGCTGCTTCCACACCATTGTATTCGGCAACTGTTGCCGTAGCCCCAATCAGTACGTCGCCAACGCCTGTTTTGCAACCTCCATAATTTTGTCTATGGTACGACGCAAATCGTTCAACGAGCATCGCCGTAAAATCACACTCCCCACACATGAAAACGCGCTCCCAAGGTACGAAGACATCATCAAAGATGATTAGCGCCTCATGGCCTGCGACACTATATTTAGCGTTGCCCACGTCGATCTCGCCACCCTCCAGCTTCCGCGTGTCATTTACTTGCCTACCAACAATGTAAATGATCCCCTTTGCATCACCTGGGATGGCGAATGAAACTGCATAGTCTTTGTCGTCTTCGCGCATGGTGACCGTGGGCATGACGATTAGCTCGTGAGAGAAGACGGAGCCAGACTGATGAGCCTTCGCTCCCCTCACGACTATTCCATCGCTTCTTTTTTCAACGACATGCAAGTAGAGGTCAGAGTCCGCTTGTTGAGACGGTCGTAGTCCTCTATCCCCCTTAACGTCCGTCATTGACCCAGCACTCATGAGGTCATTTCTCTGAATATACTTCAAAAATTCCGTGAATCGCGCGTAATAATTACTTTTATATTTTTGATCCATCTCGTAGGTTACGCTTGACATCGTGATGAGAGCGTCCATCCCAACACAGCGTTGGAAGCAGGACCCAGTCTTTTGCCCCAAGAGGCGTAGCATCTTCACTTTCTTGACTAGGTCATCCGTGTTTTGAGGTATGTGCGTGAAGCGGTTAATTTTTTCCCCAGTTAAGTGCGATGTGACTGTCATCAAGTCAGCGTATTTTGGGTCGTGAGCAAGCTCGTAGGTTAGGGCTATGGAGTTCAAGGTGGGTTTAAGGAAGGGAAACTCAGCAGGGTCTTTAATTCTTTCCCCAAACATGTAGACTTCCTTGTCGAGTTTTCTTATGCTTTCCACATACTCACGTGCTGTTTTCAATCTTAATATCCTCCATAACAATAAGGTGTATTTTACTTCTAATAAAGACTTTAGAATCCCTGAGGAGACATGACTTCAGGCTACGGAAAACCTTACAGATGAAGGAGACAATTAAAATAAGAGTTTTTCTAACAAATTTTTCTAGGAATAAAATTGGATGACCCATTAAATAAAATATAACACTAATTATGTTTTATTTAATGTTTCTAATGGATAATGTAAGATACTCCTGGTGTAACTACATGAAGACCTATTACTTTACGGGCGGGGGCTGGAAGGCCCAGTTTCACCTACCCCTGCCCCAAAGGCTCAGGCGTCAGGTCGCCCCAACCCTCACAAAGCCTACACCACCATCGTCAGCCTGACTTTCCAAAAGCTGCAGCACCTTTGCAGGTTCGAGAAGGGCGGACACTGCAAGGAAACCGGGAGAAAGTGTGAAGCCAAAACTGCCCTCAAACCTAAAAGGAGAATAAATACCATTTTACACCAATTCAGACCAGCGCGCTAACGTCGGTTCAAAAGAAATCCCAATAAAGAGAGAATTGAAAGTATTATGGTATTCTGCGTTTGATCATATTGTCAAACTATTGCCCGTCTTAGCGATACCTCGATGATTGTGGAAAGGACCTAGCGACCTCCTCAAGATAGCCACGGAACATCGCTATTGCCGTTTCCGTCTTAGCTGAAGGGACGCCGGCCTCTAATACTTCCATGCTTCTCTGCTTAACTTTCCCTTTCTCATCTATGCGAAACTTTACCACCAACTCCATGTCCAAACGTTCCCTCTCAAGCGCGGCCTCTATTAACATCCATGCTGGTGGCTTAACTTCGGTGAAGCTTTGTATTCTTGACAGCTCTTCCACGCCGGGCTACTTCGGTACAGACCTATACAGCTCTAAGCTTTTAATGGTCAGGCCTAGCTTTTTGGCGAAATCCGTGATGCCCTTTGAGGCATCTTGTGAGGAAAGGTCGCAGCTTCCACCTCGAAGCGATGAAATGAAATGCTCCCATAACACATCGACCCTAGCCATAAGCTTACCAATCTCTTTCGGGAGACCCTTTAGGTCATCTAGCGTCTTATCTATTTTACCCAGCTTGTATCCAGCTATATAGATTAAGACAACTATGGAAACTAGCCCTGAAATGGCCCCTATGAGACTAACTAAATCTGCTTGAACCATACCTTTCTCTTTGTATTTAAGAATGTCTTTAACTGATAGGTCTTTCGTGATACAAAGCTTCCATGGTCGGAAAACTCGGCGGCAAAGGGCTAGTATCTAGCTGGGTTTGGAAGAGATGGCGAGAACTCCTGCTGTATGGACGGGATATGAGTTTAACACTAAACGTAAGTGCCGAGGATGGTGGCTGCGGGAACGGACCTCCTTAACGGAATCGATAGGGCGTTTATAACAATAATCGTTGGTTCAATAGAAAATCTCAATAAGAGGGAATTGAAATGTTAATTGTGGGTTACCGCCTCCTTTAAAGTCGACGGTGGCGGCATTCAATACAGGGGCTATTGTTTGCACCGCCTCTAGTGTCATGTAACCGTTTGTGATGAAGGTGTTAAAGAATCTAACCTAGTGGGCGAGTGTCGCTGTGTCGTAGGCGTACTCAAAATATTGGGTTCGGTATAGGTGTAGCGTTTTCCCTGACAAGCGTTGTCTCTCGTGGCCTTCACAACCTCTTTGGGCGGAAAATTCGTGCCACTGTGCGGTTTGTGCTAACGCTTCCCGCAGAAGTCACCGAAATAAATGAGGCTAGTGTTGTGTACGCCCTAAGAATTCAAACTGGTAACCGAACATATAATATTCCCTCGACTGCGATGCGGCCATAACCCATCGAAGGGACGTGGAAACACAGAACCCTGCAGGCGTGGCAATTCTGTCACTGGGCGAGACCGAGAACGCTGGAACGCTGAGAAACTTGGTTATAGAAGTATAGGAAAATGGAGGGATTGGGTTCCTCTTCTCTCTCAGGTTTGCTAACATTATCCGTTGATGACAGATTTTCTATATAGCCCCTCACCGTCGCAACAAGTGCGCCCGCTGCATTTCCAATATCCAATGCCTTCTCAAGGCACTACGCCCTCAGTATGCTGGCAACAAAACCTGACGCGAAAGCGTCCCCCCTCCAACTACATCCATAATGGGGACTTTGAAAGCTGGCTTTCTTACGATCTGCTCTTCTGTTGCTGCTATTGCTCCCTCCTCGCCTAACTTTAGAACCACCGTGGAGTGACCCATATTTAAGAGGGTTTTAGCCGCTTTCTCAGGCATATATTTTAACAGCTACCCAGCTCTTTAATGAACTTTTCCAATATTTCGTTAAACTCCTTTGGTTTTTCCAGCATCACCATATGTCCTGCATCAGCTATCATTTCGAGTTTTGAGTTTGGAATATTGTTCTTTAGATATTCTGAGTATTTAACTGGGGTTAGCTGATCCTCCAACCCGCAGATTATGAGTGTGGGTACTTTTATTTCTTTTAATCTGTCCATAATGTTGAACTTATCACATGCTTCAAAATCACCATAGGTTACCTCTGAGTTTATGTTCCTCATCTCCTCCGCTGCTTTCTCTTTGGTTTCACTTGGCGCCTTCTTAGAGAAAGCAAGATTTGTTATCAATTCTATCGCTTGGGCATAGTTCTTTTTTATTGTTTCGAGGATGAGTGGGGTTACTCTTAGCTTCGCTCCTGTGCAAACCAAAACTATTGCTTTTAAATATTCTGGATGTTCAAGGGTGAATTTCTGAACTATTGCGCCACCCATGGAGTGACCAACCATCACAATGTTCTTTAAGCCTCTTTCATCACAGAATTTTTTCACGTCTCCAACATACTCATCGATGGTTCTTCTTCCCACCCCAACATCGTGACCCGGGAGATCGATAGCAATGAGATCACTGAAAAACTTTATTTGGTGTTCCCAAACTTTGTGGCTCTCTCCAGCGCCGTGGATAAAAAGTAAAATTGACTTCATGCTTTCACCTAAAGAGGCTTACGACTTTAAACGAGTCTAAAGTGCGGCTAGGTTGGGAATAAGATTCCGCCGTCAACACGGATGACTTGCCCCGTTATGTAATTGGCTTCCTCGGAGGCTAGAAATATGATAACCGACGCTATGTCCTCTGGTTTACCGAATCTACCCAGCGGAATTCGAGGCAGGTACATTTCTCTGTACTTCGGTATTTTTATCCACTCCGTCATCTGCGTTTCGATTATACCTGGGGCAACCGCGTTGACATTAATTCCGTATCGCCCTAATTCCGCTGCCGCGGTTCTGGTAAAGGCGAGAAGTCCGCCCTTAGACGCAGCGTAATTGATGTTCCCTATGAACCCATCTATTCCTGCGACTGAGGAGATATTGATTATCTTACCCGATCTTCTTTCCATCATATGCGGGACAACAGCCCGGAAACAGTTGAAAACACCCGTGAGGTTAACGTCAACAACAGCATCCCATTGTTCTTTCGTCATTTTATAAGACATTGAGGGTATCCCGATGCCTGCGTTGTTAATTAACACATCGACTTTCCCAAAATGGTCAATAGCAGTTTTAATCAGCTTCTCAACCTCTGCTTCTTTAGCCACATCAGCCTTAACCATGATCGCCCTTCGTCCTAAAGCCTTAATCTCCTCCATTACCGCGTTTCCTTCATCAACGCTTTTGCTTACGTTCACAACCACGTCAGCGCCTTCACGAGCAAACGCTAGAGCAGTGGCTCTTCCTATCCCACGTCCCGATCCAGTAACAACCACCACTTTACCGTCGAACCTTCCCATCCTAATCACCATAGTTTTCAGATTTTCAGGAGATGAAATATGTTTTAGAATTTAAAATTTCGCTCATATAAAGAAGGTGTTGCTTTTCTCTAAGCCACATGTGATTCTAACAGGTGCAGGTTGTTTGAGGAAAGTTGGAGCAGAGGCAAAAGCATTGGGTGGGACTAAGGCTCTTCCTGTCACGGGCAAGGTGGTAAGAAAATTGGGATACGTCGATCAAGTAAAAGGCTATTTAGAAGATACCGGGCTTCAGGTGGAGATCTTTGATGGGGTTCTCCAGAGAGCCGGAAAATGGAATTCGTGGAAAATGGATTTAAATGTTCAAAGAGGCGGAATGCGATCTTGTCGTTGGTTGGGTGAGGGCACTCCCACTCTGAAAGTCTCAAAAAGAACGAATCTTTCACCGTTGCATGTTGCAAAATGCTCCTTCAGCCTTTGCCATAATCCTAATCGGATGTCCCTTTCACGAACTGAGGACATTAAAGCCAACCATCCTCTTCTACGAGGACACTGCTGTATGAATATGATATAAGCCTATCTTATTTCAAGGTTCTTTAATACACAAACAGGAAGAGCTTGAGAAAGTAGACGAGTATTGTAGCGCGCTATATACTTCGGCCTCCAAATCTTCCTCATTAAGTTTAAAAGAGAGGAATAGTTAATCCATCGAGGATCACGATGGCTGAACGCGAGATCGCAGAGAGATTAGCCAAACTAGAGGGGGTTGTTTCAGAGCTTTCCAAAAGAATAGACGACCTAAACCACAGCTTAAGCGGAAAAACAGATCTGACCAACAAGAGAATCGACGACCTAAGAAGCGAAATACGCCTTTGGTTTGTCATCATAACCCTTACAATATCCCTCGTAACAATTCTAACAAGGCTAACTCCCTAATCCTTGAGCGCGCGCTAGCGATAGAATTGAGGTACCGAGAGCTGGAAGGAATGAGCAGGGTCAGAAGAATCGATGGGAGTACTTAGTAGTATATCTCCTTATGCATTTTCTCCTGGTGGGACTGTTTCCAGGTCCCAACCCTCCTTCGATTTCCTTCGTCGTTGTACCCCTCATGGTATTAATCGTTATTACCGCCCTGCCAGCGCTTGTCATCTTTCACGGGCGCCGTCACGCAGGAGGACTTATTGAGCCGTTTCTTGTGGGTTTTATGCCTTTTCTTTTAGAGCCAGCGCTTCTGCTAGCTCGATCGTGTTTCATGGGCACTATAAGGATTGTGTTTACGGTTGGAGAGCTTATAAACTACTATCTAATTCTTGGGAAAGACAGTGTGTTGTTCGGCGCGTTGTTAGGCTTTATGGGGGCGTCGGCTAACGTAATGACGCTCGATAGGGAAGCTGGTTACGCAATGTTGCTCATGTCCCTAGCAATATGGTCTCTTGTATGGGCATTAGGTCTCTTGAATTACGTAATGCGCCTTATAAGGTACAGTGCCCCTTGGGTTTAATGAGATTTCCTCGACTTTCTGAGCTATGAGCTAATCCCTGATGGCGGCCAGCTCAGGCTCCGACAGGCAGGCTCGCCATTTTCGTCCGCCCTCCCCTCTCGAATGGTCGAACCAGTACCCCTTAACCCATTGGCTGGAAAAGGCAGAGAATTGTCCTAGAATTCGATCTATCGAATTTTTGTATATGTGGCTTTTTAATATAATTTATTTGTATAATCTGTGGTACAACTGCAGGAACACGTAGACAGTAAGCTTATTACATGGGTCGATGTCCAAAGGAATTTTTTAAAGTATGTTTCTTCTTTCATGATCGCATCGCACAAAACTTAACCAAGACCTCATCAGGTTTGCCTTCTATCCACTAAGATTTACTTCACGTTCGTCTATCATGTTTAGAAACGATTTACGATGGCTTCAGTAAAACCTTAACCGCATTTCGGATTTTCTGATCAAATATTTCAAACACTTTCTGTGCTTCCTCCGAGGAAAATTTGTGAGTAATTATCGATTTAACATCAACCTTACACTTTGACACCAGATCGATGGCTGTTTCAAAGTCCAGCCAATAAAGCCTTGAACCCACAACATGTAATTCCTTGGCGGTCACACTAAAATATCAATTTCAATGCTAGGGTCTTCCATCTACTTAAATAGAAACCACACCTCACTTGCCTAAGACCGTAGTTCCTCAAGTTTCCTATCGACTTCTGATAAGCCGAGACGCTTTAGCTCTTCTGACTTCGATATTCCGTTTTCGTCCCAGCCTACGTTTTCGTAGTACTCCTTCTTCGCCTTCTCAAATTTAGCTTTATCTACCGTTCTCCCGGCGTAGGGTCCAGAGGGTAACGGTTCATAAAACCTCGGTGGGTTGTCGTCATGCACCCTTGGGTCCCACCTCAGATCGGGTCCACCTATCAACAAAGTTGCCCTCTGAATGTGGAGGATTCTACGCGCTGTGGTTTTATACCATTCCTCTGGCCCAACTTTCCAGCCTGTAACAGCCTCAAAGAGGCCCCAAATGAGGCCTTCGGGTACGTCGAAGGTGTTGAACCAGCAGTAGACCCCTGAGTCATGGAGTATTAAACGCAGCTCGCTATTTTCGTGAGTGAGTATGGGATGGGCAATCGATGTATGATCTCCGGCCTGTACGGAGCAAGCGTATGAGATTCTTGCGGGATAGTCTTTTCCACTTCTTATACCGTGGGCGCCTATTGCCATGCCCTTCTCCACAACGGCGTATTTCACCACATTAACTCCCTTAAGTTCGCTTATCTTCAGTGCTGCTCTGTATGTTCCCTCGGCAAGTATACTGCCTATGCCCTCCCTCGCAGCTATCTTCTTTATCAAAGCCGCGAAAGCCCCCACGTCTCCCCATTTGAGCTCGATGCCACCTAGTTCCTCCTTCGTTAGGATGCCTCTTTGGTAGAGTTCGCCCACGAAGCCCAAAACGTTTCCACATTGTATCCCGCAGAGCCCTAATTCGTCCATCAATGTCATTAGATAGACGTTCTCCTCGGGAGAGAAGATGCCCAGGTTGGTTCCAACGTATGCTTGGTTCTCGTAGTCGGGATTGTCGGTTACTGCTCCCTTAAATGGACCAGTTTTTGGGGTCGCGATCTTAAGGCAGGCTAGGGAGCACCCGAAGTCACTCCAGTAGCGTTTTATCCAAACCCTTTCCTCGAACTTGTCCACCCCGAAGCTCCTTTCGTCGTGCCATTCCTCTTGCCAGTTTCTAACAGGCTCTGAGCTAAGTCGAGCGCCGACGTCATAGCCGAAAGAACCCGTCCCCCATCGCCTCGTTATCACGGTGTTCTTCATGTTCTCCTCTGAAATTTTATCTATCAGCGTTATGGCCCTCTCCAAATCCGTCACCTTGGGTAGAGGATCTGTTCCTTTAGCGACTATAGCCTTAAGATTCTTGGATCCCATCACCGCGCCGTAGCCTCCGTATCCCGCTCCATGCGTCCACTTCGCGTTGACGGCGGCAACCCTGACCTTGTTTTCTCCCGCTGGACCTATATAGATGGCTGCTGGCTCCTTCCACTCTCCATACTGTGGAGCTCTTTTCTCTAGCTCCTCTCTTCCCTCCTTAATCAACATCCTCAGGGTTTCCTTTCCGCCTTTACCCCACAGATGGCGTGCGTCCTTGATCTCGGCTTTAGAATCCGTGATGAATAAGTAAACTGGTTTTTCAGCTTTCTCAGTGACTATAAGGCCATCGTATCCCGCGCATTTAAGTTCAACTGGAAACTCCCCGGCCACTGTTGAGCCCACTATACCATTGCTCTGGGGAGACTTTCCCGATATGCATATTTTACTTCCGGGGAAGAAACCAGTTAAGGGTCCTGTTAGAACGAGCAGCGTGTTTTCAGGATCAAGTGGATCAACCGTCTCCCATCGATCACCGAGTCGGTCCCACAATATTCTGGCGGCTAAGCCCCTCCCGCCGATATACTGCTTTAGGATGCACTCATCGTATGTTATGTGTTTCATGTTCTCCGTTGAAAGGTCAACCTCTAAAAACTTGCCAGCGTATCCCCGCATCTTAAATCCACTCCTTGCCTTTCTCACCATATAAATTAAGGACTAAATCGCGTGTTGTCTCCTCTGGTCTTTTAGCATAGAGTTTATACGAATACGTTTCTTGTTTTTTAACGATCCATAAGGCGTTAAATTGACCTCTATTGCATGCTTTTACACATTGAGGCTCTCCTCCACACAAGTCACATATCAAGGCGTAATTCTCGGTTGGATGTAGATGTGGAATCCTCCCTGGGCAAGCGACTATGCATAATCCGCAGCCTGTACATTTTTCTTTATAGACTAAGACGGCTTCCGTTTCTTTGCTTACTGACAGAGCTTTTTCTGGACAGGATTTAACGCATGGATAGTCGTGGCATTGAGCGCAGAAGTGAGGAATCTCCGCTCCAGGAACTAACATAAACACACGTATCCTTGAAGCTTCAGGCCAGATCTTCCCCTCATGAAAAAGGGAACAAGCAATCTCGCATCTTCTACAGCCACTGCACTTCATATAGTCTCTAGCAATCCAGAAAACTTCTTTAACACTCATTTCCAAATCCCCTTTCAAGGAAAGAAAATAAGTTGTATTTCTTGATTTTATTTAAAGCAAACATAACCATGCCGCACTAAAAAGAAGCACGCTTTGAAATTAAAATCTTTAGGGCATCTCTAAGTTTGTTGGTTAAAGTGGTTAGTCAAGTTCTCAAGTGAAAGACACTAAGCATGGTCACTCATCGCTCGGTCAGCTGATCGAGGAAGTTACATACTATCGCGCTCATTTTTTCCAGAGTGGGTTTCTCAGATTCATTTTAGTTTTTGACGATGTTTATCGATTCTCTCGCGCTGGATGCATGTGTGCAAAGGTTAAAGTTTAAGAACAGTTGTCCAAATAACTCAGATGAGGGAAATTTGGATGTCTAAACTCGATATTTTAGAGGAGGCAGAGAGGAAGGCATATACGTATCTATCAACTCGCAAAACCGTTTCATGCGCACAAACAGTTTTACTAACAATTCAGGAGATTTTCGGCCCAAGGGATGAACTCCTTATAAAAGCTGCTGGACCCTTTGCTGGAGGTGGCCGCTCATATTCCCTATGTGGAGCCCTTGTAGGAGGGCTTATAGCATTAGGTATGAAGTTTGGATCTGAAAAACTCGACGACTTGGATTCCCTGATAAGATCGTACGAGCCTGGTAAGGAGCTTTATAGAAGATTTGAAAAAGAGTTCGGAAGCAGGTACTGTATCAGCATTATAGGCTTCGACCTAAATAACCCAAATGATAGGCAGAAGTGGCTTGAGTCAGGTGGATGGGAGAAATGTTCTAAGCTATGTGGCAAAACAGCGAGAATCGTTGCTGAAATAATCCATAGCCATAGTATTGAAGCATAAGGTTTACCGCCGGCTATGCGCGATGTTTACCTCGTTCTGGGCTTTGCTATGATTTCCTTTATTATTAGGTCAAAGATGCGCATTGAATTTGCCGGTTGAATAACCAATGCGGTGTCAGAGCCACGGCTCGTTCCCGCTATAGCGATAACATCTTTATCAATAGGTATTAAACCCGCATCCGCCGCCATGACCGTGATTTCCACCGCGACTTTCGTCCCTTCGCCGAAGAGCCTGAGTGTTTGAGCCATTATCTCGGTTGGATATGCTGTTCCAAACCTATTTCTAATGGCTCTTTCGACGCCTATGAAGGCCTCTGTGCAGGTGAGGATTTTGCCACCGCTCTCTTGTATTTTCTTCCGATTTTCATCAGTCATTTCTTGCACTCCTGGCCCTTTGAAACCTGTAGAATGGGACACAACAACAACATTGAAGTCCCTGAAAACCTCGGAGGCTCTAACTCCCGTTTCACCCCTAGTTGAGGCAACTACAACATTCTTTATATCGAGTTCCCCAGCTCGTTCCTTGGTCAACCTTAAAACCTCCTCGGTATTCTGCGGGCCAGGGCGATCAAAATACACAATTGTCCTCTGAATATGAGACATCCGTAACCCTCCGTGCTAAAAAATAATGTTTAAATGTTTTTACGAATTTCCTTAATCACATGATGTATACTTATGTTTGCTTAAGAAACATATGGTCATACATGATTTTCACGCCTTGAGCCACTCTATTCTCTTCTCCGTTGCTTCACCGAAGGGGTTATTGCTTTTCTCTATACAGCCCGCGACCTGTGCATGCGGTGGTGCAACGTAACCCAGCCTGGTGAGCCTATACCTAAGTTTCTCGATCATCGTGGGTATATCGATCTCAAGCGGGCACGCGACTCTACAATGACCACACTCGGTGCAGGAAAATGCAAATGGAGCAGCTTTGTCGATGCCGTGACAGAATGCTGTCCAGATGGCGCCTATGGCCCCCATGTAACGATATCCCCACACCTGCCCGCTAATCCTTCTATAAACTGGGCAGATGTTTAAGCATGATCCGCAACGAATGCAGTATGAAGCTTCCTTAAAATCTGGATCGTTTATCAGGTTTTGCCGTCCATTATCAAGTAGGACGGCGTAAAGCTCCTTGGGCCCATGGGCAGGGATTACGGTTTGCATCTCGATGTCGCCGGTTCGACTCGGACCAGTGATGAGGGAAACGTAGACGGACATTAACTGTCCAGTTGCGTATGGGGGCAGAAGCTGTATGATAACAGCGGCGTCCTCAAGCGTTGGAACGATTTTCTCTATGCCCGTTACGCAGATATGAACAGGCGGCAAATTGGTTACATGCCGGATGTTTCCCTCGTTTTCGATCAGAACTATCGTGCCGGTCTCGGCTGTAACGACGTTTGCGCCACTGATTCCAACATCAGCCTTAATGAACTCGCCTCGTAACAATCTGCGAGCTACGCTTGTTAAAGCCGGTACGTTATCGGGAGGAAGTTTTTCGCCAGTGATCCGTGAGAAGAGCTCCGCGATATCCTCTCTGGGAATATGAAGGGCAGGGCCTACCACGTGCGAGGGCTTCTCCTTCCGAAGTTGGATGATAAACTCGCCAAGGTCTGTTTCACGGACCTCTATGCCCTTTTCTGTGAGGGCATCATTAAGAAATATCTCCTCACTAACCATGGACTTAGCCTTCGTAACTAATTTTGCCTCGTGATCCAGACACACCTTACAAACATACTCCCTGCATTCCTTGGCATCTTTTGCCAAATAGAAGACGCCGCCAAGGGCCTCTATATTCTCCTTGAACATTTTAACTAATTCGGGACAATTGTCGATGGACCACGACCTTATCTCCCGGGCTCGTTTTTTCAGGTATGGAATATACGGTAGCTTCTTGAGCGCATTCGCTGTGGCGGCTGTGAACGTCGTCGTAAACCTACGCACCGCCAGCTGCAATTTTTTATCTTGAAGAGCCCTATCTACGTCAGCTTTGTAAGGGTCGTACCATTCTGCCGGTGCTTTCAAGGCATTTCACATCCTTGGTTGGATTCGCAGGGCTTTGCTGACGAGTTCCGTTAGGTCGAGTACCTCGATCTTCATCCCGTGATCCCTCACGGCATCCTCGAAGTTTAGGATACAGAATGGGCAAGGGGTGACCACCGCTTCAGCTCCTGTGGGCAACGCGTCTGTTTTCAGCCGGTCAACAGCTATGGTGATGGAGAGTTCCCTGAACCCTGATCTGAGTCCTCCTCCAGCGCCGCAACAACGCGCTTCCTCACGAGTAGTAGCCATCTCCACGAGTTTAACTCCAGGTATGGCCTTAATCACATTTCGTGGGGCGTCATAGACGCCCACGTGCCTACCCATGTGACATGGATCATGATAAGTAACCTTCATCGGCAACTCTTCCTTGAACTCTATGGCTCCATCCCTCACGAGTCTTTCAAAGTATTGTGAGCTGTGCAAGACCTCGAAGGGTAGCTCACCAAGTATCTCTGGGTAATCCTTGTAGAAGGTTCTAAAACATCCGGCACAAGATGTGATGAGTGTTTTCACGCCCCTAGCTGAAATCATCTCCACGTTCCTCTTGGAGTATTTCTCCACAACAGGATTCCTCTGTCCCGTTCGAAGCAGAACTGAGCCACAACACCCTTCCTCAGTGCCGAGCATTGTGAAGTCCGCGTTTGCATGTTTAAGAATTTTTACGGTGGTTATGACGGTATCCTGAACGCGATATGACGCCATGCAACCAACCCAGTACAATGCTTTAGCCCTTTCTGGAAACATCGTTACATCTTCCCTCCCTAACCATTTAATCCTCCCAGCGCTAGGTTCCCCAAAGGGGTTATTATAATTGTTGATTCTGGAGGCGATGACCTTATGCACCTCAGGTGGCGCCATGCCTGTTTTAACGAGTTCATGGCGGGCAGCCTCCACTATCCTATCAACATCCAAACCAGCTGGACATTTGACGTAACAGTAACGGCATGTCGTGCAGAGGTAAACTTTTTCAGTGATAGACGCTGAGGGTTTGAGCTCTTTGCTCATTAAGCCGTATATGAGAAGCATCCTGCCCCTCGGACCCGTCGTTTCCTCCATGCCCCTTTGAAGCATAACTGGGCAAGGGGGACGACAGAAGCCGCATCGGTTGCAGAGGTAAACCTTTTCCTCGTAATCTTTCAAAGTAAGTAGTTGAGGCATATTCACCACCCTCCTATATCATAAACCTAGCTTACCTGGATTCATAATATTATTAGGGTCAAAGATCTTCTTAATCGCCCGCATAATCTCGACAACCTTCCTACCGTATTCCTCTTCTACGAGCGAAGCCTTCACGATGCCTATGCCGTGCTCAGCGGATACGCTTCCACTCAGCTTAAGAACACCGCGGCATATTTCAAAGTAGCACTTTAGGGCGCGATCCACCTCCTCAGGATTCCGCGCGTCAGCCGTCCATATGGGATGAATATTACCATCACCCGCGTGGGCCAAAATCCCGACGGGAACCACCCACTTCCTAGAAGCTTCCCTAACTAATTTGAACGCTTCCGGAAGCTTATCGACCGGGACACAGCAATCATCCGGTATAGCTGTTTTCCCCCGAACTTGAAAGAGTGATGGGTAGGCAGCCTTTCGCGTTAGATATAGGTCTTCCATCTCCTTAGCGGTGGTGGCACGTTTGACCTCTGTTGCACCAACCTCCTTTAACACTTTTTCCGCCTTTCCAGCTAATTTTTCAGCCCCCTCTCGGGTTCCCTCAACGTCAAGAATCATGATGGCGTCTACCTCAGGCAACCCGAGCTTCAACCATTTATTAACTGATCGGATGAGATCACGGTCGATGATCTCCATTATAGTGGGTGCAATTCCCGCTTCAAAGACCTTGCCAACAGCTAGCCCAGCGGTCTCAATTTCGTGGAACGCCGCGGATATTCTAATTATCGCTTCAGGGATGGGGCAAACCCTCAAGACAGCCTTGGTTACTACGCCTAGAGTTCCCTCGGAGCCTACGATGAGACGGGTTAAGTCGTATCCTGTTACGCTCTTATGAGTCATCGCACCAGTCTTGATGACCTCTCCCGTAGGTAATACAACCTCAAGCCCGAGGACCCACTCCCGCGTTGTACCATATTTGGCGCCTCGCAATCCACCAGCGGACTCAGCGATGACCCCACCCATTGTGCATGCGGATGTGCTTGCGGGGTCAGGAGGCCAGAAAAGACCATACTTAGCCAGCTCATTTTCCAGGTCAGCGTGTAAGACTCCCGGCTCAACTATGGCTATCCTGTTCACTCTATTTATTTCTAAGATCTTGTTCATCCTCGACATGTCCATAACAATTCCACCCTTCACCGGGATAGCCCCGCCTGTAAGATTGGTGCCCGCACCACGAGGCGTGATCGGAATTTCTTCTTCATTCGCCAACTTAACGATTCCCCTCACTTCCTCGGTGGTGCAAGGTCGAACCACAACATCCGGCACCGTCTGATACCAAGAGGCATCGCGAGAATAACAGTAACGTTCTTCATACGCTGTAAGAACGTCATTCGGTCCAACAATGCTCCTAAGTTTTTCAAC
>LIHJ01000086.1 GCA_001399805.1 Candidatus Bathyarchaeota archaeon BA1
TGTTAGGGAGCTGGCGGCAAAGAGAAGAATCACCATCTTCGAGGGCCGTGGAATCCTCAATTTTTCAATCCGCTTCATAACCATCCCACGGAACTTAACCAGCCAATCATATAAATCTACTTTTTAGAACAGCACGTTCCCTATTTAGAACATCCCATCCGGCGATGATTCTAAACAATCTATACACATTAACATATTAGCAAACCAAGCACGCAAGCGCTTGATTAGCTTTGATAATCCTTCAAAATTAGAGCGGTAGTTTAAGTGTGGACTAATAATGTGATTGCCTCTATCGATCCCCGATTTAAATGGTCCATCTGAGAATAGCCAATTTCACGGAATGGTTATACGATTTCCAATGTTGGTGGAAATCTTCTGAACTTAACCTTTCCCTCCCTAACATCCAATTCGATGTCATAGGGTTCCATGATGTCCATGCCGATTATGACGTTGTGCCTTAACCCTTCAACAACGCCGAATGTATGTTCCAATGGGAGCTCGCACCCATTTATCATGACTCCTGCAGTAATGTAGCCGATTACAAGGCCCTCCATATTCTCAACCGCAAGCATAACTTTTCTAGGCTCCCTATACTTCACGTATCCAAGCTCATCGGCAAGCCTTGAACTTAAATAACTTTTTGTAACACCAGTATCAAACAACGCCTCAACACTGATACTTTTAGCCTCGGTGCGCAGCCCAACCCCACCGACAACCCTCCTAGCCATAACACTACCTCCTCTTGAATACATATGAAGCAACTTACTTAAATGCTCCCCTAAAACTATCTTCTCTCATCTTCATTGACTGTATAAATGACCTATAATTGCCCACCTCATACTCTCTCAAAAGTCCTCTAACTCTCCATATGGCTCTTAAATAAGTGTGTGTTAACCCTGAAACCTCAACTTTTGGAATGTGGTTTTCTAACATGCTTGGGAGTTTATGAAGCTCCCTATTAAATCTAGGGGGTAACTTAAGCTGTATTTCTAGCGCGAGAACCAAAAAGGTAAAGTTTAATTATCACTGGAGATTTAGCTTAGAAGCTCAAGTAAGGCATTACGATGTCGATGGAGCGACCCGAGAGATGATCATCCCTGTTCGTTGCTTCAGCTGTGGTCGTTTGATTGGTGATAAGTGGGAGGTTTTCTCGAGGAGGGTGAGGGCTGGGGAGGACCCTGGAAGGGTCTTGGATAGTTTGGGTGTGAACCGCTATTGCTGTCGACGTATGCTCCTCTCCCATGTGGAGGTCATCGACGAGATCCTCAGGTTTTATGAGGAGGCTGGAAAGAGGAGACAAGCCAAACTAGCCTAATGAGTAACTCAATGAGGTGAAGGCTAAGAGTGTCCACCGTTATTGAAGGCATCATGGCTCGAAGGATTTTCAACAGTCGGGGGGAAGAAACCATAGAGGTTGATGTGATAACCACAGCGGGTTTTGGGAGAGCCTCTGCTCCAGCTGGCATCAGCAGGGGTAGGGGTGAGGTGGCTCCATACCCCGAAGGCGGGGTGCTTCAAGCGATAAAAAGGGTTGAGGACCTCATTGCCCCGGAGCTAATCGGCTTGAATGCGGATGATCAGGAGAAAATTGACCTTCTTCTCCATCAGATTGACGGAACCAGAGACTTTAAGAACATTGGTGGAAACACGGCTTACGCCATTTCCTTGGCCACGGCGGAGGCTGCCGCTTCCTCTCATGAACTACCTCTCTTTCAGCATCTTGCTGGCTACCTCGCCAGCGAACTTCCATATCCCCTCGGAAACGTTTTGGGAGGGGGGAGGCATGCGCGGGGGAAAGCGCCTGACATACAAGAGGTTTTGGTTCTCCCCCTAAAGGCTGGCACCTTTTCAGATGCGGTTGGAGCCAATGTTTTGGTTCATCGGGAGGTGGGCTCCCTTCTCAAACATGTGGATGCCACCTTCACAGGCGGAAGGGGGGATGAGGGGGCTTGGGCTCCCAACATAAAGAATGAGGACGCTTTGGAAGTTGTGGCGAAGGCTTGTGAGGAAGTTTCTCAGGATTTAGGGATTGAGTGTAGAGTTGGTGTGGATATGGCGGCTTCCACACTGTGGAGCCCGAGAGAGGGCTGTTACGCATATGCTCGGGATGGTGTTAAGAGGGACCCTGGAGAGCAGCTAGAATTTTTGTTGCATCTCATCGAGAAGTATCATCTCGTTTATGTTGAGGACCCCTTTCATGAAGAGGATTTTGAAAACTTTGCGGAACTCATGAAAAAGGTTAAAGGTTGCCTTATTTGCGGTGACGACTTATTCACAACAAACAGGGAGAGGCTGACCCAAGGTTTAAGGGTTGGCGCCGCAAATGCTATCATCATAAAAACGAATCAGGTGGGAACCCTCACCGATGCTTGGGAAACCACAAAAATGGCCAAGAAGGCGGGGTACGTGGCGATCATGTCCCATAGATCTGGGGAAACCACCGACACGCACATAGCCCACCTAGCCGTGGCGTTCCAATGCCCCATCATCAAAACCGGCGTGGTGGAAGGATCCCGCATAGCAAAGATTAATGAGCTCATCCGAATACAGGGAATAATTGGGGAAAGGGCAAAAATGCCCACCCTCCCACTCTAGGGGAAAGTCATGTCTGAAAAGTCGGAAAAGAAGGGGGAGGAAGCAGAGGTTCCTAGTGAGGAAGCCCTCCTGCTCCCACGAGACACCCTGCTATCCGCAGGGATCCACATTGGAACGAGGATGAAGACAAAGGATATGAGCCCTTTCATTTATCGCATGAGGCCTGATGGCTTGTTTGTTTTGGATGTGAAAAAAACGGATGAGCGCATACGGATCACGGCTAAGTTTCTCGCCCGATTTGAGCCATCCAAAATCGCTGTGGTGGCGGCAAGGTTGTATGGGCGTGATCCGGTGGGGAAAATTTGTGAAGTGACTGGCGCTAATCCCATAATTGGGCGTTTTATTCCTGGGCTGCTCTCCAATCCACTCTATCCAAACCGCATCGAGCCGGTGGTTGTGATCGTTTCTGATCCAAAGGCCGACGTGCAAGCGGTGAGGGAGGCCTCGAGCATGGGCATCCCTGTGATAGCGCTTTGCAGCACCGACAACGATTTCGCTGACGTCGACTTGGTCATACCCACCAACAACAAGGGTAGGAGAGCCTTGGCGGTGATTTATTGGCTCCTCGCCAGACAAATCCTAAGAGAGAGGGGTGAGATCCCCCCGGATGGGGACCTGAGCGTCTCCATCGACGACTTTGAGGTAAAGTTGGCGAAGGAGGAGGAGTGAAAGTTGAAGGTGAGGCGACCCGCACAAGCAGGGGGATTTTACGCCGGCACCCACCAATCATTAAGGACACAGATAGAAGAATGCTTTATCCATGAGCTTGGACCCGGAAAGCTTCCGAAGGTTGCAGAGAGGAACCTTCAAAGCGTGGTTGGACTTGTTTGCCCCCATGCTGGATACATGTACTCTGGACCCGTGGCCGCGCACTCGTATTACCATCTCGCCATGGATGGTAGACCTGATATCGTCGTCATTTTCGGACCCAATCATTATGGAATTGGAAGCGCACTGGCTATCATGAATGAGGGAGCTTGGCGTACTCCCTTAGGGGACGTGGAAATTGATACCATTACCGCGAATCAGATTTTGCGCGAGTCCCGTCTCATAGACATTGATGATTCAACCCACGCGCGTGAGCACTCCATTGAGGTTCAGCTCCCCTTCCTTCAATACCTGTATGGCTCAGCCTTCAAGTTTGTGCCCATCTCCTTCCTCATGCAAGACCTAGAATCCAGTCGTGAGGTGGGGCTAGCGGTCTCAAAGGCCTTGTCAGGAAAGAACGCCCTGATGATCGCCTCCACTGACATGACCCACTATGAGCCTCACCAGAGGGCTGAACGAAAGGATAAGATGGCAATCGACGCCGTGCTTAAACTGGATAAGGAAAAATTCTACTCCACCGTTGAGGCCTACAACATCTCTGCGTGCGGTTATGGGCCAGTGGTCGCTGTGATTACCGCAGCAAAAGCGCTGGGCGCGAAAAGGGCGCAGTTACTATGCTACAAAACGAGCGGTGACGTGACCGGCGACCTCTCCGCGGTGGTTGGCTACGCCTCTATTTCATTCACAAAATAACTGTGGTGCGACCGATTGGGGGTTTTCGCATCAGCACCCGCAAAAACGATACTGTTTGGGGAGCACTTCGTTGTCTATGGCGAACCAGCGGTCGTCCTCGCCATTGACAAGCGGGCTCAAGCATCTGCAAAGCTGAGAATGGACCAACGTATTTACATAAGCTCCATCGATCTGGAGTTTTCTGGCTTTTTTGAAGGAGAGAGCTTTCAAGCGGAGCGTGGCGGTCAAGAGGCGCGTATAAAGCTCGAGCCCATTAAGACAGCGATCCAAAGGGTTTTGGGGCTTTCTAAAAGGAAGGTTGGCGTAAGCGTAGAAATTCGCTCATCCATTCCGGTCGCTGCTGGCCTCGGTTCCTCAGCGGCTGTAGCGACAGCGGTAACATTTGCTGTGGGCCAGCTCTTGGATATGCGGTTGTCTCATCAGGAGGTTTTTCGCATCGCCTATGAGGCGGAGCGACTTGTTCATGGCACACCTTCGGGTATAGACCCGGCCATCTCCACCTATGGTGGGGTTCTCTTATTCTCCAAGGATAGAGGCTTTACCCCCCTGGACATTAAGGTGGACATACCCCTCGTGATTGGTGACACGAGAATAGAGCGTTCAACGGGTGAAATGGTTGCCATGGTGCGAGAAAAAAGGGAACGGCAGCCACTGATCATTGACCCCATCATCAAGATCGGCGGAGAGATTGCTCTTCAGGCTGTTGAAGCCCTTAAGTCAGGGGACCTCAACACACTCGGGGACCTGATGAACATTAACCATGCGTTATTATACGCCATCGGGGTATCTAACGAAACCCTTGAAAGGCTCATTTATGCGGCGAGAGGGGCTGGGGCATTAGGGGCTAAGATCACGGGCGCAGGTGGTGGGGGATGCATGATCGCGTTAGCTTATCCCGAAAAACTGGGGCAAGTTGCAAATGCCATTGAGCAAGCGGGGGGAACCGCCTTCATCGTAAGAAAAACCAGTGATGGTGTAAGGGTTGAACAATAAACAAATCATTCCTAAAGCATTCTGTTAAGCCTTTTCTTACATGAAGCCTGATAACACTTTTTGTTACATATCCACATGGATATTGGAAACGGGAGAAGTTAATCCATTATTCTTAGTGGAGGAAGAGAAGAAGAGGGGTCTTAGCCTATATCCGCTTGATTTGGCTCTTCCTCACGTAGTGTGCGGTTTTATTTGAAAATGCCATTGTCGTTGCAACAAACGCGTACATCAAGTATTTTTGTTTAAGCTCGTAACAGGGGTCGATGTGCCTTTCTGAAGAGTACCAGCTTCTAATTAGATATTGAACTGGCTTATTTTGTGGGGTGAAGTCGGTGTCGTTTGGTCCGCCAGCCTTTGGGTCGCTCTCCCAGATCCACCAGTAAAAGCCGTAGAACCAAGTTTTGTCCCATAGGGTAAGGAGGGCGGCTAGGTAGCAGTCAAACTGCTCCTGCAGGTCAAGCTCCAGCGTCGCAGTCCAGTTCCATGGCTCCATGTTGTTTCCGTCGCCGCTCCTATAACCTATTTCGGTGAAGAGTATCGGTTTTTTCACCTTTAAATGCCAAGATTCGAGATCGTTTGCTATGCGATTCCATGCCTGCTTTAGCTCTTCTAATGTTGGGTCATTCTTTCTTGTTAAGGGGAAGTAGGCATCTATCCCAACATAGTCCAGGGAGTCCCACCATAAGACATCCTGATAACTGTCAATGGTGGCTGCGTAAGTGAGTGGACCAGAATAATACTTTCTAACTTCTGAAATGATTTCTCTCCAAGTCGTGGTGTTCAATTCTGTTGTTTTGAACTCGCAACCGATACAAAGCAAATCAACATCGTTCTCTTGGGCAAACTGGGCATAAGAACACATGAATGCCTTATAGCTTTTGAACCATTCAGCAGTTCCTTTGATCTTCCATCGCGGATCGTTTATTGCATCTTCTGTGTCAATCATCGGCTTAAGCATGACCTTCATGCTTAGGTTATGAGCCATCTGAATAGCATGTTTCAAGGATTCGTTCGTCGGCGTAAAGTCAAAATGCGGGTAAATCTGCGTGGAGCTTGAGTTCTCTTGAAACCACCAAGCAATAATCGCCACATGACCGACGTTCGTTTCCTTCATGCGTAGCAAGGATTCGTCGGACTCAGAGCTGTTATAGGGATATGGCAAGTGTCGGTATGACATCCCTTTTTGGAAAACAGGCTCAACCTTTTCATTTAAAGACCGGAAAACTGGAATAAGATGGGTCATCGCGAGGGTGGCTAAACACAACGAAACCACCACATAAAGTACAGTGAGGCTCTTTTTCATTGCACATTGCCCCCTGAAAATAGACTGCGAGGAACCATTATTTAACAACTCACCAAAATGAAGTAACGTGAGGAAAACGAAATATCCTATGAGGTAGCTATACTATTGTAAGAGAATTGAAGAGGCTAGGGGGAAATTAGGATCTCACCATCCCGAGGCTTGACCATCTTGAAACTGGGTGGTTCAGTCATTACTGTAAAAGAGAAGATCATGGCCCCAAATCTTAAAGCGATAAGGAGACTGGCAGGGGAGGTTAGGGATGCGAGAGTTAAGCCTCTGATAATAGTGCATGGCGGCGGTGGATTCGGCCATCCCGTGGCAAAACAATACGGAATAAAGGGGGGCTACAAGGACCCCTCACAAGTCATGGGGTTTTCAAGAACGCACCAAGCAATGCTTACATTAAATAAGTTAGTTGTGGATGCCCTGATAGACCGTGAGATTCCCGCGGTGGCGGTGCAGCCCTCCTCCGTCATCATCACGAAGTTGGGTCGAATCCACGTCATGGAGGAAAGACCCTTAACGAAACTGCTCGAAATGGGCTTTGTTCCCGTCCTTTACGGGGATGCCGTCCTTGATTCCGATATGGGCTTCTCCATATTGTCTGGCGACCAGCTGGTTGCCTCCCTCGCCATACGCCTCAACGCAAATCACATCATAATAGGTGTAGATGTTGATGGGCTATACACGGCGGATCCCAGAATTGATCCCTCCGCACGCCTGATCCCACACATCACCCTGCCGGAATTGAGGGGCCTACAACACAAGATCGAGGAGGCCAGGTTAACCGACGTGACGGGGGGCATGCTCGGGAAGGTTCTTGAGCTGATCATGGCTGTTGAGTGGGGAATCCCAGCAACGATTGTGAACGCCACAAAGGCTGGCAACGTTTACAAGGCTCTTAAACGTGAAAGGGTTACGGGAACGATGATTGAGAGGGGTGGAGGCATTGCCTAACCAAATTGAGGAAAGGAAGGCTGACCACATCCGTATCTGCCTAGATGAAGAGGTTCAAGCACGTGAAGTCTCCACGGGATTTGACGACATCTCCCTAGTGCACAGAGCCTTGCCAGAGATTGAAAGAGACAAAATTGACCTCTCAGCCACAGTCTTTAATCACAAATTCGCCGCCCCTATAATCGTAGGGGCAATGACAGGGGGCACAAAGGAGACCATGGAAATCAATGCCACCATCGCCGAGGCTGTAGAGGAGTTGGGTTTGGGTATGGGTGTTGGAAGTCAACGAGCCGCCATTGAGGACCCAGGGCTGGAAAGGACCTTTGCCATCACGAGGGAGAGGGCTCCCACATCCTTTCTCATCGCCAACATCGGAGCACCCCAACTTGTCAGGGGATACGGCGTTAAGGAGGCTAAGAGGGCCATCGAGATGATAGACGCTAATGCCTTAGCAATTCACCTGAACCCATTGCAGGAAGCTGTTCAACCCGAGGGGGAAACCAACTACAGGAGGGTTCTCCACAGGATAGGTGAGATCGCTCAAGCACTCGACACCCCAGTCATCGTGAAGGAGACAGGCTCGGGAATAGCCGCCGAGGAAGCGAGAAAGCTGGAGGCTATGGGTGTAGCGGGCATCGATGTGGCAGGGTTGGGTGGAACCAGCTGGGCAGCGGTGGAGTACTATCGAGCGAAAAGGGCTCAAGATGAATTTCGCCAAAGACTCGGCGAGACCTTCTGGGACTGGGGCATACCCACCGCCATCAGCCTAGTCGAGGTCACACAATCCGTTCGCTTACCAGTAATTGCCTCGGGCGGGGTCCGCTCTGGTTTGGACATTGCCAAGGCTCTGGCATTAGGGGCAAGCTTGTCAAGTATAGCGTTGCCCATCCTACGTCCCGCTACAAAAGGATTAGTGGACGTTAAGAAAGCGCTCCAGCTCATAATAGAGGAGTTGAGAAACGTCATGTTCCTTGTGGGAGCGGATTCCATTCCCAAAATGATGGAGTTTCCCATCGTGATATGTGGGAAATCCGCGGAATGGTTGCGTATGCGGGGATTTCAGCCCGAACTCTATGCAAGAAGAACATGACTGTTTAAATTGGAAACTACGCGAGGTGAGGATATGAAGGCGGATATTGTGGGGTTGCTTGAAGAAAAGGCTCTGGTTATTGATAAAATGATAGCCAAATACATTCCACGACGATTCGGTAAAGATGCCATTGCCTTTGCACTCAGTCCTCCAAAGTACGAATATAATTTGGAGGCGCTGAACAAGGCATTGGCTGAACCCATATGGGAATTTTTGGATAGAGGAGGTAAGCGGTGGAGGCCAGGGCTTTTCCTTCTGGTTTGTGAGGCACTTGGGAAAGACCCGGTGGAGTTCCTAGAGTTTGCCATAATACCCGAGGTTGTCCACAATGGAACCTTGATTATTGACGATATCGAGGACGGCTCCGAGTTTCGAAGGGGGAAACCATGCACCTACAGGGTGTTTGGCCTCGACATCGCCATCAACGCCGGGAACGCCATGTACTACCTGCCCATGCTAACCCTAATCAAAAACAGAAAAAAATTTCCCTCAAGTAAACTCAACAAGATTTACGAAATTTATGTGCAGGAGATGACCAACCTAAGCTTTGGGCAGGCGATGGATATTGCGTGGCATAGGGGCTTAGCCGATGCTGACGAGGTTGATGAAAAACAGTATCTTCAGATGTGCGCCTATAAAACCGGAACATTGGCAAGGATGTCGGCGAAGATGGCCGCAGTGTTAGCGGATGCCAGTGATGGTTTGGTGGAGAAATTCGGGGGATTCGCAGAGTCCATCGGCGTAGCCTTTCAGATGCAAGACGATGTTCTCGATTTGGTTGGTGAAGAGTTTGCGGAAAGGAAGGGCGGTTTGGGTCATGACATAACGGAGGGAAAACGGACATTGATTGTAATTCATACATTGAAGAGAGCAGAACCCGAGGACAGAAAGAGACTGATACTAATCCTTAACATGCACACAACAGATCAAAAACTGAGAGATGAGGCGATCAACCTAATGAAAAAGTATGGCTCAATTGAGTATGTGAAAGAAGTTGCTCGAAAAATGATAAAGGAGAGCTGGGGAGAGGTTGAGAAGCTTCTGCCCCCCTCAGATGCAAAGGAGAAGCTACTAGCCTTCGCCAACTATCTTATTGAAAGAAGGATTTAACCACACTCAAATGTAAGTGGGGAACTTTGACCTCAACTGTAGATGCGGAAGTTAAAGAATACATCCGAAAAATCGCCCTCCTCAACGCAATCCTCCATGATGGAAAGGCTCAAGCACAACCCGTCCTAGGCAGGTTGCTTGCTGAACAACCGGACCTCAAGACAAGGATAAGAGAGGTCGCCCCCACGATCGCTGAGGTCATACAAGAAGTCAACAAACTTTCCGTAGAGGAACAAAGGAAAATTTTGGAGCAAAGGTGGCCTGAAGTGCTGGTCAAAGAGAGGGTGGAAGAGGAAAGGAAGCTTCCACCACTGCCGAATGTGGAGAGGTATGAGCGGGTTGTCACGCGTTTTTCACCCAACCCCGATTGCGTCTTACATCTGGGCTCGGCAAGGGCCATCATCCTTTGCTACGAGTATGCAAGAATGCACAATGGCTCCTTCATCCTCCGCTTCGAGGACACCGACCCAAAGCTGAAAAAACCAATGTTGCCCTTCTACGACTCCATCCGAGAAGACATGAGGTGGCTCGGGTGCAGGTGGGACGCCGAGTTCATCCAAAGTGATAGGCTTCCAATTTATTATGAGCATGCTGAGAGGCTCCTTAAGAGTGGACACGCCTACGTTTGCGTCTGCAGACCCGAAGCCTTTAGGGAGAAGGTGATGGCCAAACAGCCTTGTCCCTGCCGAGACCTCACACCAGACGACCATCTCGTTCGCTGGAACCACATGCTCAATGGAACCTATGGTGAGGGAGAAGCCGCGGTAAGGGTAAAGACGGAACTGAAACATCCGAACCCGGCTGTTCGGGACTGGCCCGCCTTGAGGATCATTGACACGGAGAAGTATCCCCACCCGAGGACCGGCAGCCAATATCGGGTTTGGCCCCTATACAACTTGGCCTGCGGCATCGACGACAACCTCATGGGCGTGACCCACATCATACGGGGGAAGGAGCACCTCACCAATCAGGTGCGGCAGGAGTATATGTATGAGCATTTTGGATGGAAATACCCAGAGGCCATTCATTACGGTCGGATGAAGATAGCAGGCGCCACCCTCAGCAAATCCAAGATTCTGCAGGGGCTCAAGGGTGGTGTTTTCAAGCATTGGGACGACCCAAGGCTCGCCACATTCGCCGCCTTAAGGAGAAGGGGAATAACCCCGGAGGCGATTCGACGCTTAATAATAGATGTTGGACCCAAACCAGTTGACGTGGTGCTCAGCTGGGAAAACCTCTACGCTAATAATCGAAAGATTATTGACCCCGCTGCTAACCGATACTTCTTTGTGCAAAACCCCATACAACTGATTGTGAAAAACATTCCACGCGTGTTTGTTGCCAAACTACCCCTGCATCCGGATCATCCTAAGCGAGGCTTCCGCCAATTCGAAATAGAGCCCATAGAAGGCGAGGCGTCATTTTGGGCCTCCAGCGACGACATGAAGGTTTTAGAAACGGGGAAAGTCACACGTTTCATGGGGCTCTTCAACATTCAGGTCGAAAAAGTTGAAAAGTACTTGATCAACGCCATTTTCCATAGTGAGTCCTATGAGGAGGCAAAGAAAATGAGCGCCCCCTTAATCCACTGGATTCCTGTGGGCGCTGACATCCCATGCGAAGTCATCATGCCCGACGCGAGCACGATGGAAGGCATTGCTGAAAGCCACTGCAAAACCCTGCGCCCCAACCAAATCATCCAGTTCGAACGCTTCGGTTTCATTCGAGTTGATAACCTAAACAAAAAGTTAACCGCATACTTCGCTCACAGATAGCTGGCTCCTCCACAGCCTACGAAGGCAAGCACATCTACTGCGCTTTGCGAGATAGAGGGACAAAGAGTCCATCGCATTTTCATAAGACCGCACATTAACCTCAATAGTAAGACTCCCGCCGAAGAGTTAACAAACCATACAATAATTGATTTATAAATTCATAATGTAAATAAAAGACGCACTTAAACATCAGACAGGATAATTTATAAATTAATTATCGTTCTAATTACCCTCAGAAAATTCCAAACCATAATAAGTTTTCATTTTTCTGGCTTCACTTCAAGTCGGTAGAGCCTTTTTTCATGGGCTGAGTTGGGCTTGAACTTCCCCCGATGCCGCCTCATAGACGATTCCCCACGCTTCACATTCTTGAGTCGGGCTTGAACCCTGGCTATTCTGGTTTTAGAGGGGCTTCGGGTTGTTTTTGGTTTGGCTGGTCGAATAGGGGTCTTAACTGATGCGGGAGTAACCTCTCTATGCTTCGTTCCTGTTTTTATTCTAGATCCCGCCACTCTTTCGAAGGTCACAGCCCTATTGCTCAGGTCTACGGCACGTACCGCCCATCCCACGTCGAGCCATGCTTGGGCCTGAGTACGATCGCGCGTGTTGGCCCACCAATGGCGATATCGCGAGGCGGAGAAGGGAAGGTTGTCTCCGATGATGCCCTCAATTTTGGCAAAGGTTAGCGTAACCCGGTTGGTGAAGGGTGCTCGTCTTGTCAGATACCTGCTCAGCGGGCTGTATTTGGTTCCCAGCCTCCTAGGTGAAACAATCCTCCTTGCACAATTCAGGCATAGGCTGTTTCCATCCTCGGTAAATGTGATGCAGTCTCGGCAGTACAGTCTTCCACATCGGCAACAGCGCCTAAGGAAGCGATATGGAAAGACCTTGCCACATAATGGGCACACCTCTCTCATAAGTATATGTTGATCGCGTTGTTTAAATGAGTCTTTTGGAAATCTCCGTTTACACTGTGCCATGCAACGAGGAGGATATAGGTATATGCCG
The DNA here is from genome assembly GCA_001399805.1 of Candidatus Bathyarchaeota archaeon BA1. Next base: position 12,353 of record LIHJ01000086.1, read on the forward strand.
GGTGACTCAAGCCAAGATTATGGTAATCCTCCCTCGTAGGAGGAAAACACAAACCACGCGTCAATCTTGAGGACTCAACCCCTTCAACCTCTCGCCCAATATTGTTCTGGCAATGATAATGCACGCTTCCGAACAATAAATGGAGAAAGCTTAAAACGAAAGGATGGATTATTTGCATGTTGCTCCGGTTTGGCTCCGGTAGAAGAAGGGGGACGGGAAAACGCGTCTCCTATCTGCCCAATATAGCCAGGTCAAACACAGGTGCCTGTGAACCAAGTATTCCGGCCTTTCGAGCCGGAGACGCGGGTCCGAATCCCGCCCGGAGCACCATCCTTTCGCAAAAAGAAGCCCGAAACGGGCTGATCTGCAAAAACTGTGGGACCGTCCTAACTATGTATGGAGGACCGTCCTACGCCGAGAGACAGAATTGATGAGCTGAGGAAACGTGTGGATGAGCAGTGTAAGGCTTTAGACTCTTTAGCGGCAAGTATCGAGGGTGAAGGCAATAAGCTTGACGATTTGATGAGGCGTGTCGGTGGGCAGTGTGAAACGTTAAGCTCTTTAACAGCTGGTGTGGAAGGTGAAAGTTTTGTCTTAAGCTGGTCTGAGACGAGGCAGTTGTTTCTGCAATACATTGAGTTTAAAAGGTATGATCCTGACAATGCGAAGAACATGCTTGGCTACTTGGATAGGTTCGTTAAAGAGCCTCTGAAAGCTCCCATGGATGTTATGAAAATATTCTCGCCTTTAACCGTGGGGCAGCGGCACCACCTGAACAGGGCTATGCGTGCATGGTTTAAATACTTAGAAATCAACCAGCCAAACGGGCAGTTCAAAGAGTTTCTTGACAGCTTAAGGAAGGGTATTCCAAAGGACGAAATAGGGATAGACATTAAAGTTCCAGAAGAAACGCAGATAGCTTCGGATTTAAAGAGGATAGCTTCAGACCCATTGCCGTATCAGGCAGAATATAACTTGCTTTTGGATTCGGGGTTGAGGCTTGTGGAAGTTGTAAAGCTTCTAAACGACTTTCCAGAGGCTGAGCGTTTGGAAGGTTTCTACCGCTGCCCAGTTGGGCTTTTCAGAGGCTCAAAGCAGGCCTATTACTGCTATCTAACTGAATACACCTATCAGCTGATAAGTAAGTTGAATGAAAAGGTCACAGAATCTGCATTGAAAAAGTGGCATCAAACCCGCAATTATACGAGGGCGAAATATTTGCGGAAGTTCGCCAACGACATGATAACAAGCGAGCAGCTTAACATCCCTGAAAGTGTAGCAGATTTTATCCAGGGTCGCGTGGCAAAATCGATAGGAGCTAAACATTACATGCAACTGAAACGCAAGGCAGACCAGTTCTACCCAAGATACGCAGATTACATCACAGAGCTGAGGCGAAAGGCTGGACTGTTAACAGCCTAAACTTCCCTTTTTCTTTGTTTTTTTGGTGTGCGGTTTTAAGCTTGAAGTTAAACGATTTATTGGGAGAAGGCTTTTTGATAGGCCTGAATGTAAAAAAATTGTGTTTTTAAGGACAGTAACTACTTGTGCTTCTAAGCAGAGGGTTTAGTTCCTTCGATCATTACAAAAGGGTACAGTAGGCAGTGTGTTTGATAGAAGCACCATGTATGCACTTCTTCAAATCCGCTTCCTTCGAAAAATTCCCTGAACTCCTTTTCGGTGTAAAATCTGATGTGCCATGTTCTATCTGATACCTTCGCGCTTAAGTCCGCAACAAGTTTCTTGAAAGGGTGTTCAGGTCTGCACCCATCAACCGCAACTGCCTTTCTATTATGCTTTAGAACCCTAAACATTTCAGCGGTTACCCTGCAAGGGTCTGGGAAATGATGATAGGCAAACCCGCAAATAACAGCATCTACCGAATTGTCTTCAAGAGGGATGTTTTCGGATTGCATCCTCCTCAGTTTAATAACGTTATCTAAACCAAGTCTTTTTATTTTAACTTCTGCTTCGCGTAACATCGCATCTGAAATGTCAAGTCCTAAAACTCTTCCCTTTTCCCCTACAGCATACGCTATTTGAACAGCTTGAAATCCTGTTCCAGTTGCAAAATCGAGGACAAAATCACCTTCCTTTATTTCAGCCTTCTGAATCATTATCCTCGAAAGCTCCTCAGCTCCCTTTGGAATATATTTTACATCGTAAAGCTCAGCCCTCTGCTTGAAGTACTTCTGTGCATGCTGATACTTCCAAGAGCTCATCCTGCAACGCCGCCCTTCATCAGTTAATTTTTAATAAATTTATTTCGTGCTTAACATTAACTGTTTTGTTCTTATCTGCTGGAACCAGTGCCCATACAACATATGGCGGAAATATTAGGCGGTTTCAATCCACCTCTTTTGTTTTCCACATCTCTTGCAATATTGGGTGAACTCTTTTACGTTGGAGCCGCTGATGTATGTGGCTCTGGGTTTGCTCCAGTCATGAAATCCAAGTTTGCACAATAACCTTTTCCACGTGAGGGGCGCCTACCATTACCAGACGTATTTGTTGAGTAGACCTTTTATTTTTGGCTTGTATTTTTCGCATATGCTGTCTTCTGGGTTTACGTAGCGTTTGTTTTGGTGGCACCACGTCATCACAAAAACCTATAATTGAGTGGAGTATCTGTAAATTTGGGGAAAATGTGTGAATAGGATGATCGGTTTTTCAACATCGTGCGTTCGTGGTTGGGAATTGGCACCTGACGACACTGTTAAACTGCTTACGAAGGGAGGTGCCAACGGGATAGAGCTTGCTTTCACATCCTTGGATGATTTATTCTTATATGATTCATACATTAGCATTAAAGGTGAAAAGCTTCTTAGGAGCCTTAAACACGTCTCCCTTCATGCTCCATGGACTAAGATAAAGTATGCCGATAATGTTGAATCTCAAAAAGTTTTTGAAAAGTTGAGGCAGATTAAAGAAAGAATCGGTGCAAGGTTCATCGTGTTTCACACAAATGTAGTAGAGGATTTCGGTGTGCTGAAGTATTATGAACTGAATCCTTTAATTGAAAACATACCTTCTTTTGATGTCTCCGGTCTAAAAGAATTGCAAACTCTAATGGAGAAATTTGACATAGGATTATGTTTTGATATTCACCATGCTTGCGAATCTGATCCATCTATGAATTTAAGTTACAAAATACTGGAAGTTTTCAAGGAGAGACTTTCAGAAGTCCACGTAAGTGGATACAACGACAATTGTCCTCCAGTGCATCAATCTAAAAGCAGGAAGCTTATCATTAATCTATTAAGGCAAATACCTGAAAACATCCCGATCATAATGGAGAGCCCGATTCCGAAAGATAAGCCGGAATACTTAGACAAAGAATTGCAATTTATTCTTGCAGGTCTACAATGTGAATTGAAAAAATAACAGAAGTTATCGCTCTTACTCCAGAAATGCGATTTATCTTGTAAGAGCAGCCCCTGCACTTAGCCACTAACACCACTGAAGCAAAGTTGGAGGGTTAGGCTTTAACACGTTTCTGTCTTTGACGTACGAATTTGGAATATGGGTTTAGGCTTCATAACCCATTTACGCTTGCAGCACATCACGAAGACTTTGTATGCCTGAAGAGAAGCGCATGACTCAAGTTTGGGTTAGCTGGGAAACCTATAGGCATTTGCTGGCTGTTCGCGGAGCCATGCAGAGGGTGGACGGCAAAATTAGGAATGTGGACGAGGTTATAGCAGAGCTAATAGAGTTTTGGAAGAAACAAACAGAGCTGGCCGAGAGCATAAAGCGATAAGTGCAAACATTGTATGAAGCTTAAACGCAAAGCCATACAATTCTATCCGAGATACGCAGAGTACCTAACGGATCTTAGACGGAAAGTAGGGATCTCAGCAGCAGCCTAAACTCCCCTTTTTTCTTTTATAATATTGTTAATTTCTGCTCAAGATGCACAGAATATATCATGCAGTTTAGGCAGAAAGCCCATCAGCTAATCCTCTCCTTTTCCTTGTATTAGGGCTGTTCGTTTTTAGTTATCCCTCTTGGGTGTGGGTGCTTCTTCCTTCAAAATGGGTTCAACTATCCTTTCTACAATCAGATGCGTAAATGTGTTCATGTTTTTGATTGTGTCTAATCCTAATCGCTGGAAGATTTCAGGTGTTTCAAGAAGTTTTGTGAAGTATTTTTCTGGCAGAAACGACAAGCTTTCTTTAATGTAACCCTTCATCCTCTTTCCAGAATTCTCATCAGCTAAGAAGGGCGTTGCATAGCCTATAAACTTCAGGTAGGCTGTTAAACATAAAGCTTTCAGCGGCGCCCCTCGCCCTTGATATCTCCCACGTTGTCTTGTCGCCTTCCACAGGAACTAACACATGTTTCGCAAAAGATATTTGATCCCTAATATAACCGTGCTTCCGTAGCAGACATGAAACCTCGTAGTCCTTGACCGCTATGGATATCAGATAAAGCATGTCGGTGACGAGCTGTTTGTGCAGCTTGAAACGTTGGGCTATGTCGAGAAGTGCTGGCGGGATCGTGAGATAATAGTAGAGTGGGCTTCCGTGCAGAACGGAATGACCAACTTCGTGGCGTATTCCGCCTTTTTGAGCTAATTTCGGCAGCTTTTCCATCCTTTCCTGGCAGATTATTATACGGGGGATCCCGAGCCACGCATCGTGCGTACTGAAGAATTGCTCGTTAAATGGGGAGGAAACAACCCCAACCCTCTTCGATTCATCTGCCATAAAGGCTTCAACCGAGGAAAAGCTTTCAAAAACGTATAAATCGTCCAGATCAACCTCGTGAGGCCATAATCGTCTGTAACATTCCTTCATTATTTTAATTATTTCATCTACGTCCCCGCTGTGTACCCTGCCAAATAGCGAGGCCACGATTTTAGGTTGAGGATGCGACTCATCTTTCAGGGGTAGAGTTTTCATTCCGTTCAAGAAGTAAAGCTCTTCCGATTATAATAGGTTTCAGCGATAGATTGGTCGAAGCTTAACGCGCCAACCTCCTCGCGATTTTTTTGCCAATCGTCACTCACATGAACTTGGCGCAGTCCCTTCTTCAGAGGACGAAGATATAAGCTTGCTGTGTAATCGTTCCCAGTTTGGCATGCGGGTTGATAGTAGTGCATTAAAACATAAGTCATCTTTTCTGCCAATTGCTTCGCATCCGGCTTGTAACCAGCTTCCTCAGCAAACTTTTCATACTTAGCCTTAAACTCCTTATTAACCCTAAGCCTTCTACGAATCAACGGCTCACCAGTGTCAGACAACCAATTTACAAATCTCTGAGCACAATAATAAAGGACCAGTTAAGTGGCGTAACCGAAACAGGAACTTTTCTATAAAGCTTTGCAACAGTGATCAGAAGTTTTCCTTCACGATGAATGTTGTTATACGACAAAGCAACACTTTTATTGCGCGTGACAGAAAGATTGTTGCCAGCTTGAGGGAGGGAAAGTTTGATTAAAGCCATCTTTTTTGATCTTGGGGATACTTTGATTAAAGAGGAAGCATTTTTGGCTGAAGAAAAAGTCGAAACCGTGCTCTATGTGCATGAGGTTCTGGAAAGTTTGATGGGGAAGTATAAGTTGGCCGTAATTTGCGATACGGACGCCAGCGGAGAGGAAGTGGATGCATTAATGAAAGAGGCTGGGATCAGGCAGTATTTCGATACTGTGGTCGTGTCTTCGGAAGTAGGGGTAGCGAAGCCCCACGAGCGAATCTTTTGGGTTGCCCTAAGGCAATTAAATCTGCAGCCACAGGAGGTTATTATGGTGGGCAACCGCATATCCAAAGATATTCTGGGCGGAAACAAGATTGGAATGAAAACCGTACTTTTCAGGTGGAATGACAGATATCCGGAGGAAGCTACCGACGAAATGGAAGAACCCGATTACACGATAACCTCCTTAAAAGAAATTCTGCCTATCATTGCCGAATTGGTTTAAAAAGGTGAGCTTAGAAAACTTCTTTCGCAAACCAGCGAACCCACATCTCCTAACGCGCATGCGAAAAATATTTGAGATAAAAAGTCTAACGAGGTTCTATTAAATTTAAAAATTAGTTTATGATATACAATGGTTTATGAGAAAAATCAAACCTGTGAAACTTGAAGAAGATGCCTATGGTCAGGGGATGTGGGCTTATTACAGTGGCAGAGAGGTTTTTGAAATAGTTGAAAGAGGTGATGACTATATCTCTGCTGCTTCTGCTGTGCCAAAAATGTATTTTTCAGAGTATGAAGATTGGCCTATCCACGAAAAAAGCGCTATGGAATTTGTGAAAGGAAGAGTTTTAGATGTTGGTTGTGGAGTTGGCAGACATTCGTTGTATCTACAGAAAAAGGGTTTTGATGTGCTTGGTATTGATAACTCCCCACTTGCCATAAAGGTCTGTAAATTAAGAGGGTTGAAAAAAGCCGAAGTCATGTGATAGAAAGAAGAGAGAGAAGAGACTCTAAGCAGCACACACAAATTCAGTCCAAAGATTTCACTGTAAATCAACTCCCAGTGGCTAAATCGTCTGAGAAACCGTGTTTGACGCTGGCGGAGATGGCTGATTTTGAAGAGCGTGACCGCAAGAGACCGGATATCCTGGACCGAGACTATCTCCGCTTCTTGGAAAACCAAGCGAAAAACAGAGGCGATGCTCGATGACTCGTTACTACAAGTTGAAGACGTGAATGAGCGAAGTTTCAGCTTAAGCTTGCTTGCCCGCTTCATGGAACAGTCTGTTCATGTTGACACACCCATAGGCATGTACTCAGGCATTTTACGAAGGGAGACCTTTCATGGCATGATGGGATAGGCTGCTTGTCAAAGAGTGCACTACGTTTAAGAAGGAACTGGGGGAAAGAGCTGGCTTCCACGGTGAAGACCGCGCCTCTTCACTTCGTAAAAGCCGCTTAAACTCAAATGGGAAGTTGGGCTCAGAGCACGCTTCATGAAGTATTTCTTCTGCCATATGCCCTTTGGAAAAAAGCAAATCTACATTGAAGAAGTAAAAAGAGCGAGTCTTCAAAGGCTCGCACGTCTAATCAAGGTATGCGGATTTTTAATGCAGACAAAAGTTTATCTATTTTGGGGAAACCCAAAATATTTAGACTATAGATGAATATGAAGTTTGTTGATGATTAGTATGAAGGATGAATTTAGTTTGGAAGCTGAGTTCTATGATAAGATTTGGGGGAGATATGATTATGATGCTGACGTAAAGTTTCTGGAGGGCCTGTTTAGAGACTATGGTTGTGAAAGCGTTGTTGACATTGGATGTGGAACCGGAAACCATGCCATAAGGCTGAGCAGGTCTGGTTTTAAAGTAACGGGCCTTGACATAAGCTCAGCCATGCTAAAAATAGCTAAAGAAAAGGATCAGGAGGCCAAGATAGAGTTTATACAAGGTGATATGAGGAAGATTGAGAATCTAATCCCAAAGGGTCAAAAATTTGACGCGGCCATCTGTCTTGGAACAACTTTCTCTCACCTAATAACAAACAGAGATGTGCAAGCGTTCCTTATTGGTTTACATAAAATGCTGAGGAAGAATGGTCTCTTCATATTTAATGCCAGAAACGCCAGAAAAATCGACGAAGAACGCTTGAACAAACTCATTTTAGACCACATGATAATAAGGGAAAAATTACAGTTGCTTCTCCTGTTCTACAACACCCGCCATACAGGAAATAGAAACGTCATAGTCTGGAGGCCAATTTATCTGATAAAAAAGAGCGGTAAAGTGGACCTCCAAATCAGAGAGCACAAGCTCAGATGGTTTCAATTTTCAAGGTTAAAGAGAATGTCAATTGAAAACGGCTTTGAAGTAGCTGCCACTTATTCAAGACCAACGAAAGAAGAGTTTAAAGAAGACAAGCACACGGAAATGTGGTTTGTAACAATAATCAAATAAATCAGGAAAACGATCTTAAACTCGCACCCATTCCAGCACTTTAAAGTTAGATATAAGGTGCCGGTTTCCAGGCGCGCGCTCGTAAGACAATTGTTGGGGCTTTGTCAGGGTTTATGTATGGAATAAGTCTTTTCTCAATCTTGAAAAATAGTTGCGAGTCTCTTTTCATTGCTTCCACAATCGTTTCATCACCGTTGAGAAGTAACTTCATCAGCAAACCATCGCCCATCACGCGCACTTCAATAAAACCACTTTTTCTAAATAGGTTGAACAGTTCTTTCGCTTTGGGCCAATGTGTTGGCACCCCTTTCCTTACCTCAAGAGTTTCTTTTTTAATCTGTTGAAGAGGACACTCTAACAATTTGTGGCCCTTTTCCCTAAACTCTGGATCTCTCATGAGGTCCCTGGCGATTTCACCATTAGGGTCTAAGATGTAGGAAGTAGCTCTATGATTTCGTTTAGCTGTAAACATCTCTACAACGTAAGCAATTCTTCCATCAGTGATCTTTTGAAAGCTTGTTGAGATAACAGTTCCCGGTTTCCAGTCTGCCCGATTGTCCATTTCCAAAACTATAACTCCTTTAGGCTTCAAAACCCTCTTTAACTCTTGCACGGCTCTTTTCAGGGGAACCAGGAAACAAAAAGCATCTCCTCTCGATATTAAAGCATCAAAACATGACGCTTTGAAGGGTAAGTGTCGTCCGTCGCAAACCAGAAAAGACATCTTTCGGTTTAACCCCCTGTTAATTGCGTTCTTCTCTGCCACCCTAATCATGTCATCCAGCAAATCCACACCTACAACCAACTCTACCTTCCCACGTTCAACTAAGAAAAATGAGGAACCACCTGTTCCGCAACCAAGATCAAGCACCAGCTTCTTGTCTCCGACACAATCAAGAAAAATAAGGTTGGCTACGCTATACTTCCAAAAATTCGGATCATCGGGACTGCTTATCTTTCTGTCCCATTCTAAACCTCGATATGGAGGAAACCTGTTCAACTTTACCCTTGATAAAGATCTCATATCTCTCTACCGCATCATAAGAAAAATGGCGCTATATAACCCTTATAACGAAAAATTAGCGCAAAAAAGCCGGTTAAACCGAAATCTTTGATTGCAGTGTGTGGACGGGATAAAGCGAGCCTTGAAAGGCTTGCCCACTTAATCAAAGTTTGTGGCTTCCTAATGCAGACTAAAGTTTACCTTTTCTGGTCCATGCCACTGTCACGCCATTAGCCGAGATAAAAGGCAGCAACCTAATATTTTCGCCATATATAGACTCTACGCACCTCAATTAATGCGACGACTTGACGAAAGTTTTGCCTAATTAGCGGTCGCTTTTATCAATAGACAAGTCTTGTGGCAAAGATTTTAAGGCTATTCTGAACAATTCCTCTGGAGTAAGGTTGACTTCTTTGCACATCATTATGCCTTTTTTAAAGTGCTTAGGAAATGATTTGTCTCTAAAGTTTCCTTTCAACATGTTGACTTTAAGTTGACTAATGTTCCTATTAGATGTTGCTATGGACGTTCGAACAATTAAATACCAAAGGCAGTCAGAAGCTATTAGCGCCTTGTCCATGAAAGTTTCAGGTTTTGCACCCACCCTTAAGTCATGAGTTTGAATGGCATGCAAACTTTCTTTTGGCAATTTTCCCTCTAACATTTTCGAAGTAATTAAGCCGTGTTTATCTATCTCATTCTTAGCTACAGTCATATCGAAGTCTAAATCATGCAACAGCCCTGCGAGCTCCCACTCGTCCTCGTTCATGTGAAGTCTTTTAGCAAGACCCTTCATAATTGCAGAAACTGCCATCATATGCTTTATTTTCTTGGCTTCAGAAACATGTTCATGCAACAGTCTGAGGGCCTCTTGTTTAGAAAGCATAGAAAACACTAAGGACCCCCGAAATTAAAAATTTTTGGAATGGAGTCTATTAACTTAAAATCCCTAAGAAAAAATAAAACTAAGTAAGAGAGGGTCTGAATGGCTTTCACCTTTCGGAAAGCTCAAGATTGGGTTGAGAGTTTTGAGCGAGCGAGAGGCTGGGCTGACCGTCCACCAGAAGAGAAGCTGATTTGCTTACAAGAGGAGGTGGGAGAGTTGGCTCGTGCAATTAAGCTTGTTTGGAGCGAAAGTTCCAAGCTCATAAAGAAGGGAATAAGCCAAGAAGAAGCGAGGAAAAAAGCTCTAACCATATCCTCAAACAATGTTGCCGAAGAAATTGCCGACTGCATTGTATATTTGCTTTCCATAGCAAACAAATTCAATATAGACATTGATTCATGTTTAAGAGAGAAAATGAAGACGAGCCTGCAGCGAAAATGGACCACTGAACACCACCTCAAAACGGGATTCAAGTAACCCTCCCCATTTTAAACCACGGCAAATTTCGCCTGAAAAATAAACTTTCAAATGCGAAGCCCTAAGCATCCGAGAAGTCTCGAAAAACATGCACACTTAACAAAAATCTGCGGCTTTTTAATGCAGACCAAGGTTTACCTGTTTTGGTAAAAAATTAGGAATTTGTGGGAAGGTTTAATTGATTAAGTTCAACATCACGTTTTAAGAGGGACCAAAAAGTTGAAAATTCTTGTTGTAACAGCTTGTGGGGGAAAGCAAGAAACTTCTCCTTGTCCAGCTCATCGACTATATAAATCTCCAAGAATAAAGGCTGTTTATAAGAGGAAAGGAGACTGTGATTTTTGTATTTTAAGCGGTAAATACGGTTTATTGGAGCCCGATAGGGTTATCAGACCATACAATGATGTCATGACACCAGAAGGAGCTCAACGGCTTCTGCCACAGGTTGTGCATATGGTCAAGAATTACGACACAATAATCTATTTCAAGGCCGGGGCGAGAGCCGCATATCTTGATTGTATTAAAACAGCATGCAAAACAGCTGGTAAAACTTTAATAACAACTGGTTTCGCTCACATGGGAGCAATCAATAATATTCCCAAAATAATTAACTTTGCCAAAGAAGGGAAGTTGGAAGAAATAGAAAAGCTTCCTCACACTAAGGTAATCACATGATGGCGCAAAACATTGAAAGAGCCCAAAAAGTAGGAGAAATCTTGTTAAGAAACTTTACATCCCAAAAAGGAATCTTTGGCCGTAGGAACATACCCGGAGATGAAAAGCCAGAAAACGTCAAGCAAGGATCTTATGAACATTTGATGTTTATTACCATGGTTGTTTCCATAGATTACATGAGGGACGCTGTTCAATTATGGAAAGCAGGTAAGAAGACATTTGAAGATGAATCTCTCCGATGGTTATTCTATCCAGCGGAAGTAGTCAAAAGAAATAGAGATGAAGTTATCAAAGCTATGCAAAAATACAAGCTGTCTAAAAAGTTTAAAAAAGACGCTGTAGAAATTTGGATACCTATCGCTAAATCTTTTAATCAGCTATTTGATTCAAATCCGTTAAACCTCATAAAAGGCTGTGATTACGATGCTTATGAAGTTTACAATAAAATGAGGCTTTATTATAAGAAACAGTTTCCATACATATCNCTTGTGAGGTTTACAATAAAATGAGGTTCAATTACAAGGGGCACTTCCCATATTTGTCCGGTGAAAAGATCCTTCCGCTTTGGATATTTTTCGTGCATGAACTTGCTGGTGTAAAAATGAAGAACATCGACAAGGTTCCAATTCCAGTTGACGTTCATATAGCGAGAGCTACGTTCGCCACAGGCTGTTTAACTGGAAATTACAAAGGAAATATCTATGAAGTTCGAGAGGTCATAGACGATGTTTGGAGGAAAGCCTGCATAGGGACAAAGTATTATCGATTACAGTTTGACTTTCCTTTATGGAATTTAAGTAAATACGGTTGCAGTTATAGAACTGATAATAGTTGCATCAAGAGAAGTGCTTGCCCTATTTCCGAGTTTTGTGTAAAGGGGAAAATACTCGTTTCTCAAAATAAGGGTGTAGAAGTTAACACTTATATTGAGGAGAATTAGACCAGTCTATCCGAATCTCGGCTTTCCTCTAATTTTGTGTGGTGCAATAAACTCTATCCATTCTGCCCATGCCGTATTCACGCTGAAAACTGAAAAGCGAACTTGCAGTTTTCAAAATTTCACATAAAAAATCGGCTCGACTGCACGGAAAAGCGAAATCCGCTTTTTTGAGCTTTAATTTTCACTTGGAAGCGATTCTAAGCCAATTACAAAAAATTAGCCTAAGTTATACCGAGGTAAGGGAAAAATGGCAAAAAATAGAGGTAAGGCCCCTAAAAGCATACTCCAAACTAAAGAGGGCTTTACGATAACAGTCCGCCAAGCCTTAGCAAAGATTCGCAGCTCCGAAGGCGCAAGGCAAAGGACCCAGAGTTTTTCGAGTTAAACGGACTTTGGCACGACCTTCTACAACTCTACCAATTTATAGAACAAGCCAAAAAATGGAACGGAGAGAAAAACGAGCTTGCAGTTTTAAGCGAAGCCCAAAACAAACTGCTTAACTGCAAAATTGAAAGGGTAGCTCCTGACACTTATCCCTGCGGAGTGTTAATCCGAGCGTTGGAGACAGCCTAAGCAATGAACGAGGTTTTAATGGAGTATTGTCCCTTCTGCAGGCGTTTATTTTCCCGTGAAAAAATTCCGCCGACACATGGCAAAACATAAGCAGGTGAAAAACCTTGTTGACGTAAAGGGTTTTTGGAAGTCAGTTAACGAAAAACCAAGGGGCGAATGGGTCGAGGTCTTCGCTTCAGACTGGTGCAAAGACTACTGGCGTTTCTACGCCTACATAAGCCTGGAAAACTACGAGCAAGACATAGACGCAATAAACGACCTAATCCATCGGCTTAACTGGAGAGACGGCGACGTCTATGTAGAATTAATAAACCACAGCGAAGGCCTAAGCGACTTCCACCATTGGCTATACGAAAAGGGCTACTTCACACATCATTGCGCCTTAGACCTAAACAACTGGCGAAAACGGTTCGGTGATAAACAATGAAACCCGACCAGCCTAAGCTCTGCCCAGACTGCCCTCTTCTTTCTTTGCTGCCAATAATCTTGGCAAACAGAGTCTGCTACACGCGTGAAAAGGAGCAGCTCACACCCCACAAGATCTGCAAACTCCTCAGGGCTTTATGGAGTAAACACCCTTACGTGACGCTTGAAGAATGCCCATATTTTTCTAAAAACGAGAGGATTGACCTATATGTCAAACCATCAGCGGAAACCAGGTAAATTCTGGCCTCGAGTAAGACCGCTGATCTGGGAGAAAGCCCAACAACTCTTCCAAGAAGAACAAGCCAAACCCATGCACACAGACTTCAAAGGCATAACAGCAACCCATAAAGAACTCAGAGAATGCGGATACTTCCAAACAGCCAAACTAATCGTGCTATGTGACCCATGGCTTCAGAAAAAAGGCTTACCAACCCTCAAAGAAGAAACCATTACAGAAAATCTTTTACTGCCATTTAAAAACCGCAAGCCCCAAAATAGTAAATGCAAAGGAAGGTGAAAAGGAAAATGCCTAAACCAGGAATGACAGGCATATGCCTAAAAACAGAAGTCGCAGAGCTGCTCAGAACCAAAGCACGAGAAGCCAACATGGGATTAAATGATTACTTAACGGCAATATTAATGGGACCGTCCTTTCCGGCCTTTCGTCACAAGGCAGGGAGATAGCCGGAGACGCGGGTTCAAATCCCGCCCGGAGCACCA
>LIHJ01000084.1 GCA_001399805.1 Candidatus Bathyarchaeota archaeon BA1
AAAGGGATGCCAACAAAACACTCCAAAAGCCTAAGGTCAAGGTTCACATTCGAATATATTAACAATTGCAAGTATTTAAATGTGGTTTACTCCTCATATCCTTCAGTTATTCCTGTGAATCTTTCTAACATTTGAGGTATCGTTTTTGAAGGGTTCGCTAGTGGACCACCTCTTGCAGGTAAGACTTGACAGATTGGATGATAGTGGCAAGTTGAGCATTTTCGGTATACTCGACTCCAGGTAATCTATCATTTTCAAGTAGCTCTAATACTTCTTCCAGAGTTTCTTTAGCTCTCTATGGTTCCAACTTGACCTCACGAGGAATTAAATCATTATACATTATTACTCCACCTACTAAGGGTCTGTATGGACTTGTTTCTGCCAAGAAGGCATACGCGTCAAGCTGCAATTTATCTTCAGGATAAACTCTTGCATCCTTTGGTGGGTCTGTAGACTTCTCTTCTTGAATTATATAGCCTTCTTCTGTTTTCCTAATGACATCTATCCTCCATGCAGTTTATCTCTTGCAAGTGGAACTTCTGTATCAACAAGCTTTCCAGGAATCTCCACTTGAAAAGCCTTATGTATTCGCTCAGTTATTGAATGTAAGAGTAAATGAAATTTTGTGCCAGACGTATAGCCCACAATGGGCTTCTTAATTCCAAGTTTTATATGTAGCCAAGGCTGTCTTCTACAGTAAAGATAGTCTCTAAGGTCGCTGACAGAAACAACTCTTATCGACCTACCTCTTCGGTAACTTTTTCAGCAATCAATTCAACTTCTTTAGCGAAGATGTCCAGTCCCTCTTTGCCAGCCACTTCATAGACCATTCTGGCTGCTCTCTCCATCCCATGTCCTTCTCTTAACATTAAATGAACAGATCTTTCTTTCGTGGTCTTATTAGTTCGGTTGCCCTTGCCCTCTCTGATTTTGGGTATGGGTATCCACGGATGATAGCCACGGGGATACCCTCATTTGCCTGACCAATAACCAGCTCAGCAGCCGAGGATAGCTCATCAGCGATGGCTGTTCTTTTTATCCTCAAAACGTATCCAAAAAGGTCAGATTCTCCTCTTCGATCTCGGATTGGGTTGATCCCGGCCACCCCTATGGCCACGTTGATTTCACCCTCCCGCTTCGGGCGTCCATGGGTGTCAGAGATGATGACTGCCACATCCTTTCCCGTCAACCTCCTTATCTTCCGCCGGATCTCACGCGCCGAACGATCAGGGTTCTTCGGCAAGAGCGCAACGTTTCTTTCGCCAAGGACATTGGACCGATCTACCCCGGCATTGGCACAAACAAACCCATGCTTTGTCTCAGCGATGAGCTTCCCATCCCCCATCCGGACAATGCGCTTGGACTCCCGAAGTACCACCTCAAGCAAGGCTGGATCCTTATCGAATTGTTGGGCGAAGGCCCTTGCGAAATCCGAGGGAACCACGGTGTCAAGGTTCACCACGTTCCCCTCAGCACGTGACACGATGACATGGGTAATCACGATGATGTCTCCGTCCTCGATGGGGGTTCCCTGTTGCTCAGCTGCGCCGCAAATGAGCTTGGCGAGATCATCCCTTTCCTTTATGATCGGCAAGCCTTTCACGCCAGTTATTTGAATCATAGACTTTTCACCGAGCCATATACATTTTACTTGCGTTTCCTGAATATCCTTTTTCCCATCCATGTTGGTGGCGTTAGCAGGCTGTCCGGTTTAATAACGCCTGTTAACATTTTTATTGTTGTAGTTTTCCCGCGCCGTTGGGTCCGAGAAAGCCGAAGATTTCACCTCTTAACATCGAAGTTGATATGATCTACTGCTAAAGTTCACCATTGTATTTTGTGAGATTTTTCACTTATAGGGCATTCTCCATACTTCAGCCTCTATCACATAAGAGGGATAAAAAGAGGGAAGGATATGATCACTGTCATCAGCGTTTTAGCGCTTGCAATCTCTTATTAACTTTCTCTAGGCGCTTCTCAAGTGCTTCCTTATACTCTTCTAGCATTTTGACTTCCTCTTCTACCGTCATTAAGGGCATCCAATAGTGCATATGTCGCCCATGATGCATGTGATGGTGATGGTGCCCACAACAGCATCCACAGCACATCTACTTCCCACCTCCTTCAAAATGCTCTTTGTAAAAGGCAGCCAAGTCATCAAAGAGAGCCCTTCTTTTAACGATGGTCTTCAATCCGTTTCTTAGCACTTCGGCTCCTCTCGCGGTAACTTTGTAGACCCTTCTATCCGGGCCTGTCTCAACCTTCTCCCATCGCGATTCCAGCAAGCTTCTTTCTTCCATCCTTCTTAAGAGCGTGTAGATTGACCCGGTCTCTAGTCTGTGGCAACCGCAGCTTCTTTCGTCAATTTCTTCGAGGAGTTGATAGCCGTGCATGGGCTTTTCATACAGAACTCTGAGGATTAAGAACTGTATCCACCCTCGTTCTGGATAGCTGTGCCAGCAACCGCCGTGACATCCACCGCACAAGCGTACATGCTCTCCTTGATGGTTTGATTGCCTCGAACAAGTAGATAACAATGTTATATATATAAGCGTTACTATTATTTCAGTAAATGCTATAGAGCTCTCTCGCGCGCTTGCATCGACCATTTTCTTGATTTCGTTTCTTAATGAGTCAGGAAGTCCGAAAATACTGATGTCCATAAATCCTCTCCTCTGACTATGAGTGATTCCGCTTCGTCCTCTGAGAATCCTCTCGCCATCAAGTATTGTATCTGGTCCTCTGCTATTTTTCCGACAGCGGCTTCGTGTGAAAGGTCGGTTCCGCTTACCCTTCCGATGAGTTCGGGAACGGCATGAATGAATGCGGTGTCAGAGACTAAGAGACCTCTGCATTCTAAATGCGCCTTGCTGTCTTTTTGTTCCCCTATTAAGGTGCCGCGAGCATAAATCTGCGCGTTATCGGTTGCTATTGCGCGAGCAATGACCTCTGCCCTACTGCCTGTGCCCTGAAGGATTGCTTTTGAGCCAACGTTCATGTAGGAGTTTCCAATTCCATATAAGATTGTGTTGAATCTAGCTCTGGAGTTTATGCCCCTGCAGTAGGCTACCGGGTACATCTGGAGACTTTTAACAGGCTTTAGACAGATCTAATTGTTTACAAATGTGGCTTCGTTTTCCACAAGCGCTGCTGTTCTCGGGCGTGCATGGAAGTTTTGAGCCCAGTTATAAATCATTGTGAAGGTGAGTTTTGCCCCATCTTTTATATAAAACTCGGAGATTCCGACGTGTAGTCCCCTCTGGATGTTAGGATGAACTACACATCCCGTTATTATTTGAACTTCTGAGTTTGGTTCTGCTATGATAATGTTGTGGACGTTCTGGTTTAGGTTGTCCCTTGAGATGAATAGGCATGATTGAAGGGGCAGCGTAACTTTCTGGTCTTCTAATACCCTGAGAAAATAGCCGTGGTCCCAATAAAGTTCAGCTAGTGCAGTATATTTGTCCGTGTCAACGGGGATAAGTTTCCACCAATAATCCTTCAGCCAGTCGTATTTTTCGAAGGCATCTCTGGTGCTCATTATTTCAACTTGTCCCTCAAACATTTTTTGAACGTCTTGAAAAACTACTGAATGATCTATTTGAAAGTATGTGCCCGCTCTTTCCTTTTCATCCGATTTGATTCCAACGTTTAAGGACTGCTGGACGATATCTTCTGGGAGAGATGAGACGAGTCAAGAAAGCCAGGGCTCAGAGTTTCTCGAGAAACCTCTAGGTCTAAGTCAGGTCCCAAGGCTGCGGGTTTACTTCTAGCCCGTAACGCCTTTTCCTTATCGCTGGACATTTTTCGCACCACTTGTATCCCTCGCTCAATATGTGATTTAAAATTTCAATCGGCTTGCCGCTGCAAGCAATCGTTTTATCACTCAACACATGAGCTTTGTCAACATCCACATAACGTAAAATATAGCCGAGATGGGTTATCAGAAGTCCGGATCTGCCTTCCAAAAAATTGTTAATCGCCCTACCAACCAACTCAAGGTTCTCCACGTCCACGCCGGAGTCGGGTTCGTCGAGCATAATAAATTCTGGTTTCTGAGCGAGCACTTGAAGAATTTCTGACCGTTTCATTTCTCCGTCGGAGAACCCTAGGTTCAGGTCTCTGCCGAGAAAATCTGTTGGAAGATTTACTGTTTTAGCCAACTCATATTCCTTTCTCTTGGCATTTGCATCATCTTTGATGAAAACTTCGTATAATATCGCCTAGCTTGACCCCTCGTATTGTGGGAGGATTTTGAAACGCGACACCCATTCCAAGTTTTACTCTCTCGTTTATCGGCATGTTAGTGACATCTACTTCATTGAACAATATCTTGCCGGAAACAACGCGATAATTTGAAAAGCCCAGAATGGACATGAGTAATGACGTTTTTCCACAACCGTTTGGACCGAAAAGAACGTGAACCTCGCCCTTCGGAATCTTCAAGTTAACGTCTTCCAACACCATCTTTCCCGCAACTTCCACGCTCAAGTTCTCTATTTTTAGTATATTCAAAGCAGCTCACCACCATCCGTTTCAGCACCATATGCTCTTTTCTTCTCATTAAAATGCTAGTACCCGAGGACCTCTAACGAGTAAATAGATATATCCGTTCTCTCCAGCTGGGTGATGAGAAAGTTTCTGATGTCTTCCTCGCTTAGGTAGGCTTCACCTGTTTCATTAATGCGCACAGGGATTTTTGTGCGTCGTAAAGCATGGCTTTCTGCAAAATCTAGGAATATGTATTGGGTGTTTTCGGCGGCGAAAATGAGCCTCAGACCTATTGGAGGTTTAGATAGGGGCGCTCTTTGTATGGTGTAAGAGATGTTGCTCGGGCGTAAGGCAACTGCCAACCGCTTAAATTCGTCCCACCTGTTTACATGAATTACCTTAGCTTGTTCTTTCATACGATTTCCTCCAGTCGATTATGCATGAGCATCCCCTTTCTAGATTACTTTTCGCAATCGAAGCATAAGTCTATATCTCGGTTGGTCCAGAAGATTCTGCCGCAGTTCCTCATTTAACCTTTCTCAGTAACCCTTTATTTTCTGATTTAATTTTTGGCATGGTTGCTATTCGTTGTGGAAAAGCTATGGCCTTCTTAGGGCATAGTCGCTCACAGGCGATGCATCCATAAACACACTTGTGGGGGTATACCACCAATGCCTTGACATCTCTGAGTTCGAATACGCCATAGGGACAAAACTCGATGCAGTGCGGTTTCTCAAGACCTTCACATCCGTCGCACCTGTCTGGAAAAACTGTGGGATACCAAACTGTCGCGGAGCTAGCCACGATCTTCCCCTCTTCACGTAATTAGCCGCAACAGCCACCTGAAGCGCCAGAGCCCAGACACTAAAAGATTCTTTGCGTAAGCGTCTCGCCAACAGTCCGGGCAGATCTTTACGCGCGCGCTAAGAATATGCTAAAGGATCCAAGCAACCTTATTAGGAGGAAGTTGGCGCCGTGTTCAAGACATCATGCTTAACCATCCAAAGTCTGTATACGGTTCAGGTGGCAAATCGTATGAGATGCTCACCTGAGCATGGACTCTGCCCTTCTCAATTCTTCTTGGGTGTTAATGTTAAAAAAGGTTAACAATTTTGGGTCCACTCGCCGAAGAACCAAAGTTGAAACGTATCGTACACCACGTAGATGGGCGATCATTGACCGTAGATCCAGCCTCTCATGATCCAACGCGGTCCTTGACGCTGCTAAGGCCGATTTTGTATGGTAGGCCGATTGTAGGGGCTCGATGTACCCGTTGGGCCACCTCGGTATGGCTGCACCCCTATTAAAACATAGGTTCAGAAGAAGGGATGCTATTTCACTTGAGATAAAAGGTGTATCACAAGGAAGCAGTAATGAATATTCACCACACGCGCTTTCAAAACCAGTCGATGCTCCGATCAAAGGGCTCCACGCCTCACCCTTATCCACAATCACATCCGCTTTATGCCCCACTGAGCGTGTAAACCTCTCCCTCTGATAATCAGAACTGACAACAACCAACATCTCATCAACAATCCCGGATACTTTATCAATCACGTGAAGAACGAGGGGCCTACCCGCCAATTCAATCAACCCCTTATCCTGACCAAGTCGTTTAGAGAAGCCGCCAGCGAGAATGATGCAGGAAAAAATTTTTGGGGAGCGGTTTTTTATCTGGGTTTTCGGCGTTTCCAAGGGCGGACTGGTCTTATGGATTTGCATGTTTATAAGTTGGTTTGCCATCTTTTTGGGGTGTATGATATGATGAGGTTTAAGTCTTTCCATTATGTTTCTTGCTGTGCTTCCTTTCTCATTATTTATGTGAAATTTAAGGAACACGCAAACTAATTCGTTCTGGGTGTGTATAAACATTCATTCGCCTTCCCCTCACGAAACCAATTAGTGTTACCCGTGTGTGTTGAGCAGCCTCTATGCCCGAATCGATGGCTGCGGTCATGGAGGCAACTATCGCAATCTGCATTCTCGCAGCCTTTAACGCGATGTCTCCAGTGAGTCGCCCACTTAAGGCTAGGAAACAGCCTTTGAAATCTAACCCTTTCGAGACTCCAACTCCAATGACCTTATCCACCGCGTTATGACGCCCAACGTCCTCCGCTAGGGCCATCAATTCCCCTTCCGCGGAGTACATGGCTGCTATGTGGACCCCTCCTGTTTTTCTGAATGTTTCGGCAAGCGTGTTAAGCTTCCTGACTGACTCTGAAACGATTTCTGCTTCCACAGTTAAGCCTAAAGGCACCTCGGGGAGATCAAGTCTATCGATAAGCTTGGAAAGCGGCCAATAATCCGGAGAGCCGCATGCCGAAACAACTAACCGCGCAAAGGGCTGCGAGATGGAGATTCGCTTCTCAGCATCGACGTCAGGCTTTAGTCGTATCTCGCATCTTCCCTCCCTGTCCAGGCGGATTTCTCGTATCTCATCCATGGATTTTAAAAACCCTTCTGAGAGAAGATGCCCAGTTGCCAGTTCCTTCAATTGACTTGGGGAGCATAGGATGGTCGCATAATGGGTTTGGTTTATGAAGATGTGGAGAGGCACCTCTTCCGCCACGAAGTCTCCTTTCTGCTCGGTTTTTTGGGTGGAAAGGTCTATTTTTGAGATATGAACCTCTCGCATAATTAATTCACCTAAGCCTTCAATTCAGATAGGATGTATCTAACAATCTCGTCTGCGATGTTTATGGTGCTAACGGATTGGAGCCCTCTCCATCCAGGCTGACTGTTAAGCTCAACGATTAATGGTCCGTTGGGCCCCTCCAAAATGTCTATGCCAGCCACCCTACAACCAATCACATTCGCTGCGTTCACCGCAAGGGCTTCCAGTTCTTCTTCGAGCTTTATGGGTATTGGCTTCGCACCTAAGCTTACATTTGTTTTCCAGGTTTCCGCTACTCGATGCATGGCGGCGATGGCATGATCACCCACGACGAATGCCCGTATGTCAGAAAACCCATGGGGAATAAACTCCTGTAGGTAAAGAACCCCATGGTAAAAGGAAACGGCCCTGAACACCCTTGTAGCCACCTCCGGATCGGAAATCCTTGTGGAGCCGATTCCCCTGGATCCAAACACGGGCTTCAGGACAATGTCTCCACCCAGCTCGTAAAAGGATTTCAAGGCCTCCTCATGGCTTTCGGTTACTGCGGTACGTGGAACAGGCAGGCCATGCTCCTCCAAAAGGGCGAGGGCATGGTACTTATCCACAGAATGCTCGATAGATGATGGCGGGTTTATGACAAGCATTCCCAGGCGCTCAAGCCGATGGAGGAGGTCCATCCTAAAGATGATCTCCTCCAAGGAGCCACGCCCAATCGGGCGAACAAGTAGAGCACTTAGGTCCTCAAGAAGGTTAACCTTTCCAACGGATGCTTCGGGCTTATACTTGACCCGAGCCACAAGCTGAGAAAAGCTGAAACACACCGGCGTTATGTTATGCCTTCTCATGGCCTCTCGTAGTTGGGTGGAGCACCAACCATTCTCATTCCTTGTAACGATTCCCATCCTCAAAGAGGGTTCACTCCTAACATTAGCCTTCATTCACACGAGGATAAAGAGTTAGGTCTCACTAATGGTTTTCTACTCTATAGAAGAAGCATCTACAACTTCCGGATATGCTGCTTGATCTGTTCCGCGTTTTCCGCCATCCCGAAGATGCTTTGTTGTATATAGGCCCCATAGTCATTGGTAAGGCACCAGATGTCTCGTTGGGGCTCGAGTTAAGTGGAGTCGGTGACTCTGGTTCTACTGCGAAGAACGTTACCTACTTTTCCATGCATTAACGATGACGACGGGTGGATGTTCTTCCCCGTGTTTTTCTAACATCTTTAGAGCTTCTTTCCATTTCCGTTTTAAGTCGTCACGTGCCCTTTCGTCTCGAATTTTCTCAATCATCTCCATTGGGAACCACGCTAGATGATGAGGCATATCCACCTCTATGAGCTTCACCTCAATTTTTGCAGCACCAGCTTCTCTAACGATGTTCTCAATTTCTTCAGGTGAGAAGTAGGGCATGTCTCCCTCAACTTCACGCCCTAAAGCGAGGAAAACTGGTCTCCTTAAATTATACATCGCCAGATGGGCTTTCTGGGCCATATTCCTCGCAATGGGTGTGCTTTCAGCTAGGAAGATTCTTTCTTTACTCACCCTCAGCATTTCTCTAACCGCTGCAACTACTGCTTCTCGATTTTCGAAACTTCTTATTCCGTGAATGCATACAACTAAGTCAAAACATGAATATGGAAATGGAAGACTCCTAGCATCTTCTTGAATGGGAATAACTCTCCTCCTCAAACCACTAGCTTCCATCAACTTCCAAAAATCGCCCCACCTTCCACGGTCTAGGGCGATAACCCTTCCCTCTTCTCCAACTAATAACGCAAGTGCAATCGTGGCTATAGCTTGGGGTCCACATCCAATTTCCAACACGTTTGCTCCAGAAACCAAGTTAGCGTGTTTCAGAACGAGGTATCTTTCAATGACTTGCCAAAGAAGCCACTCGGAGGGCAGTCTCGGATGAGGTTGATATGGCGGTATACGTTTTAGCACCTCACGTAGGGCTGGGTCAGCCTCCTCCAGAAAATCTTCAATGCCCTTTTTCAATGGCTTCGACTCTCCATTTGCTCCAACATCTTAAATAACAGAGACATAGATAAAATTTCGAAGAGACATGCAACATACCTCTAAAGATGTCTCATGTACGGGGGGTAAGTGGTAGTGTCATGTTCAGTAAAATAGATAGGAAGATTAAAGAGGCAATGAGTATACTTAAACAGCTCGGATACGAAAGTGAACACATTTCTCCAAAGGAATTTTACGATTATATGACTGGGGAAGCCCCCACGGGTGACGTTATTACGTTAAACGGCGTTCTGTGTAATGAGTTTTTAATGGTGCATGAAGTTGTTGAGATAAGCGAATTGAAGAAGATGGGCACACCTATCAGCAAACAAACAGTTATGAGTTTTTACCCAAGGGTGTATGAGGTTCATTTCACGGCAATGGACTTTGAGCTAACCCACGCTTTATACAGAAAAGATTATGGATGGCTTAGACGCAGATTGGCTTCGGCTAAAGACTGGTTAGAGGATCCTTATCTACCACAAGAATTTAATTATCTGCGAAAAGAATTAGCCCCTCAATGCAAATCAATAATAAAGAAGTTCTCAAAACATCTCTGAAACATGAGAGTGGCTACTGCCCATCTAAAAGATACAAGTGCATTGTTTAATCTGTTCCACGTTTTCCACCATTTTAGAGAGACTTAGCTTTAGGTAAGCACCATATTCATTGTAATAAGGTGGTCCTTTCCTCGAAAATATCGTTAAGACCTTTCCGCCGTGGTTGATCTTGAAGCCTTCCATGCTTGGTTCATGCCCCCTGATCAATGCTTTGACGTTCAGCATCCTCAGAAGCTTGTTGGTGATGTCTTCGCCAAAGATCCTTCCAGCCCCCCTAGGTGATGGGTAGGTCCCCGTTATGCCCTCCTCAGGGTCGCTCCAGAGGATTTCCTCAAGGTGGCTTTCACGTGGGTGCTTCATGTGGGCGTAGGCTATGTCGTCCATCGTGGAGGCCTGGCTTGGGGCACCACCATGAAGCAAAACATATCTCTCCTTTATGAGCACCGCATTGTACAGATGGTTAAAGAGCTCACGGAGCTTTGCATATATGCTTGCCCCTTCCTCGCCGAATTTTCTCCGTAGGTGAATGGGCAAATCGTGGGGGTAGGCGAGTATATCCTCGGGTCCCTCGTGATTTCCTCTCATCAACACAACGTTTTCAGGAAACATCTCCTTGAGTTTTAAGACAACATAGTAAACCTCTGGCGAGTGGATGCCTCGATCTCCATAATCCCCAAGAAAGACCATGAATACATCCTCGCTTTTACCAGCTCTCTCTAAAAAGTTACTGTTTTTCAAGATGTACGCAAGTCTCTCTAAGTCTCCATGGATATCTCCCACCACGATCGCCATGCCCTCGGGTGGCACCTCAACGAGTCTGCCATTGATTCGCAGATTCCCGATCCGCCCACCCTCCCCAGCCAACGTTTGAACAGCATCCTCCACAAGTTGGAGAAATTCGTTTGCACCCGCCTTCATAACCATGTTGATTAGGTTTGGGGTTTCCTTAACGTTGAAGGTCGTGTTTGCCACCATTTTTGTAACCAGCCTAATATAGACTGTTGAGTTTCTTCAAATAGATTTTTATGTAGTTGCTCAGAGTTAGAACGGTGGGACCCAGCGAGGCTAAATTGAGGGGTTTTGTTATGTTGAATTGGCATAACTTCTTGAAGGATGGTGTTATCAAGTGGCTTTTAGAGGAGGGAAACCCTTCAGTTCGATATTTCACCTTACGAGACCTCTTGGATCGGGCAGAGAATGATCCTGACGTAAAGTGGGCTAAAAGTGCCATTCCCACATCTAAAAACGTATCGATTGATCGATCGATTTTACGGATATAATGTTTTAAGGGGGCTCTCTGTTTTCACCAAACTGGGCTATAACTGGGATGAACGCTTAGGCGATGCAGTGGAACTTGCTCAAAAAGCAACGCCCTGATGGGACATGAGTTGTGGAGAGCACCCCCACAGGCAGGATGTAAGTCAATATTGAGGTTAAAAGCAGGCCTAGTAAATGGATCACGTTGAACGCTTTGCGAGTGCTAAAACGTCTCCATCAATAATGGAAAAGAAAGCACCTTTTCATAAAAAAGGGTTTTATGTTAGAAAGAAGCGAGAAGTTGGAGAGTGAAGTTGGGCGACTCTGAGGGTACACGTATACCTATAAAATTAGGGAGAAATCCGTTAGAGACTATTTCACCGGATTTTGGAGGAATCCTTGCTTATGAAGTGAAAGAGGATCATGTTGTTTACCATGAAATTCTGAGCGAGTTGGGACATAGGGTGGATGTTAACCGGATTAAAGAAGCACATAGAGGAGCGCGCAATTGGTGGGCTGAGGAAAGGGTCAGAACTGGTAGGCTTTGGAGCGGAGAAGCGTGGGTTGATCTCGTTGAACGCATGGTATCGTATCTAACGTTGCCTAATCCACGTGAACTGACCTCACAGGTGTGTGAGTTATGGCCTTATAGAATGGTGTTTAGGACATATGAGGATGTAAAGCCTGCCCTGGAGGAACTTAAACACCAGGGCCTCCGCCTCATTGTGATTTCAAACGTTTCTTCCCGCAAAAACCTCCTAATCTACCTCACTCGACTCGGGTTGGAAAGCTATTTCGACCTATTGGTGGCCTCCGGCTCCATAGGCTACGAGAAACCAAATCCAGAAATCTTTATACTTGCCTCGAAAATGTCGAAAACCCCCTTCACAAAGATGATGCACGTGGGTGACAGATACGAAGAGGACTACCTCGGGGCGGAGTCGGTTGGAATAAAAGGCGTTCTGCTTGACAGACAAGGGCTCTACAGGGATAAGCGGTGTAGAAAAATTTCTCGGCTCATAGAGTTACTAAACTTCATATGAAGTCGCCAACTGATAAATGTCACTTTCATCTCTAAGCAAAATTCCGTTATTGGTGTTATCGCAATAAAGTTTAATAGTTTTAAGGTTATGAATTTTTCGTTGATCCTCAACGGTGGTAAAAGTGAAATGGTATAGAGACCTATTTGAGGGGAAGCCGGGGGAATACTCATTAAATCACTTAGATAAGAGAGGGGAGACAGGAAGAGAGGTTTCATTCTTGAGGGATACCCTAAAAGAAGGATATGTTTTGGATCATTGTTGCGGTTCATGTAGGCTGGCCATACCGCTTTCATCTGAGAGGCCTGTTGTTGGCTTGGACTTAAGCAGATATCTTTTAAGTGTGGCAAAAAGTAGGTGCAGGAAGTTGAACGTTGAAAATCTAGATTTGATACGAGCGGACATGAGATATCTCCCCCTGCAATCAAACATTTTTGACAATGTTATTAATTTTTGGACGAGCTTCGGCTATTTCCCTGATGAGGAGAATGAGCACGTGTTAAACGAGATTGCTAGGGTTGTGAAAAGTGATGGCATCTTTGTTATGGACCTTGTAAACCCTGAATGGATAATAAGAAACTTTCGAGAGAAGGACTGGCATGACGAAGAAACATACTTCCATTTGGAGCATCATTCCTTAGACTGGGAAACAAACGCATTGAGTCACGTTGGATCTTCATCGATAAACATGATCGGGAGATCAATGAAGCAAACCTCGACGTTAGGCCTTATAGTCTACAAGAACTCAAGGGCCTCTATCAAAAGTTAGGTTTAAGCATAATCGACGTGTATGGTTCCTTTACAAAGGAGGCATTCGACCAAGCTCGGTCCAACAGAATGATAATCCTAGGTAAAAAGTCATTTCATAAAAAAGAATGACGAGAATAGTAGAGTAAAAAGATGAGCGATATGGAGCATAGAGCGCCTTGGGAATGCACCTTCGCCGAGGAGGACAAAAGTGAATGTAAGGCAGGCGTTTCGCCTGGGTCTGATCGAGAATATTTTGAAATCTTATCATTATGCATAGTGCAAGCTGGGCTCAATTGGGGGATGATCAGGAAAAATTGGGCAAGATTTAAGCATGGATTTTTTGATTTCGACGTCGCTAAACTATCCAAAGCGCAGGCTGAGGAACTTCTCAAAGAAACATCTGCCCTAAAGAATAGAAAGAAGGTGGAGGCAATAATCCACAACGCCAAGGAATTTCAAAAGATAAAAGTGGAACATGGCTCCTTTTCAAATTTCTTGAAATCATTAAAAACGATGGAGGATAAAGATGCACTCAAGGCATTGACGAGGAGATTTAAACACGTTGGAGAATATACCGCAGAATATTTTCTTCACTCTGTGGGATACTGGAAATGTTAATTAATCAAAACTTATGATTTTCTAAGCGCACAATTGTGATACTTCAATAATCACAGTCTCTGCAAAGATCTTTCAAAGTTTTTTACTTTAGGAGGCTTTCTGCCTTTACCTGGTTGGATAATGTGCCCCTCTTCCCTTAAGCGGGCCGCTTGCGCCTCTGTGCCTTTACTTGAATATTCTCTTAAGTTTTGCGATTAGTAGTGGGAGAATGTCACATATAAAATACTTGAAATCTCCAGCGATCTCCTCGGCTTTTCGTAAGCCGCTAGTTAAAAGGAGTTTGGAAAATCCCGTTTAAGCCTCCTATTAAAACCTACGGAGTCCATGTTCTGCGCACACTTAAAGAAACTATGTTAAAGCGTGAGTTTGTTTAGTAAAATAGGACGTAAATCGTCGTTTTGTAAAGGGGAGGGCCATATTATTCTGCTCCAGGTTTTTGTGCTATGATTATCCAGCAATTACCGAGAG
The DNA here is from genome assembly GCA_001399805.1 of Candidatus Bathyarchaeota archaeon BA1. The sequence goes on from LIHJ01000084.1 coordinate 13,820, forward strand.
CCCTTGCCATTCTTGTGTACAATCTTAGGATGTTGTAGCCTGCTGCCTTAAATTCTTCTTTATATTGTTCTCCCGATTTGGGCCATGCTGCAATTATGGGTAGCGTGATTTCCTTTTCTTCCTCATTGACCTTGATTTTACGTGGGATTAAATCGCCTGGCTTTGGCTTCGCTTCATAGAGCTCTTCAAGTTTGACTGGATTATCACCGCCAATGTTGCATGAAAAGTATAGTCCACATGGCTTTAGCACTCGGAGGGCTTCAGCCAAGTGCCTCGACCTGGCTTCCTCGTCTATAATCATTTGTAGGCAACCTACATTCACAGCTAAATCATACGTTGAGCTTGGGATGTGCTTGAGGTCAACTACATCACCAGCTTCGAAATTGACCTCAACACTTTCCTGCGCGGCCCACTCCCTTGCTCGATTAATAGCTGAGGGCGCCACGTCGATGGCTGTAACATTAAAGCCTTGCTTAGCCAAAAAGATGGCATCACGGCCCTCGCCACATCCGAATTCGATCACATTTATGCCTTTAGGAAAATTCATCTCACGAACAAACTCCACCAACTCCTCTGTGGGCATGGGATCTGCCCAAAATCGGGCCCCAGCCTGATAAACCTTAACATATCTGAGCTCGTAAGCCATCTTATCATAAGAGATACCCATGTTAAATCCCATAACAATTGTGGGATTGGCGTCAGATAAGACTTTTAGATGGCAAACAATTGGCAAAAAGCGTCACTACGGCTTTCTATAAGCGCAAGTAATCCCGCGGTGAAGAGGGTTCACGGTGATGCGTTGGGCTCATTGGAAAAAAAAACATTGCGGTGAACAAGAATCATGCAGTAACGTTAGAAATCATCTTTTATTGATAGATAAATTTCCATTCGCTGAACTGAAGCTTAGAGGAGTATGCGTCGCTGAAGGGAAAGGGAAATAAACCCTCTCACAATACTACTTTCTTTCAGCCACAGGGATCAATGGGAGATTAAGTTGGTGGATGCATTCGTCGCCAGGCTTAAGGATGAGTTCTCCTTCATGCGTGGCAATCTTTTGGTTCTGCTCGTGAGCTGGACATTTTTCTATTTCTCGTACGCGCTGGTCGGTCCCTTTGCGCCACTATATATTAGGGAGTTGGGTGCTTCGCCGTTCATCCTGGGGCTCATGGGGTCCGTGGGGTCCGCGCTACTGTGCTTGGTTCGCATACCAGGGGCCTATATAGCCGATAGGTATGGCAGGAGAGACATCATCATCGCCATGACCTATGGGGTAGCCCTCTCATACCTCCTCTATGTACTGGCGCCCGATTGGCGATTCATACTCATCGGGATCGTGATTCACAATCTTTGCCTAATCTATCAGCCAGCCCTACAGGCCATACACGCAGATTCGATACCCCCGGAGAGGCGTGGGATGGGCTTTGCCGCAAGTCACGTCATACCGCTTATTCCAGCATCTATCTCCCCAATGATAGCTGGTTTCCTCGTGGAGCAGTACAACCTCGTAGAAGGCATGAGGATAGCTTATGGCATAGTCTTCGTGTGTAGCTTGGCCGCCGCCACAACCAGAGCCTTCTTCCTCAAGGAGACGTTGAAGACTTCAGAGAGGATTAGGCTTGAGGGGTTGGGAACGGCATTTAAGGAATCTATTGGCGCAATAGTTGAGGCTTGGAGATTCATGCCAAGAAGCCTCATGTTCCTCACGATAGTTATGTTAATAAGTGCCTTCCAGGAGCCCATGTTTCATTTGTTCGCCGCGCTATATGCGAGGGACGTGATAGGGGTGAGCAGTGTGGAGTGGGGGCTCACGAATATGGCGCTTATGGTTGCTATGCTAGTCGCTGGCCTTCCGCTGGGGAAGGTTATAGATGTGATTGGAAGGAGGAAATCCATAATTCTGGGGTTTCTATTGTTGACACCATCAACCGTCTTCTTCATCCTTTGCCGGTTCTTCACACAGTTATTGACCATATATGTAGTATTTGCCTTAGGAGCGGCATTGAGAGGACCAGCATTCCACGCCCTTCAAGCAGATTTAACCCCACGGGATAAACGAGGGAGGGTGATGGGGGTTATAGGGACGTTGAACATCCTCGTGACCATCCCAGCCTCAACCACGGCTGGTCTCCTATATCAAAGGAACCCAGAAGCCCCCTTCGCACTAGCCATAATCTTGGGAATCGCCGCCAGCCTAATCGTTATCCTTCTAGTTAAGGAGCCCGAGAGAAGGGAAGCCTAAAATCAAAAACATTCTTACGGAAGATGTTTGTTTTCTGCATTCTAATTTTATTTGCCTCTGAACAGTTTGGATTGAACAGTACGAAAAGCTGGACAATGACGCCCTGGAGGATCAGCTAGGCAGTATAATTAGTTGGTTAGCGCTGGGAGAGGCGTGCGCTCAGGCGGGAGCACGCGCCAATTCTTTGAAGCGTTTTAGCACCTCTGTTGGGATGGGGTTCATGTATTCAAGGCTTGTGTGTTTGCAAAGTTTTTGGAAGTCCGTGTCTGTGGTTATGATAGTGGATGCCTTTTCTTGTAAGGCTGCTGCAAGGTATACGCAGTCGTATACGTCGTGGTTCAGCTTTTCAGCGAGCTCGAAGCTTCTGGTTATGGTTTGTTTTTGAAGGCAATAGTAGTGTGGTTGGTCATACTCTTCTATGAAGTGCTTGACTGCTTTTGCGCTTTCTTCCCTGTCGCATCCCCATTTTTCGGTCATTATCCAATATACCCTGATTGGAAGGATGTCCATGATCAGGGGGGTGTAGCCTCCCTTAACCCCTCCTCAACTATTGGAGAAACGTGTTCATTTCCGGGGTGGTCGCATACCAAAAATATTGCTAATACGTTAACGTCTAGGATTCTCCTCTCCCTCAATCACCGAAGGTCGCCTCTCCAGCGTCTAAAAAGGCCTCTTTGCCCCAATCTTGCTTCTTGGACTGAACTTTAAGGGGGTTTGGGATTATGCGCTTCAAGAGTAGCATCCCCCTTTCCTCCATCAACTCGAATTCCGCTCCGGGTTTGAGGCGGAGCCTCTCCCCGCTCTTCTGAAGGAATCAAGATTCTGCCCCTCTCATCCATCCTTGTCTTTCCCATTTTTCTTCACCCACAAACACGTGACTTACTAAACCCATATCAATCTTTACGAATATACCCATTTCCTTTTTTATCCGAAAACGATTAAGATGCGAACTAGCGTGCCGTGAGGTTTTGAAATGAAGGTTCCTCGCAAGGCCATTTTGGCTCTGGTTTGAGTTTCTGTGGGCTAAAAGAAGTGAACAGTTTTGGTTACACGGTTGTTATTTCTGCCCTCAATATCTAGAAGGATTTCAACTTTTTGAATCTCCTGTTTACGTTACTATCTAGCACAGGAGCAAGCGTTTCAATCCAACTAATTTGCCAGAGGAAAGAGTAGTGCAGCCAAACCCTGCCTTTAGGGTAAACCTAGCGGATTGTGCCAGTGCCAGCCTGCTGGACTGTGCACCGTCAACTCGAAATCGAAAGGATGGGTGGCTTCGAGTCCCTGTAAGAAAACGTGCATTTTAGAGGGCGCTCGGAAGAAGTTTTACCAATGATCCATTATAAGAAACTGCCTTTTGAGGAAAAGAGCCTTTAATAACTGATTTGTTTTCTCAGAACTTTCGGTGGCTTCAATCTTTAATTGTCCAGTCCGATACGATTCTATCGGGTCCGCTATACTAAAAATAAATTTTGTTAGGAGTTCTCGTGTTAGTGTGATTTTAAAGTTTATAGGCTGATTGGTCCAGACAATTTGCTGCACACTGTCATTGGTCTTCTGAAGGAAGATGCTGTGCCCTTCGCATTCCATTTGCGCTAAGCCGTTCCAGTTTTCAAGCTGCTTTAAGCGGTTAACGAAGACTTGTGAGAGTTCGTGTAGGAATTTTTGCAGGTTTAGTATGGCATACATGAACACGCCTGTTGACTCGGATTCAAAAAATCCCAATGTTAGAAATAGTTTTTCATATGCAGGGTTTCGTAGGGAGCCTGCAACGATGGCGGATGCCTTCTTCTCTATGAAGGCAGCGTTGACTTTTTCTACCAATGATTTGGCTACTTGTTCGAAATCGTGCTTTGGATCAATGACTATTTCTGTGAATTCGCCTCTATTGAGTCGCTTCTCTAAACGTGCGTGAACGTAGCCGATGATTCGGTTTTGATCATCAAGCGCCACCCAATTTATGTTGTCCCTCTTTCGTAGCATGCGCTTGAATGATTTTGGGGTTCGGGAGGCTGAGCCGACGAATTGTTTGGTGAAGTTGCTGTAAACTTGGAGCATTTGCTGGGCGTCTTCTCTCCTCGCTTGACGCACTGTGATTTCCATGTTTAGTCATCCCACCTCCAGTTCAAAATGCGCTTCAACATTTCGACTTCGGCTGGTTCGCCTCGCTTTACTACCAGTTTGTCTGTGTTAACCGCGTCTTCCCATTGGACAACTCCCCGCACTATTTTGGTGTAGGTTTTCAGGTCTGTGGAGAACTCGATGTCAGCTCGTTTCGGCGGCTTTCTCAATCTTTGAAAACGTTTTTTTCTAAATCTGAAGGATAAAGTGCCCACTTCTTTTAGCTGTATGACGACTGATTTTTCCCATCCTTCTAGTTTTCTGACAGCGATTTTGGAGTCTTTTAATGAGCGGTTGAGTAGGCGGAGCCATCGGGCGAAGATAGACGGGTAATCGATATACTTTATGTACGTGCGCCCAGTCGTGATGTCGACAAATCCTAGTCGCTGATAGATTCTGTGCGCCGGAATGTCAAGCCCCGTGAAAAGCGAGGCGTTTGAAACTCCTTTCTGCTGAGCGTAGTCTAGAGCGAGTTTCATGAGGTTGCTTACTATGCCCCTCTTTCGATAGTCAGAGTCTGTGCAGACACCCGAGATTCCAGCCGTTTTTAAGTAGACGCCCTCGCCGTGATGCAGTTGCTTAAACACCACCTCCACCGAGCTCACTAGTTTTCCGTCTATCACACCTACGAAAATGTCCTCTGGATGGGCACCATGACTTCTATACCACTGTATGATTCTGCGGGGAGTTGTGGGTCCAAAGCATTCGCTGAAAATCTTCGCTATGGCGACCTCGTCCCCCTTTGAATAGTTGCGAACTGTGTACTGTACTGGTTTCTCCAAACGAGAGTATCCCCCCTTATCGGTGAAGCAGTTTCACTTAAGCCTAAACCTAACCTAAAGCCCTTTTTAATTTACCCTTTTTAATTTATAGGCATTTCTTCTCTCTACAATGCCAAGAAACTCTCCATCATTATCTCAAAAACAATAAGGTTACGGTACCATCAATACAAACGATCTCATGAACGCCGAAAGATTTGGTTCTGCGTTGCCGTGAGATAACTCGTACGCCTTTCTCAACATGTCCGGATGATCTACAACGAGGAAATTCATCTAGGATCTAAAATCATAATTGCCTCACATGAAGAAAAAGAGGGAGTTTGCAGGGGGCGATATCAACGTGAGGAAAACCGCCGAAACTTTATTTTTTGGGTGGGGGAATTTCTTCTTTGACCCCCGCGAGACTTTTTGCTAAGGATGCGAATCTATCGAGATTAGTCTCCCTCCATATGATGTGCTTCGCTCCTCCCGGTGAACCTCCGCCATGTAGGCATCCGGGAATTCCGGCACCTACTGTAAGCCACTCGATGAGGCGGGCTATTCGGGCCCTTGCCTCCGCTGATGCTGCTGCCTTTAGATATTTTTGGACCAGCTTCCCATGTCTCTCGTCGTAAAAGTCTTTGGATGAGGGCATGCATCCAGTCTCACCGATGCCACCACAGATGTCTTGGGTCATCACCTTAGTTTCGTATGGGAGCGAGGAAACGTAGACCTTGTTCACATTTGAAAGAAGCGGGTCACATAACCAGACTCCCGATGGGTGCCTTTTCCCAAGGGCTGCCGCTGCAATCCCCATGCCAAAGGTTGTTTCATTGTTAATGACCATTTTTATTAGCCTCTCCCTGAACACACCCTCCGATAGTCCGTTAGCCCGTGCTGCCAAGGTTGCCGCTCCAATCATGACGTCCCCCTGCCCAGCCACACAAGCACCGATGGCGGCCCTGTATGGCATGATGAAATCCCAGACCACGTCGGATGTGTACTTATATTCTTTGAACATGAAGACCCTCTCCTTGGGGATCCAAACGTCTTCAAAGAAGAGGTAGGCTTGAGTGATTCCTGTTTTGGTCGGGATGTCGAATCCCTCCTCTTTAAGTTCCCTTCTATCACTTGGGTGTGTGGCCTCCACTATGGTTAAACCCTCAATGTCCCTCGGGACCACAAATGAGACAGCATAATCCTCATCGGGTTCCTCGTACCTCATGCCGGGAAGAACAAATATCTCGTTTGCTGCCGCAACCCCGGCGATCATAACCTTCGCCCCTCTCACGACGACACCGTCGTCGTTTTCTTCAACAACATGAAGATACATGTCTGGATCCTTCTGCTTGGAGGGAGGGAGCGTGCGGTCTCCCTTTGGGTCGGTCATGGCACCAGCCAAGGCGATGTCCTCGGCCTCAGCCTTTACCAGCCATTCCCTCATCCTCTTATTATAGTGTGTGCCCAGTTCTTTGTCCATGTCATAAGTGACGGCCCACATCGCGTTAAGCGACGTCCATCCGACGCACCTTCCACCAGTGCAGGTGCCGGTCAAGTTGAACATTAACCTTTTTAATCTTGAGTTTGCCATCATCTCCTCTGCACTTCTGATAAGGGATAAGTAACGAGAAATCCTCTTGCCAGTCAAATGCGAGGTGGTGACAACGATATCCTCGTACACGGGATTTCGCGCTGCCTCGAAAATCTGGGCGTGTCCTTCAACACACCGTCTTGTGGCAGGATGCGTGGTCACATCAGTGATCAATTCACCAAACTTATATATGTTCGGCCGCATTCTTCTAAGGCTTTCCTTAAATTCCTCGGGTGTTTTCAACTTACCACCACATCTTCTTTAAGGGCATGGCTATGATTTCTCTTATCTCAAGTTTATTTTTCTTATCTTCGCCAAAGGCATCTTTGGATGTTGTTGCACGAGCTACTATAGCGGTGTCCGAGCCCCTGTCTGTGCCTCCCACGCCTATCACATCTTCGTATAGTGGCACCGATGCCTTATCCGCTGCTATCAGGATCACCTCCACAGCAACCTTAAACCCTTGCCCGAGCGTGTAGAAGCTATTCTTTACGTCCTCCATTTCTTTCGCTTCTAGAGGCAAATGTGTTTCATCTAACGCCTTCGCCCCCAGCTTCACGATTTCACGTTTGTTTTTTGGGTTCATTGCCTCATATGAAACCGCTATTACCTCGGCTATCCCTTTAAGGGCCTCGGCGAACCTTACTCCAGTTGCACCAGATGTGCTAGCCACAATCACCGTCTTAAGGTCTCCTTCCTTGACTCTTCTTATGACCGCTTGTATGACGTCCTCGGTGTTCTCCGGGCCGTGATCCCTAAAATACGTGACAACTCTCTCAATTTTGGCCATATGATCCCCTTATTTATTAACTAGCCCCATATCTTTTTATTTTTCTAAGAGCCATAACATGAAATCCAGCAAGGGAAGGAGATGAGCACCCACAAACTGAGCTTTGAAGAATCCTTAGAAAAGGTGGTTTTAGCTGAAAAGTGTATGGGTTGTGCTGCTTGCGTTGTCGTCTGCCCTTTTGTGTGCTTACAGTATAGTGAGGAAATGCCTAAATTAGTAAAAAAGTGTGAGGCTTGTGGGATTTGCCCTCGCGTGTGTCCACGGTATGACTTGTCATATCCTGCCTTAGAAAAATTCGCGTTTGAGAGGGAGAGAAAGCCGGAGGAAGAATTTGGCATTTATCGGCGTATCGTTGTCGCTAAATCCAGTGATGAAAACGTGCTTCAGGTTTGTCAAGATGGGGGGGTTGTGACTTCCCTCCTCGTGTTTGCCCTAGAAAATGGAATGATCGATGGGGCTGTTGTATCCGGAATCAGCGAAGAAAAGCCATTCTATCCCATATCAAGGCTGGCGACAAATCCGCAAGAGGTTTTAGAATGCGCTGGAACCAGATACTCCTACTCCCCAAATCTGCTCGCCTTCCACGAGGCGATCAAGCTCAAGAAAAGGGACCTCGCGTTCGTGGGCACTCCCTGCCAAATACACGCCCTTCGAAAAATTCAGATCATCCCCCTGAGGAAGTACGCTGACCCATTAAAGTTCACGATAGGGTTGATGTGCACCGAAAGCTTCACCTACGAAGGATTGATGGAGAAGCAGATTGAAGGGACACTGGGCGTCAATTTGCATAGCGTCAAAAAGATAAACATCAAGGCAAAGGTCTTAGTCACACAGAGATCCGGTGAAATAAAAGTCATCCCCTTGGCAGAAGCAAAACGATACACCCGCAAGAGTTGCACCTTCTGCACCGACTTTTCGGGCGAACTAGCCGATATATCGGCGGGTGGGCTGGGGCTGAGTGGTTGGACGGTCTGCGTTATCCGTACAAGGGTTGGCGAGGAACTCTTTGAGGGTGCCGAAGGGGCTGGGGTGTTGAAAACGATGCCAATTGAGGAAGAGAAGGGAGCACTTGATTTATTAACCAAACTCTCGAAAAGGAAGCGAAAAACGGTTAGTCCTCCTTAATAAGAGGATGCTAAACAAATCTCGAGGGCTTCCAAGAAGTTTCGGTACAATCAATCAGAAATCTGAACGACATGGGATGAGATTTCGTAGCTTGGGTCTGTTTTAAATTCAGAATTTTAAGAGCTCTTCTAGAAGCTTCGAACAATTATCACAGGTTTCTGTAGCCCTTTTAAGTGCTTCGGGGGCGTACTCTTTGAAGTACTCCACGTCTATTCCAGTTTCGAAGCCATAACCGGCTAACCCTCTGAGCTCCGCAAGCTCGGCTGTTGTATCGCTTATGGGGGCTATCTTATTTTTGAACCACCTTGGGATGTCTTCTCTATCGGTTAACTGCATGAAAACGCTACTTACGTCGTGTTCTTTAGGGTAGTCGATTCCGAGCAACATCAATATTGCTTTGGTTGACTGTTCAACTGCCATTTGGGAGCAATAAACCACGTCATCCCACCGCTTGTCCTCAAAGGCTCTGGTAGCTCCTTGAAGCCACCTTTTGGCTCGGTTTAAGCTGGCTCTTGCCATCTCCGTGTTTTTCAAATCTCAAACACCTCCCCTGCCTTGATGTCCTTTAAGATCCAATAGTAGCTTTTTCCTGGAACGGAGATTCTTCTTGCCCCTTGTGAGGCGAGCTTATCTCGCATACTCCTCAAAACCGTGGTTAGAAAGCCATTTCTTTCATACAAGACTATTCCATCTATGCACGCATCAATGTAGGTTCGATGAGCCCCCAACGCTTCCGTTTTGCTTAACGGATAATGTTGTATTATTGGCGTGTAGCCCTCTTTTGAAGCCGCTTCATGCTCCTCGGTTTTCTCCAGCTTTCTCTTTAACCCTAAAAGCTCCCTCACCCTCTCCCAAACAAACTTTCCATCCCACCCCTCAACCACTAACAGCAAATCTATGTCACTGCTTTTATCCCAGTCACCTCTGGCTACCGAACCAAAAAGCAAGATGCCTACAAGTCGATCTTGATAGTGTTCATAAAGCATTTCACAATATCTCTTGAGAAGGTTTGCATAGACCCTGTGTGGAATTCTCTCAATATTCATTACCGAGAAGGTGGACAACCCAAGTATGTTGTTAAGCCTTTTAAGCAATTCCACAACCACTTCACCTTTCACCGATAGCTTGTAGAAACCGCCATCAACCTCGATTAATCCCATGGACATTAGCATCCCTAGCTTTTTACTCAGAGTCCTTGGATTATCCACTGTGCTCAACAAACCTTTAAACCGAGCCACCTTAGCCCTCTCTAACTCACTCAATATCCTTAGAACGTATCGGTCTAACAAGATAATCAAATTATACTATACTAAAGTATAATATATGCTTTACTCAATTACGTTTCTGACAAGTTGAACATTGGAAAGGGCACTTAATCGAGTCAGGGAGCCCAATACAACCTTGTGCTTATAAGCGAGGAGTTGGGCTCTTAAGAAGTGAGATCTTCCGTGAATCCCTCTTTTTCTGAAATAACAAAAGTTATTAGGATAAGCCCAAAATTAGGTCTATAAGTTTATATGAAGTTGAGCGTGGGGGATATCACCGCAAACTACCTTTTTCTATGTTTTGAATGAGGATATGCTGGTTAAGAATAAATAAGGAATATGAGGTTCTTCTTAATACTTGAAGGGAGGTGGATGAATGGAATATGACTGATAGTCGTAGGGGGAGGGTTTGCTGGTTTTTCCGCTGCGCTTTTCACGGGTGCTCGAGGTCTTAAGATTCTTTAATTGTTGTTGGTTCAGAAAATGTGGCAGCACAAGAGGTGCTCACGTTATCCCAAATAGTTCGCGATGTAACATTAATTACAAATTCGAAAAAGCTGAAGGCAGAAAACTCTCTTGTTAAAGAACTAATTAGAAAAGGAGTTCAAATTATGGAGGGCTATAAGGTTGAGGCAATTGAACGTGGAGAACTCACCAATGATACAGGAAAGAGTTTTATAACCGATGGGATTTTCATCGCTCTCGGCGTAGAACCATCAGCTCTGAAGGTTGAGAAAATCGGAGTGAAAACTCATAGGCAAGGCGGCATACTAGTCGACAGCCGGCAGCAAACCAACGTTGAAGACGGTTATAATGTCTCCGGATACTTGACAGGTCGCGAATGGCAGCCCCTCGCCACAGTAAAGTCGCCTGAGGATCTCAAAGAGGCTATTTCAGCTGTAAACGGAGCATATGAAAACATTAAGGGAAAATGAATGTGAGCTATCTGAACCCCGTTCTTTCCCTGGAGAAAATCGTGGATTTAGAAGCGTATGGTCCACCCCAAATCCAGAAGATCGAGGTTGATGAGGATAAGGAGAGCCCAAGATTTGGCGAGCCTGAAAACTATACGGTTTATTTAGATTGTGATCTGCGGCTTTTAGAAATCACTTTTACTGGAAGCGAGAACTTGGAGATGTCTATGGGTGCTGGCCCGAGTACTTCTATTCCCACTATTTCCTTTTTGTTATTTAGATCAAGAATTACATTGTCAGAAATGGGTTCGCTTTCGGCGACCTTTCCCCTTTTTAATCGGATATAAAGTGCATTGCAGCTCGGGTCATACTCCAGTAAAGCCAAGCCTTCTAAGCCTCCTTTCATCCACCCATAAAACTGTAATAACTTCTATTTCTTCATTTTTCTTCTCAAATACAACAAGCAATTCCCTCTCTTCAAGTTTTCTGTAAGCCGCAAATCTACCATATTTAACCGGGATAACTTCAACTGGGCTTTGCAGAACCTCGCGAACTTGCATTTCTATAATGACTCGATCCCGCATCCTCACCGTGGCATGAGGACTAAATATTATGAGCATTTGAAGTCATCATCTTCGCACAAGCATTTGAAACCCTTTTTATAATCTTGTTAAATAAATTACGCGATCCTATCATATTCAAGCAAGCAGCCATATCAGTACCGCGAAAAAGAAAGGCTTTATTCAATTGTCAATTTTAATCAATAGCTCAGTTTGAGGATTAATTTGAGTTTTCAACTTTGTTTCATTTGACGTGCACGTAACAACAGAAGTGGAGCCTAATCTAAGCATTTTCAATAATTAACCTTTATTATGAACTGTGAACTTGTAACTATGAAATATAAGCTGTTAAGCAATATCTAAGAGTGTATGAGAATGGAGAAACAGGATTGGTTTTCCGTTGCGTTTCCTGAAAAGCCTAAGGAGATGCCTCAGCCTTTACGTTTTATATTGAACAAGCTTTATGTTGTAATGTCTAACGAGAAATCGCCAAGGTTGGTTAAAACGGGCTATAACAGAGTGTATTCAAAATCAGGTGTCATTTTTGGGCATCAACGTTAATACAAGCGTAAAAGATTTGAAGGCCCTCGTGGCTGGTGGATCCGGATTTATTGGGCAACATTTAGTTGATGCTCTTCTCAAAAGGGGATTTCTGGTTCGGGTTTTCGATCTTGAAGCCAGGGAGCTTGCGCAGATTAGAAACAATCGTTTGGAGTTGTTTATTGGAGACATGCTTGATAGAAAAGCTGTTACTGAAGTGATGAAAGGGATTAATGTTGTTTATCACCTGGCCTTAGCCAACTCATTTGAAGATTTCAAGTCGATTCAGATCAATCTTGAAGGGACAAATAATCTTTTGGAGACGGCATTAAATGAGGGAGTTAAACACTTTTTATTCGCTAGCAGCGGAGTAGTTTACGGCAGTCCTAGGCGCCAAATAATGGATGAGGATCATCCCCTTTATCCAGAGGAGAGCATAATTGGAGGAAGATGGTATGGGATAACAAAGCTTGCGACCGAAAAGCTATGTATGAAGTATTATCATGAATTTGGGTTGCCCGTAACAGCATTGCGACTCGGGGCAGTTTACTTAAACGTGGGATGGATTTGCGATCCCATTGTCTCTGAAGCTCTTAAAGGCAAGAAAATAACCGTGGAGGAAAATGAGTGGAGTGACTACATACACATGGAGGATGTTGTTGAAGCCTTCTTGCTCGCAACTCTAAACGAGAAAGCCTATGGCGAAATCTTCAACATTACGAATCCGAACCTCTCGATAAGCGAAAGGGAGTTGGCAGAAATGATCGTAAAAATATTGAAGTTAAAGAGTAAAATAGGGATCGTAAAAGGACTGCCCCTCAGAGCCAAGGTTACCATTGGCAAAGCTCGAAGACTGTTGAAGTTTAAGCCCAGAAAAGGAAAGGCTCATTTAAGGAAGGCCATAGAGCAATACTTAAGAGCCTATAAAGAACAGTAGCAAATGAATCAATAAAAATCATAAAACAACCAACACGAAAAGCTCGGATATCACCGAATAACAAGCTTAATGAGAAGCGGTTTCAAGGGAAAAATATCCGGTTAATCCGAAATTGCAGGGTGAAATCTCGGTAATAGCAATCAATATGGAATTAAAGTTATTGGACCAAATACTTTTGGAGTGGTAACCTCCACGCAAATCTCAATGCTTCATTTAGTTTGGTCTGGGTATGTTTTATGTCCTCCCATGGTGTGGAGTAGGCAGTTGGGTGGCTGTCCTAGCCAGGTTGTCGTCAGGGTTAATTGAGGATGGCAATATTTCATATGCTTCATTTTTATACTCGCATCTAAATGGTTTGACACGAAGAAGTGAGGCAGATCCGTTGGCTGAGAGGGTCAAGTGGCGCCCAAGTGGAAGCGTCTTAGCAATTGTGCTTTCTGTTAACAACGTTCCGATTAGGCTAACTGAGGAAAGATGGTGGCACATAACGGCATACCATGAGGAATTAGCAAATTTTCAAAGGGAAATTCTACTCACTGTCGCTGAGCCTAATATGCTTTTTTATTCACCACATTGGGCTAGGCCATGTCATGCGGCTGTGAAAGCCTTTCCAAAATTGAGGGAAAGCGGCTTACCAGAGAATCTTGTTGTTCATTATAGAGAGGTTACTCCTCACGATGGGTTTATATTAACCGCTTTTGCTATGTCTAACAAGCGTATTGAGGTGAGGTTTGGGCGTTGGCGAAGGCTAAGGTGAGGATGGCGATTAACCCATTCGTGGCTGTTGAGAGGGCGTTGGCGAAGGCTGAGGGAAAAATCGTGGCAAAGAGGATTTCCTTCATAGATTACGATGAAGAGGCTGATGTTCTATATGTTAAGTTTAAGCATTCTAAAGTGGTTGATCATGAATCGCTTGATGAAAACGGGATGATCCTCGCCTCGCTTAATGAGGATGGGGAAGTGATAGGGCTCATAATCATGGAAGCCAGCTCCCTCGTTAAATAATACAAATTTGCCGTATTAACTTGGAATTAATCATTTGACTTTTTTCTGATGTGCGGAGGCGCATAAGGCTAATTATACTTATCGGAGTCATCGTAGTAGTGTTCACCATTGGATACTTCTTGACCTCATGGTTAGGGAAAAAGGAGCTGTTGTGGGAAGAGGTGGGAGTTTTCAAGGCGAAGCAAGAAGCCAAAATAGAAAATGTGTGCCAATTGCCTAAGCGGCTGGAACGCCCGTCTATTACCCCTCTTGTAAGGGAGGAGAAAAGGGTTGAAGTGAAGTAGTGAAAATGGAGAGGTTCGCCCCTCCCATCTTAATTGAGGTTGGACAGACTTGTTTCATGCGTCGGAGCGGCATGTTCAAAATGGTTAAGGAAAAAAGTGAATTCATCCATCGGAATTACCACCCCCAATTTCTGGAGATTGGATTCATAAAAGATGGTGGGCCCGCGATAACTGCAACTATGAGATAACTGAAACCTTCTCTTCGCTAGGTAGCTACACTCCTTTAAGGATGAAGGGAATATTTGGTTTTCACCCTACTAAGTAAGCGATGTCCTAAACAGAAATAATGGAAAAATCATAGAATAACTTGAACGTTTTTTCCGGTCAATCCCAAAAGGATCTTTTCCAATCCACCTTTCTGATTCTTAATTTTCTCCGATATTTCCCTATGTTCACCATCCAAAACGGCAATTCTCGAATCGATCAACTCCCTTTGCTTCTGTAAGTCTCTCAACCCCTTTTGAAGTTGTGCCAACTCGTTTTGAAATGCCGCCATCGCCTCAGACAATAGAAGCTGTTGTCTTTGAGAGAAAGCCTCTTTACAGCTTCGATGTATGGGGATCAAGGCGTCTTCGTGAAGAATGCTATGTATTTGCTCTTGAGCCCCTCTTAATCGACTGCTTTTCAGTTTCAGCTTTCCACGAACTATCGCATCGTCTAACTTTCGGAGAACCCTTTTAAGTAATGGATACCCTTCCTGCTCGGTTGCTAGGGCCTCGAATGGGCTGCTCAAGTATTCCCCAAGCTTTCTTGCCTCATCAAATGGGAGGTGAACATCGGCGCTCCGAGCCAAGCTCTGAAACTTGTAGAAGGGCTTTTGAAGATAACGCAAATCATGCTTTACCTTTCCTTCCAATTCCTCGATTCTTCTATTTGCTTGGACAAGTCCCCTTACCTCATCTTTGCTTTGAATAAGCATGATTTTCTGTTGATCTTCTATGATCTTCTTCTCAAGAAGATTTCCCTCCAAATCCATTCGTTCCCTATACATCTCAACCCCTTTCGACTCATTCAACAATTGAAAAATCCTGTCAATCATTGGAAATGCCTCTTCAACGGCCCTAGCTTTCTCATACTCTTTAGATGAAAAGGTGTGCAGTTCCTTAAGCGCCTCCGAGCACCTTCTTAATGCGGCATCAAACCTTCTGCGGTCGATAATGAAATAGGGCTCAATGTAAGGAAACCAGGCCCTCCTTTCTGACTCAGCAGACTCAAGTGTCTTTTCTAAGTCGCCACACAGCATCTGGAGGCTTTCATGCAAAATCTTGTCTGGAAAATCAACATTTTCGGTCATTTCTAGGACGCCTCGAGCGAACCGATTCATTGCTTTTGCTGATCGATAGGTTTTGGGGCCACCCTTCAGCATTTCCCTCTCGCCATCTTTAAATAGCCTTTCGCACGTATCACGAAAATCCTTTAGCTTACTCTCAACATCCTTAAGCAAACCTAACCCCTTGTCCCTAAGTGGTTTAACGATAGAAGCTGTTTCTTGCTCTAACCAGTCTTTGAATTCTTCGAGCGGTATTTGAAGTGCCTCGGGCATGATCCCCACTTCCATCATCTTTAACGAATGAGCTACATCATTAAAATCTTTTCCGAGAAATTTCTTTTACGCATTTTTGAGTAGTTACTCTTATATAATTAGGCGTGCGATGCCCCAGTGGGGGCAACCCCATGCGTCTTGACAGACCCACGGTGAAAATTGCGGGCGTTGCCTTGATGGCGCCGCTATCTGTCATCATGCAGTGTTTACCTCCGCTCTTCTTGACCCCCTGGTTTATGCGGGTGGATCTTGTTGCAGTCCCTTGGGTTTTATGCTGGATGCTCTTTGGATTTAAAGCGGCACTTTCCTCCTTACTTATCAGCGTGCCGCTCGTCGGGGTTTTAGGTCCCTTTGCTGGGGGCTGGGTTGGGGCTATAATGAAGTCTGTTGCGAGTGTCTGGATGTTTGCCATACCCGCCACCATCGCCCGCAAGACAGGGACAAGACGACTCCTATCGAACAAGTGGCTTTACGCGTTTTCAGGTGTGGTTGCAACTGCTGTAAGAGATGTTGTCTGCATCCTCTTCAACCTCTATTTTGCCATACCATTTTTCTTCGGCATGACCCCTGAGCAGGTTCTTCAATTCTTCTCCAACCCTAGGTTCCAAAGTTTCATCGGGCTATCGCTTGGTCTGATCGGATTTGGGGCCTACTTCGCTGAGGTGGCCTTTTGGAACAGCGTCCAAGGAATGATTGACATAAGTGTATCGTTGATCATTGGACTAATTGTTTTAAGAAGGTTCACCAAATAAGTGGATGCTGTAAAAGCTGTGCAAACTAAATACGCTAATCTTACCTAAAGATTTGTAGGTAACAAAGAGAATAGGTGCTTATTTTATGTTGTTGAAGTTTGAGGCTAAGCAAAGAATCTTTGATGTTGGAGGAGTGAGGATTGGTGGACAGCCTGGGGAGTTGCCCACCGCCCTCATCGGGAATCTTTTCTATAAGGGGATGCCGGAGGAGATTAACCATAAAGGGGGCGAGTTTGATCAAAAGGCTGTATTGAAATGGATTGCAATCGCTGAGGAGCTTTCCGAGAAAACAGGAGTACCCCACCTCTTGGATATTATGGCGATGTGCCCTGAGGCGATGAGGAAATACATCTCGTTTGTTTCTGAGCATAGCGACAAAGTGTTTCTCCTTGATGGAACCAATCCAGAAACACGCATTGCTGGTTTGAAGACGGTTTGGGAACTGGGTTTGCAAGAAAGAGCCATCTTCAATGCGATTTTTCCCCAGATCTCGGAGGACGAGATTAAGGCTCTTCGTGAGTCAGGCGTGACTGCCGCCATCCTCCTCGCGCATAATGAGATGGATTTTTCGCCCGAGGGAAGAATCACGATATTGACGGGTTTTGATGAACAATTAGGTTTGCTACGTATTGCAAAAAGGGCACGGGTGAAGAAGGTTCTGGTGGACACCATAGTTTTTGACGTGCCAAGCATCGCTTATGCCGTAGAGGCGATCAAGCTTGTGAAAAATGATCTGGGGTATCCAGCCGGTTGTTCCCCGGCCAACGCCACCTACGACTGGAGGAGGTCGCAGAATGAACTTTTAAAGGGAGGCTTCGCAGCTTATAATGCATCCGCGCATACTATTGCCCAATTCAGCGGAGCTGATTTTCTGATATATGGACCCATAAAGCAAGCGAAAAACATCATACCCGCTTGTGCTATGAACGATGCGATCATCGCCTACAACGCCATAAGGCGGTTGGGAACCAAACCCTCGTTCCTGACCACCCACTCTACAAAATCTTTTAGAGAGCACCCTCACTACGTGCTATTTTTCCACCAGAATCAGGGCTTTCCCAAAAGCCTTTCCACCGCCTGCACCAGAGACAGGCCCCACCCATCTGAAATTGACTTTGGCAAAAAAGTTAACGTTTGACGTAGATAGAAACGAATAAATTGGTTGTTGACTTTTTCTATACTAGTTGGTGGAAATGACTCGAACCTTCAAGAAGATAGAAATAGGAGGAAAGGAAGCCAATGTCCTTTTTGATACTGGCTCGATAAGGTCTTATGTTAGAAAAGAGTTCGCCTCTAATGTTAGGTGGAGAACTGTTCCATTGAGAGTCGGGTTAAGTGGGCGTATTTACGAGGTCAATGAGGTATGTGCCTTAAACTGTGCCATAGAAGGTTTGGGATTTGATATAAAGGCGCACCCAGTTGAAGAAATTGGTGTTGATGAGTACGGACGGCGGATAGATGTGATAATAGGAGCCTTGGCCATGGAGGAGTGGGCTTTAATCCCTAATCCAAAAACGGGGGAAATAGATTTAACGGCTCTCAGAAAAAGGGAATTCACTGAATTTTAGAGTGAGAAATTGCCCCAACTTTTATTGCCCCTTGGCTTTTCTGTTTTAAAGAGAGATCTATCGGCTTTGTTAGACCCAAGGTGCACCCAAACCCTACCGACGGAGCAACTCTCTAACCTTTTTCATGCAGTCCCATGCGTCTCTCGCATACGCGTCCATGCCGTACCCTTCGCGAATTGATTCAGAAATCGCTCGCCCCCCCATCACGGTTTTCACCTTCCCGCTGAGTTTCTTCTGCTTCAAAAGCTCGGTCACATCCCTTAAAAAGGGAACGGTCTCGTCCACCGACACTGAGATGGCGATTATCTGCGCTCCCTCCTTGACAGCAGCGTCAACAAACACATCCGGTGCCACATCCACCCCTAAGTCCACCACTTGAAATCCAGCGGACCTCAACGCTGCGGCCACGATGTCCTTGCCTAAACTCTGAGTATTTCCCTTTAGCGACCCAATGACAATCTTTCCCATGACTTCTGCTGGTTTAACTTTAAGACGTGGTTCAAGAACCTTGAAGGCTTCTCGCATGGCTGAAGCAGCCGCAGCCACGTCTACCACAAAGTATTCCTTCCTCTCGTATCTTTTATCCACCGTCCGCATGGCTTCCATCAGCCTTTCCAAAGCGATGTCAGTGGGTATGCCTCTTTCAACTGCCTTTTGCGCGATGTTGCGTGCCTTACGGGCGTCGCCGAGAGTCACGGCGTTAAATAATGCATCTAAAAGCTCTTTATCTCCATGCAAACCCGAAACACCACCAGAATCAAGCTTGGTTAGAGCCCAATCGATCGCTTAAGCACCTCCATGTTGATCTTCCCAGCCTGAAAAGTGCTGCCAGTTTTGGCGTTATTAACAATCAAGAGCGCTGGGGCGAATAAGCCGGGATCGATTTGATAAAAATCGTAATTAGCTTCTTTGAAGATTTCAAGGAACGGTCGCCCATAACCTTTAGAGGCTATGGATGGTGCCCTCTCAACCAGCTCCTTCAGTTTTCCGTCATCGTCGTAACTTATGACGTAGCATCCCACACCAGCATATAATATCGCATCATTGGTTCTTCCCATGGCCTCAGCGGATCCGGGGTGCACTGGTGCGATGGGTGCGTATCCACACGCATGCGTTATCATTTTGGGATCAAGACCTAACCTCATGAGCTTATGTAATCCAGTTTCCACCACCCTGCCTGAGATTTGCGTAGACCCCGATATGGTTGTGGTGGGCACTAGGATCAGGGATAGGTGGTCTGGCGTGACCTTGCATTGACCCGAGATGTATGCGATTACGTCATCGGGCGGCTCCCTATTTGTTTCAAGCACAAGCACCGCCACATCCGCCTCATCCCAATACCCTATCTCCTCATAAAGCTCCCTAGGCTTTCGAGCCAGAGCCCGTGCAGGACCAGACCCCATGGCAAAATAGGCCCCAACCTTGATCTGCCAACCGGCAAACTGGGAACCCAAGGTCGCTATGGCTGGGTGATCCGTGTACACGAAGATGGAGGGCAGTTCAAGATCATTGTATTGTTTACAGAAGATCCTTGCTTCACCATACCCGCCGAGACAAATCTCTGTTATGATCTTGCCGGCGAGGAATCCCCCCCTCGCCTCGATTCCGGCATCGATTAAAGTTGCGCCCGATTTTTTCTCCTCAACAATCACCCCATACTCCTCAGCCTTTTCGCACAGTTTTTTTACGAGCGGCCATGCAGTGTGGTTTACGCTCAATCGTAATCGGTGCATATTCCGTCTCCGTTATCATAAATATTTAAATGCGATTATAAAATCATGGATGTGAAATGGTCCTATTGAAGAGACCCCTTTATGGTACCCTGAGGTATCGTTAACGGAGTTTTTGAAAAAACAAGCTGAGAAATCACATAACAGATACGCAATCGTTTATCCGTTGAGGCTTAGCTATGGGGATTTCTGGGTATGCGTGGACCATCTGGCGGCAGCGTTGGTGGATGCGGGGGTTAACGTGGGTGATAGGGTGTGTTTATTCGAGTGGAATAGTCCGGAGTTTGAGATAGCCTTTAACGCCATTGTGGGGTCAGGGGCCATAGTTGTTCCTTTGAATCCCATGTCTAGGGAGATGGAAATAGAGTATGTTGTTAATGATTCATCTGCTGGAACAATGATTGTTCGGGACGAGCTCTATCCGAGGGTGAGGAGTGTCTTGCCTAATACCCCTAGCGTGAAGAGAGTTATTGTGATCGGAAGGAGGATTCCCCACACGTTTTCATTCAGCTGGCTTATAAAGAAATGCCCATCAAGGCCGTTAAGTGTTAACATTGATCCGAAAGAGGACTTATGTGTGCTTCCTTATACGAGTGGCACAACGGGGATGCCCAAAGGCGTTATGCTCACCCATTATAACATTGTATCTAATCTTCTCCAGGCATCAGTGGCATTCCAGGTGCATGAGAACGATGTCCCTTTGAATGGCACCCCATTCTACCACATATTTGGAATGGTGGTGGGCATGCTCATGTCCCTTTACGTAGGAGCAAAGCAGGTCGTGATGAAAGAGTCCCATAGAAAGGATTTCTGCGAGTTAGTTGAGAGGTATAAGGTCACCTATGCCTTTCTTGTTCCGCCAATGATTATTGCCCTCATAGGCTATCCAAATCTTCCCAAGTACGACTGGTCGTCTGTACGCTTCATCGCAAACGGGGCCGCTCCGATCTCCCCTGAGGTTGCAAAGAAATTTCAGGAATTAACAGGCCTTACGGTGTACCATCAATGGGGGCTCACCGAGGCTTCACCCGTTGTGGCCGCCAACCCATGATATAAGATAAAGGTGGAGCCCAAGGCATGCCGCTCTCTGATACAGAACATAAAGTCATAGATCCGGAAACCTGTAAAGAGCTCCCAGTTGGGGAGGTTGGGGAACTTATAATCAAAGGGCCCCAGGTGATGAAGGGATACTGGAACAAGCCTGTGGAAACCGAGGAAGCATTCATAACCATTAATGGCGAGAAGTGGCTTAGGACCGGCGACATAGCCAAGATAGATGGGGAGGGCTACGAATACATCATCGATAGAAGAAAGGAAATGATAAAATACAAGGGTTTCAGCGTATCACCCGCTGAGCTTGAGAAATTGCTCTTCGCACACCCGGCTGTGGCGGACTGCGCGCTCATAGGGAAACCCGACCGTTATGCTGGGGAAATCCCCAAGGCGTTCATCGTCACAAAACCCGAAATGAGAGCCTCATCAAAAGAAATAATCGATTTTGTCAAAAACAGGATAGCGGAATACAAATGGATAAGAGAGGTTGAGTTTACGGATAACATACCAAGAACCCCCTCAGGAAAAATCTTGAGAAGAGTATTGATCGAAAAAAGAGCGCATGTGCCCCAAAAGCTCAGGATCAGATTCTAATTAATGATAACTAAGAGTGAAGTTCTGGCAAAGTATCTCGAAAATTTTAACTATAAAAGCGTGAAAGAAATTCAGGAAAGAAGTAGGTTACCTGCTTTCGATGTAGGCTATCCTTTTGGGAAAGTCGCAATGAACGATGAATTCCTCAAGTAAATCCTAGAACTATGGGGACCTCATCACTTGGTGCTAAGTAGCATCGAAACTTCGTTTCTGGGGTAGTGTTTCCCTGCTCATCAATTATTATACCAGTTAACCAGCCGACCTTCACCTCAAGCACACACTCTTTCTTAGGAACTAACCCTCTTACAAAATAGTCTCCAAGAATCTGAGCATCTAAAGGCTCCCATACGCTTAAAGGTAGAATAGAAGTATGAGCTCCAGTATCTATTATGGCGTCTCTCGCCCCAGACCATCCATTTTTGGTCTTGAATTTAGCGAAGCAGACAAGCCTCAGCAACCCATCATAATCTGGAAACCTTCTCAATAATTCCGAGTCGTACTGGTGTATAAAATCAAGTTTGACTCTAATAGATAGCCGCCCCTGACTCAACAAAAGTGGTGTAAATGTGCTCTTTTTTCGTGAGCTTCTTAGCCTCTTCTTCCACCTTCTTCAGATTTTTCCCATAGCTTACAACACGCTTATCGACTATAGCAACCCATTGATCCTTGTACCGCTCTTGTAACTCAGCATAATGCTCCCTACCCCACTTTGCGTCTTCCCAAAACTCCTTCGGCTCCATAACTCCCATTAAAACCACCATCTGTTATATTATTCAATTCCATCTCTCAAATAAATAATTCATGATTGTTCTCCATCCATATTCTAGGTGAAGGCTGAAGCGATAACCTAATACCGAGTGGGAAAAAGGATACGGAACGTAAAAGGTCTACAGGTATTTTTCATAGAGGTTTAGATGTGGGTTTTGGGCTTTTGAGACATACAGTTTCCCATCGCCGCCTTCCGCTAAATCGCCAGCAAACATGTAAAACGGACCCGTGACTTCCTCACCATTTATCTTGACCTTTGATCTGACACTGTCGACAGTGAATGTGGGAAGAATGGATGGAATATAACCACATATAACGATCTTCCCCCCTAGTATTTGAGCTCCGGCTCTTCCCTCCGAGTTTCCCTTCACAAATATGGTTCCGTTTCTCATGTGGATACCCACGAACTGCCCAGCGTTTCCATATATTTTGATGAGCCCCTTCCTCATGAAGCATCCCACCTCATTTCCAGCATTCCCATGTATGATAATGGTTCCACCCCTCATACCTTGGGTGCTTCCACGGTAAGCCGCCCCGGCATAGTCGCCAGCATCCCCCATGACCTCGATGGTTCCATTCTTCATCATGGATCCAGCCCACGAGCCCGCATTACCTATTATGGTAATGGTGCCCCCGCCCATTTCTCCACCGAGATGCATCCCAACATCGCCATCCACGATTATTTTTCCCATGGACATCCCGGCTCCGATGCCTCGAACCTTACCCGCATCCCCAGAAATCCTTATGGTTGCCTCCTCTGAAGTTTCTGGTTCCTGCACTATTTTGAAAAGATTACCGAGGGTTCGCTCACTATTTCCCTCCCAAACCGGCAACTCAACTATCTCACCAACTGATTTTTTGACGAAAGCATCCGGGGTGATGCATTTGGCCTCTATGAGAGCCTTGAATGGACGCTTGGGATATATGGTGATCAACCTCTAAACCCTCGCCACAATTGGTATAGGAGCTGATGCATGCAAGAAACGCTCTGGGATGAAGTAATTCTCAAATTCAACAGTCCAGTAGTCCCGAAACTTTCGCTTCAAATCCTCCGTAACCTTCACAGGTGAAGAAAGTTTTGGGTTTACCCAGAAGGTCCTCCCACAAACCGACCTTACGATCTCCCCATCCTTCACTACCACCTCACCGCCCTTGATGGTGTAGGCAGCCCTCTTAAAGGCGCTTTGAACCGTCTTATACCCTTTTGACGGGTCAGCTCGCTCCGGGTTCACGTTGTATATGGCTATGTCAGCGTCTGCTCCCACCCCAAGATGCCCCTTCCACGTTAAGCCCAGGGCTTTCGCTTGACCAGCCCGCGTGATGGTGGCAATCTCATAGAAGCCGTATTCCCGATCGATGCTGGTGAGCAGGCTGTTTCGCCTCGCCCGCTTACTGATTTTCCTTAACGTTCTTTCTCTTGCAGCCCTGCTCATCAGCCATGAGATGATTTGAGGGTAGGTGGTGAAGGGGCCGCCATTCGGGTGGTCGGTGGTTAGGTAGATCCTCCAGGGGTCCTTGATCAGGAGGGCGAGCTCCAGCCCGATCGACCATTGGGTGGCGTGCACGCTGCTCTTGCGCTTATATCTGAACGGCACGATCCCGGAGCTTGTCTCCGTTTCCACATCATGGTTGACCCACTTGTTGCCGCTAAGCCGGTAGAGCCCATATTGAAATGGTCCGTCTGCTGTCATGGTGGTTGTGTCGGTGAAAACCACCTGCCCCATGTCAAGGGTTACGTGATCATGGTTATTAACGTACTTTGCGATGTCCTCGGCCCCGGAGGTCATCGTCCTCCAGTCTGACCCTTTAAAGGCGCTGAACTGACAGTGGGTGATGTGTATGACTGGTCTACCCTCTTGGGCTAAATCCTCCACACACCTCATCGTATCCAGCGTCGTGATGTAGTTTCCTGGTTTTCCAAGGTTGTTTGTGTGCACGTGGATGGTGTGGGGCATGTTAAGGAGCTGGTTCACTTTGCATAGGCCGCGGATGATCTCCCTGGGGGTGATGTTAAAGTACGGTACAGCGTCATCGAGGCTCGCAACGTTTCCACCGAATCCCCACGATTCCAGACCACCTGGGTTAACAATCTTTATCGCATATCCCTTGGTGGCAGTCATCATCCAGGCCACGTGCGCAGCGCACTCTTTGATCATGCCGTCTCGAAGGTATTCCAGGGTGAACCACCAGTCCCCCATCAAAGGATACGTGGCCTTATCCACCATCGGTGTGTCATCAAGCTCCTCATGTGTGTGGCGGGCCTCTAAGGGGGGCATTGAGGGGTTCATAACTGTCGTGTATCCCATTCTCGCGTAACGGTAACCCGTCGTAAAGGTTGAGGGAATGGAATAACCAACACCAGATCGGGTTGTGGTTGTTTTCGCCTCCACATCCCTAAAATGGTCTTCAGGTCGTAGGAGGCGACCGGCATTCACCTCCGAACCAGCGATGTGGGAATGGATATCAACCCCTCCGGGCATCACCACCATCCCAGAGGCATCGATCACCTCCGCCTCCTTCTCATCAACCCGCTCAACAATCCTCCCATCACTAACAGCGATGTCCATCTTCTCCCCGTCAATGCGATTTAGGGGGTCATAGACAAACCCATTTTTGACGATGATTTCGGTCAGTTTCGTCTCCCCCTTGATTTGCGGACTTCATGGAGAATTCTCTGTAATATCTCTTCATCAGGGAGGCAGCCCCCTGGGGGTTCCACAATCTTCCTTAGGGGTAAGGGAACGTGGTCCATGCGATAGGCTGTCCCCTCGGTCTCTATCCCTACGAAGGTCGAGGGGATCACCACATCCGCCATTAGTGATGTGGGTGTCACTTGAGGGTCGATCACGATAAGGGGATTCTTAACGAGGTTGCTGACAGCCTCTCGCGGGAAATGGGCGACGGGGTCCGATGCGATGACGAGTCCAGCATCGGATTCGCCTCGGCACAGTATATCGACCACGGATGTTTCGCCCGGGTTGTATCGTGGATATCCTTGAGAAAAGTCAACGGCGTATGGGTATCCCGTCTGCCAGGTGAACACCACGTTTGCCCCGGTCACGTTGAAGTGCCCCCGCATCGGCATGATGAGAAACTTTGTGCGTTGATTCAGATCCCGAACCAGGGAGAGGGCCGCGTCGATGTTGCGGAGCTTTCCCTCACTCATCGTTAACCCCACCCCGAAAAAGAGCACGCCCAGGTCGCACCCAATCATTAGGTAGGCGACATCTTCCAGAACGTCGACAGGTACCCCCGCCACCTCATCAACATCGATTTCCTCATCTCGAATGAGCATTCGGAACGCCTGTAGAAGTTCGTAATCCTTGTTTGGCTGGACTTGAATAAAGTAGTCGGCTAACTCAGCGGATCTTGTTCTTCGAACGTCCACAACGATCATTTTCCTTTCCTTTCGAAACAGGGAGTAGGGCAGGCGGCGATCCATCATAGGAGGGGCGGAAACATCCCGCCTGAGGACCAGGTTGGCTGCTCTCGACAACCTTTTTTTGGCCAAGATGGCGCTCTGACGTAAAAGGTATCCCTTCCATGCACTTGCTTGGAACCTACCCGACGAAAATGTCGTGTATCGGTCTATGTGACGGGGGTGGGCGCTCCATGGGTTGCTCCCCCAGTAGAAGACGAGGTCTGCCCGATGGCGGAGCTGACCTAGCGTGCAGGATGAGATGCCCACGTCTTGAATGCTTAAGATTGAGGGGCCGTGGCAAATGGTTGAGGTGTTATCGATGACCCCACCTACCTCTTCAGCCAGCTCCAACCCAACTCGGATTGCCTCGCAACTCGTGGAGCTCCAGCCATATAGTATGGGGTAGGCGGCATCCACGAGGATATCCGCGCTCTTTTGGATGGCTTCATCCAGCGAGGCCTCAACCAACTCGCCATTCTTTCTTATCAGGGGTTTTACATTCCTGTGCGTGGCGTAGTTTAAAAACTTGGCTTCACCAACAGCACACGCGTTCTTCACTTTGATGATCACGTTGTTTTTCACTGTTACCTCGATGTCATCGCAGAAGGAGCCACAAACCGGGCAAGTGACGCTGGAAATGACTGACACCCTCATCCCTTTCCATAGTGCTGTTTGAGCAGTTCCGGTAGGTTAAGCACCCTCTCCTTGGGGGCTGGCTCAACCTCGGCTGGGATGCCCTTAAGGGATGGCATGCCCGATCCGTGGGTTCTGGGGTTCACCAGGAGGTTCGCCCATGGACCATAGGGGATGAAAACAACTCCGGGGTGTGGAGCCCTCGCCGATTTCACAACCCTCACGACCGCTGAGCCAAAGTCGGTGGTGATTTTGACGTTGCCATTCTCCTTGACCCCAAGATACTTCATGTCGTTAGGATCCATCTCGCATATCGAAACGCTCCTCCAGTATTCCTCAGAGAGCTTCCCATACTCCTTTCCCCGACCCTGACCAATCGTTCGGCCAGTCAATAGCGAAACCTTCAACTTAGGCATCCGCTCACCTCAACTACGAATAAGCGCCCCACACCCATAAGCCTTGAAATGGGTCCTCGCTTTGAAAACCTTCTTATTTATCGCAACATATTAACGTTTATTACTAATATTTGAAACCTGAAGGTTTTAAGCGATGAGGAGCTTATTGAGAACTAGAGAAGATTTAATAGTAACCTCCTGAATTAGAACGCAGATTATGGGTTTAAACTCGGTTAGTTCTTGAAGCGTCGGAAACCTTCATCTCCATGGCGGACTTGTAACCCAATTAGCGCTATTTGGTGGAAACTGCAAGAAATTATGAAGGATTAAATTTCTCTTAATTATTCGCAGTTTTAGTTAATTATTTAGCTTTAATATTATGCGATGGGATTTTATGTTCTTTTAGTATTCTTCTTATTTCTTCACGTGCATCGGAAATTCGGTAGGCGGATGGGATTTTCTGTTCCCTAAGGATGTCCATCATTTCCCAAATTGAGATGTCAGCTATCTCCGCGGCCTTGCCTAAAGAAATTTTTTCATTGCGATAAAGCTCGGTTGCGAGTTTTACCTTGTATTCTTTGATTCCGGTAATTAATAATTGGCGAATTAATGTTGCTCGATCTAATCCTTGATCCTTAGCGATGGAATCGATTTCCTTAAGATAGTTTTGCGGTAATAGGATTGAAGTCCTTTCCATTTTCATTAGGTAATCCCCCATTCAACTATCCATTCTATTATTTCCTCGTGAGTCATGCCTTTGTTTGTTTTTTCTTCGTAGGCTATTAAGCTTTTTCTGAGTCTTTCGGCTTCTGTTCGTTTGATTTTTAGGTGGGGGATGAAATCATCTAGGAATCTTAGAAGTGCTTCTTTCTCTGAAATTGCGTATGCGTAGTATCTAGCATAGTTTATGGGGCTAGCATATCCACCGTAGGTGGCTTTTAGGTAGTTCACAATGTTTAGCCATTCCTTTGTTGCCATGAGGACTATGCTGAATCTATGTTCAGGGTAGTGTGTGGTGCGCCCACGATATTCCATCTTTCTTACTGAAACATGGAAACTTCCCTCTGAGTCAAACACTCCTGCTAAATAATCTCGAGAGTAGGAAGGATGAGCGTAACTCTCGTGCAGGATTTCATAGAGTTTAGAAATAGAGGGCATTTTTTTCACCATCTGTTATAAGAGACTCTCCAACTTCGCCCTTGTCAATGGATAAGATTATTGAGGAGGCTTCTTTGTGGTATGCGTCCCTCGGGTTGAACGCTCCTATAAAGACGTTTGAATCTACTACATACATGGTTGGGTAGCCTCAGGCTGTTGGCCTCAGGCTGTTAGGGTTTCATCCACTTCCTCAGGCGATGTCGGGCCCATGCCGATCTTTCCGATTAATTTAGAGAGGCTGCCCTCCTCCTTTCTCAAGAACTTCACCAGAACTTCGTTCCATATGATCGCCCAAACCACGAGGTCATCTGCTTTCAGGCCAAACTCGTTTCGAACCTTGGCTGGAATCACAACCTGGTTCCCCTTTTGAAATCTTTGAATACTCCACACTGACAGTCATATTAAATCTTCCACAAAATTAAATATTTTCCACAGTTATTTAAATTTTATACACGAAAAACAAAAAATTCATGAAAAATGGGGATTGCAGGTAGAGAGACATCCTGACCCTTTTAGGAATAAGGATATCATAATAAGTTGAAAAATTTTGAGGTTTTCAGAGCTTGAGTCTAGCTCTGAAACAGAAAATGGGCTTGAAACGAGTTTAGAAAAATTTTCCAATGTGCGGTATCACGCATGGGATTATTCTCTTATGCACTTTTAAACCTAAAGCCATAGTTAATTTTAAAACAAACCTCACGATAGTGGAATACTCTATAAACACCAAGGTGAAAACCTTGTCCAAGCCACACAAAAAAATCGTGTTAATCTTTTTGGATACTGACAAGCATGCAAGCCCCTTCGACATCCTAACCGCCATTGACCTATTTCCAGAAGCCCAAATCCTCCATTACAGTGGCGTTAGCCCAGATGACGCCAAGAGGCTCATTCAAGATGCCATGTTCCCACGCGGTCCTGAGGGGGCAAAACACACGAAGGTCTTCATTGGGGGATACGATGTGGAAAGGGCTGTTGAGATCCTGGAGGTAGCGAAGAAGTGTATGTTCCCACCCTTCGAACTCGCCATCATCGTGGACCCCAGAGGAGCCTACACAACCGCCTCAGCTGCCGTGGCGAAAACCCTCGCCACATCCATAGAGAAGGGACTAGGCGACCTCGATGGAAAGACCATCACCGTGCTGGCGGGAACAGGACCCGTGGGGCAGGCCGCTGCTCGCCTATACGCGATGGAGGGAGCCAACGTGATCGTTACTTCACGAGATCTCGCCAGATCAACCGCGGTTGCCAACAAAATCAATCAGGAACTGGAGGTGCAAAGAGCCCGGGGCGTGAAGGCCGCCATGCCCAATGAGGTGGGCAAATCCATTAAGGAGGCGGACATCATTTTGTCTGCAGGCGCCGCTGGGATTCATCTGCTACCCCTCAAAGTGCTTAAGGAGTATGGGAAGCGTTGCAGGGTTGTGGGGGACATCAACGCTATTCCACCACTGGGTGTTGAGGGGTTAAAGCCCACGGATGAGGGTGTTGAGATGTTGCCAGGTGTTTGGGGGATAGGCGCCCTAGCCATAGGCACCTTCAAGAACAAGGTTGAGGCGCAGTTATTTAGGCGAGCGGTGGAGGCCCCAAAGGGGATATTCGACTACAAGATTGCCTATGAAATTGCGAAATCCATGGTTATGGCTAAGCTCAAGAAAACGTAAATGGAACGATATATTCTATAGAAATGGTGTCTATTGGGGTGATTTCATGTTTCGCTATAACGGAGTAGAGGTCGAAGACACGTTCGCTGAAATTTTTTCGATGTGGATGGGGCGGGCCCTCATAACCGCTGACAACGAAAAGTGGGCATTGACAGCGGCAAGGAGCGCAACCGGCTTAGCCACCTCCATCATCATGTCCCCGGCGGAAGCCGGAATCGAGGGCATTGTGACGCCTGACAAAACCCCTGATGGGCGAGTTGGGGCGCTGATTCAAATCTATCATCACGCCAGAAGAGACCTGAAATCCCAAATTGTTCTGAGGATAGGGCAGTGCGTCATGACCTGCCCCACCACCGCGGCCTTCGATGCGTTGCCCGAGGCGAAAAGGAGGCTAAAGGTGGGGCGGAGCCTTCGTCTGTTCGGTGACGGCTTTCAAAGGAGGGATGTGGTCGCCGGAAGAAAGGTTTGGCGCATCCCTGTCATGGAGGGGGAATTCATAGTGGAAGACAATTTTGGGGCTGTGAAGGCCATTGCTGGTGGAAACTTTCTGATTCTGGCTGAAAATCGAAAGGCAGGGCTTCAAGCTGCGGAAGAAGCTGTGAGCGCCATCGGTCGAAAGGGGGAAGGAATTATTTTGCCCTTTCCAGGCGGTGTCTGCAGGGCTGGGTCAAAATCGGGGTCCATGAAATACAAGCTGAATGCCTCCACATTTCACTCCTTCTGTCCAAGGTTGAAGAAGATCGTGTCGGATTCGAG
The DNA here is from genome assembly GCA_001399805.1 of Candidatus Bathyarchaeota archaeon BA1. The sequence continues at coordinate 43,978 of LIHJ01000084.1, forward strand.
GGTTCCTGAAAACGTGAACAGCGTTTATGAGATCGTCATAAATGGCTTGAATCTGGATGTTGTGAAGAGGGCGATGGCCGAGGGGATTAAGGCTGCGGTGAGGGTCCCGGGCGTGGTGAAAATCTCGGCAGGGAATTACGGTGGTAAGCTCGGGCCCTATCGAGCCTACCTGAAGGAAGTGTTGGAGATAAAATAGGCGGGTGCCCCACTACATGCGATTGATTGTGGCCATAACCGGGGCCAGCGGGGCTCTCTACGGCAAACGCTTACTGGAAGTTTTGCAAGACAAAAATGTTGAGACCCACCTGGTTATTAGCAGGGTCGCTGAAAGGGTGATTGAACATGAGCTGGGATTGGCAAAAAAGGACCTGGAAAGGCTGGCGGACCACGCATATGATGTGGACGATTTGTTGGCTCCCATTGTGAGTGGGTCGTTTAAAACAGATGGCATGGTGATCATTCCCTGCAGCATGAAAACATTGGCTGGTATTGCGCATGGCTATTCTGACAACCTCATTTTGAGGGCTGCGGACGTCACCTTAAAGGAGGGGCGAAGGCTCGTTTTGGTTCCTCGGGAAACCCCCATGCATGTCATTCATCTTCGCAACATGCTGGAGCTGGCGAAGCAAGGTGTTATCATTGTTCCGGCCATGCCCGCATACTATCACAAACCAAAGGATATTGGTGATCTGGTGGATTTTATGGTGGGTAAGGTTTTGGACATATTGAAAGTGGAGCACACCCTCTATAAGAGGTGGGGGGAAAGCTGAACATTAGAAGGGGAAAATTCATATAGCATACCCCAGGGCCTATCAAGGCTGGGTGAAGGTGTTTGATTTTGGGTCTGGTTATGGAAGGAAGGTGAGAAAGTCTCTGTTTAGTTGCACAAAATCAACGCGAAAACTGGGGCTGGCTTAATTCATGATGAAGGCATGGGTCCCGATGGATGGTGACACGCTCATCTCAAGGGAGAACCTTGTCTTTTTCGTGTTTGGGTATGAGCACCCAGGTGGGCTGGTTTTCTCCTATTTAAAATACATACCATCAGGGCTGAGGTCATGCTTTCCCTTACCCTTTCTGAGACGATGCTGGAGACTGGGAGATGCGGAGCTTGTTCGCTCTGAAAAGCTCTATACAGCGCTAAATTTTCAGAGGCTCATGGAGGCTTTTCGTAATCGATTCCCCGATTATGTTTACTTTTGTCCATATCGCAGAAAGGAGGTGATCAGCGTCCCATTAAATCTCATAAAGAGGGTTTATGTGCCAAAAGAATGCCTACAGCGACTCTCCAAAAGGAAAAGAAAGGATCGACTACAAAAACTGGCGCTAGAGCTAATAAATCTTCTCTCTACGGAATCGGGTGTGCTGCTGGAGGACTTCGGGATCCATGGATCCATCGCCTTAAACATGCACACCATGGAATCCGACATTGATTTGGTGGTGCGTGGATCACGCAACTTCCGAATCCTAGAAAAGGCGATCAACAAGCTTGTGGATGAAGGCACATTGAGCTATGTTTTCACCAAGAGGCTGGATCGAGTGAGGAGGCATCGAGGACGATACAAGAACACCATTTTCGTGTACAATGCGGTGCGAAGGCTCGAGGAGATAACCTCTAGGTACGGCGACCATCGATACCATCCTGTCAAGCCCGTTAGCTTTTCCTGCCAGATCATTGACGATGGTGAAGCCATGTTCCGACCAGCAATCTACCAGATCACAAATTATCAACCACTTGATCCAGCCTCAGAACTCACCGAGGACGAGATCCCCACCGTTATGGTTTCCATGATAGGATATTATAGAAACGTGGCTCGACGTGGCGACACAGTTAAGGCCTCAGGGATGTTGGAACGGGTGGAAAACCTTGAATCTGGAAGAGCGCATCATCAAGTCGTGATAGGCACGGGAACCCGTGGGGATGAATACATTTGGCCCCTTTAAGACTGAGGGATCGTGACGCCATCTTCACGAAAGAGGGCTTGGTTTTTCGAGTTTACAGGTATAACTAAGGTATTTTTACATATATACTCCCGTTAACTGATTGATTTCGGTTTCCAGGGAAACGAAGGGCCTTTTCTGGGATGGCTTGTACTTTGAGGCTCCCACGTGAGGGCGTTCATTTTTTCCCGAGAAAGGAGAATTTTGAGCAGATTAGGAGACTTGACCCGATTTTCGTCTCCTTTTCGCTCCTAACGGTTGTACTTTCGGGGGAACATTGGCGAGGAGA